>CAYSQR010000044.1:0-5336 GCA_964433195.1 uncultured Kaistella sp. | reverse complement strand
CCAATTGCGAAAAGCAAAGGTAGTAAAATATGTTAAATAAATGTTAAATTCTTTAAAGATTGAAGGTATAATTGCTTCTTCCTTTCAGGAAATCCTGCCGAAGTTCTTCATCTAATTTTTCGATAGCGTATCGTAAAGTTGTTCTCGGCATTGTTTTGTAATGGATTTTCAGGAAATCCAAAAGTTCGTCTTCGTTCTTTTTTCCCATTTCGCGGAGAAGCCATCCGTTTGCTTTGTGCATCAAATCGTGGGAATGATGCAGATTTTTTAGGGCAAATTCTTTTGTTAAATCGAATTTTCCTTTTTTGAGGTAAAACATCGTTCCTACAATCGCCATTCGCTTTTCCCACATATTTTCGGAATCGGCAAATTTTTCCAGAATGTTAGAATCCTGATTTTCAAAACAATATCGCCCGATAATTTTGTAACAAGACGAATCCACCAAATCCCAGTTGTTGATGTATTTCGTGTTTTTCAGATAGAAATCTACGATTTTCTTTTGCTCTTTTCTATCTTTTGATTTTTCAAATTTGTGAATCAAAATAAGCAGAGCTGTCAAACGATGTTCGTGAATTTCAGAAGACAATAATTCACTCAATTCTTCCAGTGAAATTTTGCTGTAAAATTCCTTGGCAATTTTTCTTTGGTCGGGAACAATTACCCCAAGAAATTTATCGCCTTCTCCATATTCGCCTTTTCCTGTTTTGAAAAACTTCGGAAGAAATTCTGCTTTTTCGGGAATCGCAAGAAATTGAAGGGCTTTAGTGATTTGATTTGTAATATTTGCCATTTAAAAAAAATCTATTCCTCGGTTTCCAATATTTTTTCTTCCTTTGCAATCATCTTCGGATTGGCAACTTTCGCAATCGTAAGTCCCTGAACGACAATAGAAAATACAACCACACAATACGTAATACTGATAATAATATTGCTGTATTCATTTTGCGGAATAGATAATGCTAAAGCAATGGAAACTCCACCGCGGATTCCTCCCCAAACCAAAACTTTCACGGTTTGCGGACTGAATCTTGTCTTGATGCTCATAAATTTTGTAGGAAAAAAAATGGAAATCCATCTTGCAATTAAAACGATGAGAATACAAATTCCTCCTGCAAGAAGATATTCATTCAGGTCTTTGATGAGCAGTAATTCAAACCCGATGAAAAGGAACAAAACGGCATTCATAATCTCGTCGATGAGTTCCCAGAATTTCAGAAGATAATCCTGTGTTTCGGATTTCATATTGAATTTTACACTGAAGTTTCCCATAAACAAACCCGCTGCAACCATCGCCAATGGTGCGGAAAGATGAAGCGAATGTGCAATGAGATAACCTCCCATTACAACAGAAAGTGTGATGAGTACGGAAATAATATAATCATCCACAACACGCATTGCTCTTGATGCAGAAAATCCTAAAAGAACACCCAGAAACAAACCTCCTCCTGCTTCTTTCAACAGTAAAAGTCCGATGCTTTCTGCCGTCAAATCTATTTCTTTTCCGATGGCAAGTTGTAAAATTACAGTAAAAACAACAACCGCCATTCCATCATTGAAAAGCGATTCTCCGGCAACTTTGGTTTCCAGAGATTTGGAAACATTTGCTTGTTTCAGGATACTGAGAACCGCAACAGGATCGGTTGGAGAAATCAAAGCTCCGAAAACCAGACAGTAAATCAGCGGCATAGAAATCCCTACAAATGGCAGTAGATAATAAGCTCCGAAACCAACCGCAAAAGTGGAAATCACGACACCAACTGTTGCAAAAATAAGAACCGGTGTAAACTGTTCTTTCAAATCTTTGATGTTGATATGGATTCCTCCTGCAAAAAGCAGAAAGTTGAGCATTGCTCCCATCAGAACTTCGGTAAAATCAAAATTATTGATGAGTTTGTGAAGTTTCCCAAAAGTTCTCGGCAGAATTGTTTCGCCGAATAACACCAGAAAAACCGAAACAATAATGGCAATTACCATTATTCCTATTGCACTGGGAAGTTTCAGAACACGGTAATTGATGTATGCAAAAAGAGAAGCCAAAACGATGAGTACCGAAAAAGAGTAGTATAATTCCATTTATTTTGTGATGGTTATTTGTAAATTTTAAATCTTGAATCTTGAATCTTGAATCTTGAATCTTGAATCAATTTTAATTTGGAAAAGATATGAATTTTTGTGAAAAATAAGATTTATCGGATACGAAATTTTATGTTTTTTTTATGAAGAGTGAGATTTCGGTTTCGCCAATTTCTTTATCGGTTTTTACCTCGATTTCTACATTAATTGCGTTACACAAATCACGGATAACGTGCAAACCAAGACCTTGCTTGATTCCGATGCTTTCTTTGTCGCTGTACAATGCTTTGAATTTTTCGATTTCCGTTCCTCCTCCGTTATCTTTTACGGATATTTTTATAAAATCCGAAACGTCTTCTGCAACGCACAATATTTTTGCTTCGGGTTTGTTTTCCAAGACTTTCACGGCATTTCCGATAAGATTTCGCAAAATTGTTTTCAGGTATTCTTTATCTGAAAACAATTTTAAATCGGATAAATTTTCAAAAATTAATTCGGTATCCGAAATCCAGATAAATTCATTTTTCAGCTCGGCGAACAATTCTTTTACCGGAAACTGTTTTTTCTCTGCTTCAAATTTTTCCATCTGCGATTTCGACCACAGAAGCAAATCTTCCATCTGTTGTAAAAGGCGTTCTGCGGAAGTTGCGGTTTGGTTGCTCAATCGGTTTTTGGTTTCTTCATCCATCAATTCCGGATTATTTTTTTGCAGATGAAGAAAATGAACCAATGAAGCGACCGGACTTCGCAAATCGTGGTTCAGAATTCCGAAAAACCGCATTTTGTTTTTGTCGGCTTTATCTAATTCATTGTTCAGAAGCTGCAGTTTTTCGTTGTTCTTTTTGCGATTTCTACTTTGGTAAAAAAACATTCCTCCGATGACCAGAAGTAAACTAAGACCAATGATATAAAACCATTTTTGCTTTTCTTTTGCGGCTAATTCAAGCTGGTTGACTTTGATTTCGTTTTGTTTAAGTAGGATTTCTTTTTTGGAAATTTCCAATTGTTTTTTGCGAACACCGGATTCTAATTGTTCATTTTTCAACTCTGCCTGTGTTTTCAGGTAATCCAGATGTGCCAAATCTCTGGCTTTGTTGCTTTCGCTTAATTTTAAATTGTTGATGTTCAGCAATAGCTGATTTTGCTTGAGCTGCAATTGATTTTTCTTTAATCTTTCTCCATCTAAAATCTGTTGGTTTTTATATTTCTCTTCTTTTGCATCAAATTCATACTGTATTTCCAGACGCGAAATTTGCTTTCTGTTGTTTTCATTATCCTGTGTCTCTTTGATGTCGGTGTATTTTTTGAAATAATAATAAGCACTGTCTGCTTTTTGCTTTTTGCTTTTTCTCGTACAATTCGCTTAAACTTTTGAAAGTATCTCTTTGAACATCTTTTGCTCCGATTTCCGAAGCAATTTTAAGAGCTTTAGAAAAATAACTTAACGATTCTTCCGGCTTATTTTCGTGAAGATAAAATTCTCCCAAACCTTGATAATTAAGGGAAATTCCTTTTTTATTTTTAAATTCCTGATTGATTTTCAGTGCATAATTTATATTGTCAAATGCTTTTTCATAATTATTTTGTTTCATATACAGACTTGCGATGTTGCTGTATTCTCTTGCAATGTTTATCTGATTCCCGATTTCCCTGTTTTTTTCTAAAGCCAACTGATAATATTGAAGTGACGCCGGAAGATTTTCCTGCTTGAAATAAACCGTCCCAATGTTGGAATAACAGGCGGCAATTCCGTTTTCGTTTTTGGATTTGATGTGGTTTTTCAAGGCAAGATTAAACTGTGTTAATGCCAAATCATAATTTTTCAGCTCGCTGTAGATGATTCCCATATTTGTATAGGCAAGTCCCGCATTTTTGTAATCTCCTGATTTCTCTGCATAACGGATGGAAGTCTGATAAAATTTCAATGCTTCAGGATAAAGCGATTGGTAAAGTTTTACGGTTCCCAAATTGGCGTAGCAAGTTACGATTCCCGGTTTATAACCGATGCTTTGAAATGTTTTCAGTGATTCTGTAAAATACGATTCTGCTGTTTTGTAATCTCCCAAAGAAATATTGGCGGCTCCTTGCAGTTTTAAAGATTCCGCTATTCCTTTTTTGAAATTCAGCTTGTTGCTGAGAACAAATGCTTCTTTTGCGGTTTCGGATTGTTTTTGTGTATCCACCCCAAAATAGGCGGCACTCAGCTGTAGCATAAAATTTACTTTAGCAGTGTCTTCTTTCGGATGTTCGGAAAGTTTCTGCAAAAGTTGCTCAACTGCTTTGTTTTGAGAAAAAACAATGACAGGAAAAAGGCAAGTCAATATAAAAACCGGGATTTTCATAAAATGAAATTTAAGCTGTCCTTATAGCTTCTTCCTATCGGAATCGTGGTTCCGTTGTTTAGGAGGATTTCAGCGGGTAATTTTTTCTCGATAAAATTTTTTTGAACGGCAAAACTGCGATGTATCCTAATAAAAGATTGAAACTGTGGTTCTTTCAGCAAATTGCCGATACTTGTAAGTACGCAGTGTTTTTTTTTCGGAGTTATAATTTTCGTGTAATCTTTCAATGCTTCCAGATACAGGATTTCGTGGAGCTTTACCTTGATTTGTTCGCGACCGTCTTTAATATAAATCACATCTCCGCCAATGCTGGATTCGAAAAGATGGGCTTTTTCTCTGATTTCAAAAAAATCTTCAATTCTTCTCATCGTTTGTTCAAAACGGTTAAATTTCAAAGGTTTTACGATAAAATCAAGAGTTTCCAGCTCAAAGCTTTCCACAGCAAATTCGGGATGAGAGGTTATGAAAATACAGGCAGGAATATGATTTGCTTTTTTGCGGAGTTCAACTCCTGATAAACCGGGCATATCAATCAGCTATATAATGATTGGAAATATATACTCTGAAATGGAAAAGCTTAATGAAGCAGAAAAATATGCAAAAAAAGGGCTTGAGCTTGCTCTTGAACTTGGGAACAAATCAATAGTAACTAGCACATACATCAATCTGGGAGAACTGAATCTCAAAAAAAGCAATTACGGGTTATCTGAAACATTCTACAAAAAAGGGCTGCAAAATGCCAGGGAAACAGGGAACAAATATTATCTTCAATATATCTACAAAGGTTTATCAAAATTAGATAGCATTAATTCAAATTTCAAAAGCGCGTACAATTATTTGCAGTTATATAATGTTGTTAAAGACAGTATTCTTAACGAAGAATCCAATAAACAGGTTTCTCAAATCAGGCTTGAATTTGAA
>CAYSQR010000043.1:0-13426 GCA_964433195.1 uncultured Kaistella sp. | reverse complement strand
TACGCCACCTGCGGGACAACCGCCATGTTCGGGGTACATTTCGTAACCTGCAAAAGCACCGATTTCGATGGAATCCGAATTTTTATCGAGAAGATATTCTATTCTTTCACGGGCAGTTAATTTTCCTTCATCACGTTGTTTCTGAAGGCGTTTTTCTCCGCCTCCTTTTTTTATTTCCGAGAATAATCTGTTGATTTCTGCTAATTTTAATTTATTCTGATCTTCCCTTTTATTAAACTCCAAATCCATCCTTAAAAAAATTTTTCTAAAGATAAGATATTTAATTATAATTCCTTTGATGATAATACTTTGAAGTAATTATTTGAGTTTCAGAAAATTAATTAAGAAAATTTAACATTCTTAATGATTTTTCGATATAATATTCTTTTCGTTTTTTCGTTAGATTATAGAGTTACAAATAATTTTATGAATTAGTCATACAATTCCTAAATTTATTTTTTTTAATAGTTTATTATTTGAAAGCTCCGAAAATTCTAAAGATTTTCGGGGTTTTTTGTTTCGGGGAATAAATGCTTTAACATAAAAGATAATCGGGAAATGTGAATTTTGATTTGTAGATTTGCAAAAATTAAAAAAACCGAGTAAAAATGCTCCAAAAATCTGCTCTTTTCCGGCTGCATCTTATTGTATTTCTGTGGGGATTTACGGCGATTCTGGGAAAACTCATTTCTGCAGATGCACAGATTCTGGTTTTTTACAGGATGTCTTTTGCGGCATTTTTTCTGTTTATTTTTATCCGTTTTTTCAAGCGGGAAAGTCTGAAAATTTCAAAAAAACTCCTGATTCAGCTTTCTGTAATCGGTGGTTTTATGGCGTTTCACTGGCTGTGTTTTTTTTATTCCATCAAAATTTCCAATGTTTCCATTGCACTGAGTTGTCTTTCGCTTTCCACCCTTTTTGC
Source organism: uncultured Kaistella sp. (assembly GCA_964433195.1). Taxonomy (GTDB): domain Bacteria; phylum Bacteroidota; class Bacteroidia; order Flavobacteriales; family Weeksellaceae; genus Kaistella. The sequence goes on along the minus strand of CAYSQR010000043.1, from coordinate 12,504 downwards.
CTCCATTCTGGAACCTGTGATTTTTAAAAGGAAAATCGACATTTCGGAAGTCGTGATGGGAATTGTCATCGTGATTTGTATGGGATTAATCTTCAAAACGGAATTTCAATATAAAGAGGGTATTTTCTTCGGGATTCTCACGGCACTTTTCGGGACTATATTTTCGGTTTTCAATGGTAAAATTTTCGGGAAAACAAGTTCGGGAAATATTATTTTCTATGAGATTTTTTCGGGCTTTTTGATTCTGACTGTTTTTTATCTTTTGACAGGACAAATTTTCAGGATGAACGAAATAAGTTACCGTGATTTAGCGTTAATTATTTTATTGGCAAGTGTTTTTACGGCATTTCCTATGTTGGAATCGGTAAAACTGATGAAATATATTTCGCCTTTTACTTTGATTTTAACCGTGAATTTGGAGCCGGTTTATGGGATTATTCTTGCTTTTTTTATCTTTGGAGAATCCGAACAAATGAGCGGAGTTTTTTATATCGCATCATTCATTATGATTTTAGCTATTATTGCGAATGGTGTCATTAAAGCAAGAAAAAATACAGCCACAACAAAAGTAGAAAATTGATGAAAAAAATATTTTTGGTAATCATTATTTTTTCAGGCATTTTTTCAGATGCTCAGATTATAAGAAAATATTCCAACGAATTTCTGAATATAGGAGCAGGAGCAAGAGGTCTTGCTATGGGAGGTGCGGTAATTTCTAATCAGGACGATGTTTACTCTCCGATGTGGAATCCTGCAGGTTTATTGTCAATAGAGAGAGATTGGCAAGGTGCGGCGATGCACGCGGAATATTTTGAATCTATTGCGAAATATGATTACATCGCTTATGCAAAACCTGTGGACAGCAAAGGCGGAGTTTTTGCAATTTCCGTAGTTCGTCTTGGTGTAGATAACATTCTGAATACCACACAAATGATTGATTCCGAAGGAAATATAGATTACGACAGAATTACAAGTTTTTCCCAATCCGATTACGCAGCATTGCTTTCCTACGCTTTTCATCCGGATGGAAATCAGCGACTTGATGTGGGAGTAAATGCGAAATTAGTTTATAGAAATGTAGGAAAATTTGCGAGCGGTTATGGTTTCGGATTTGATTTGGGAATGATCTATCACGCAGAATCCGGCTGGAATTACGGGGCGATGTTGAGAGATGCGACAACTACCGTTAATTTTTGGACAGTGAACCAGAAAGAACTTTCGGCGATAGTAAACGGAGAAGAATTTAATCCCGCTCCGAAAGATAAAATGGAACTTACAATGCCGAAACTGAATGTAGGAATGAGCCGGAATTATGAAATCAACCGTGATCTGGAGCTTCTTCCGGAAGCAGGACTGAATATTGATTTTGCCAAAACATCAGCTTTGATTTCTACAGATTTTGCAAGTATAACTCCTTATGCAGGAGCTGAACTGAAATTCCAAAATATGATTTTCGTGAGAGTGGGAATCAACCGTTTTCAGAATGTAACGGATATAGAAAGTTTGAAAAGAAAAGTTTCTTTTCAGCCAAGTGCAGGAATCGGGATAAAATATATGGGTTTAACGCTCGATTATGCGATTACCAATTCCGGAATCGGCGGTTCTAATTTCTATTCCAATTTCTTTTCTCTGAAGTTGGATATGGGAGATTTCCGGAATTAATTTAACTTTACTTAAAATAAAATTTATGAAAAAAGTTCTGCAATTATCATTAATATTTTTGTTTGCAGCTGTTTACGGGCAAAATATTTCCGATTACCAATACATCTATATTCCTAAAGAATTTGCAGATTCTAAAGTCAATAAATATAATCTGGATGATTTGTTAGCCAAAAAACTGAAAGCCAAAAAATTCGTTATCATTAATGATATGATTGAATTTAATTGCGAAACCTTGAAAGCCGAAATCCGCGACACCAGTAATTTTATGAAAAATAAAATAAACGTAGATTTTACAGATTGTCACAACAAAACCGTAGCAACTTTGGAAGGGAAATCAAGCATCAAAGATTTTGAATCAGGAATGCAGGAAGCTCTCGAAATTGCCACAAAAACAATTCCCGTTTCCAATCCTTTACAGAAAAACGAAATTACAAAAGCAGAAATAAAGGTAGAAACAAAAACAGAAACCAATGCAATAATCTACAGCAACGGTTCTTTGGTTTTGAATAAAATCTTTCTTTCCGAAGGACAATTTATTCTTGCAGATCCGAACAATTCCGTTGCTTACGCCACTTTCAGAGAATCAACAAAAAAAGGAGTGTACAGAGTTCAGCTTAGTAACGGAACTCAAACTTTGGGTTATCTCGAAGAGGAAAAAATCGTAGTGGAATTACCAAATTCCGACGGAAGTTTCCGAAAAGAAATTTTTACAGGAAAGTAAAACCCGAGAAAATAATATTAAAACTTTGAGAATGTTTAATGTTATTCCATTTTATATTTTAACACATTAGAAATCAATAATTAAAATCATAAAGTTTCATCCTTCGACAAGCTAAGAACACATTAGATTGAAAATCTATTATTTTCATCTTTGTGTTCTTTTTATTTTTCACGGTTTTAATCTAAATCTTATGTGACTTATGTAGTTTTTATTTTATCACAAGTTCTTTGTCAAAGTACAAAAATGCTTCTGAAAACTTTGACAAAGTAACATAAAAACCCCGAAAATTTCGGGAATTTTTATGCTTAAATTAAAGACTTTTAAACCGCTCGAAAGTTGCTTTTTCCAACATTTCTCTGTCATCGGGATGTGAAATATCGATGAGTGCTTTTGCTCTTTGACGAAGATTTTTACCATAAAGATAAGCTGTGCCAAATTCGGTTACAACGTAATGGATATGTCCTCTTGTTGTTACCACTCCTGCTCCTTGTTTTAGGAACGGAACAATTCTCGGAATACCTTTTTTTGTTCTCGATGAGATGGCGATAATCGGTTTTCCTCCTTCGGAAAGTGCAGCTCCACGCATAAAATCCATTTGTCCGCCGATTCCGCTGAACTGGAAAGTCCCGATAGAATCCGCACAAACCTGTCCTGTTAAATCAATTTCGATGGCAGAATTGATGGCGACCATTTTTTTGTTTTTCATAATGTTGATGGGGTAATTCACGTGTTCCACATCCATAAATGCAAACGAAGGATTGTCATCAATATAATCATATAATTTTCTGGTTCCGAACGCAAAACTCGTAATCGTTCTGTTGAGATGTGTTCCTTTAAATTTATTATTAATCACATCATTCGCAACCAAATCTACAATTCCATCACTAATCATTTCGGTATGTATCCCCAAATCTTTGTGATTATGAAGACATTTCAGAACCGCATCGGGAATGGTTCCGATTCCCATTTGCAAAGTCGATTTATCATCAATGAGTTCCGCCACGTTTTTTCCGATTAAGAGTTCTTCCTCTCCCACTTTTGCACCATAATCTACCGTTAAAAGTTCTTCCTCGCTCCAAACCATTTTGTGAATTCGGGAAACGTGAATCATTCCGTCTCCGTGAGTTCTCGGCATTCTCGGATTTACCTGTGCAATGATTATTTTCGCCGTATCTACCGCACTTCTCGCCACATCTACAGAAGTTCCCAAAGTACAATAACCGTGATTATCGGGAGGAGAAACTGTAATCATTGCGACATCAATCGGTAAAATTCCTTTTTTGAAAAGTGTAGGAATTTCACTTAAAAAAACCGGGACAAAATCACCACGTTCAGAATTTACAGCTTCTCGAACCGGAGTGGAAACAAACAATGAATTGATGTAAAAACTATCTTTATACTGAGGTTTTGCAACTTCTACATTTCCTTGTTGTGTGATGGAAACAAATTCAATATCTTTTAATCTTGATGATTGTTTTGCTAATTCATTGATTAAAAAATTCGGGGTACAAGCACTTCCGTGAGAAAAAATTCTGTCACCACTTTTTATTACCGATACCGCTTCTTCGACGTTTACATAATTAATCATTGCAATTATTTTATTGCTTCAAAATTAAGCATAAACAAAGAAATTTGAGATGATAAACATCATTTCATTAGCAAATATTTAGTGAAAATGACAAAAATCAGTATTCTAAAAACTGATGGCAATCCCAAAATTGGTAACAGGAATCTGAGTGATTTTTTGTTGATGAAAAGTAATAGTTGGCGATAATTTAAATTTTCGTTTTTTAATATATGCGGAAACGTAAAACGGAATAGACACCAAATCAATAATAACTCCCGATGCAATTAATAAACCTCCGATAAACTCGCTTCCCGAAATAACTGACCATCCGCTGTTTTTTGAATTGTCAGTGAGTATGATAATTCCGCCCACTACAATCAATCCACTTCCTGTAATTAACATAATATTTGCCACCTTCATTATCGGTTTGTAGGATTTATCGAGATTTTCTGTTACCGTTATACTCTCTGTCTTTGTTTGTTGTGCAACAAAAAGTGTAGAACAAACCAATAAAACAATACTTAAAATAATTTTCATAGGAGTATAATTTTTCCAAATTTAGACTTTTCGGTGGAGTTTTCAAAATGAGAATTATCAATAAACCAAGTACAATCAAAAAACAGACAGGCAAATTCATCTGTTGAAATTTTAATGAAAATCCCGATAACGGAAGTTTAAAAAATATTCTTTTTAATGAAAATTTTAATAAAATTTTAACAAAAACCTGTCTTAATTTGTATAATAACAAAATATTTTCAACGTTTTTTCATAAAGATGGCTTACTTTTTGACTAAATATTTATTTCAAAAAAAATCAACCGGATTTTCCGTTCTATTATGAAAAATCAATCGTTTGTTTTCCGGTCATTACAAGATTAAAATAACATTAAACAGAAAAAAAATGAAAAGTTCAGCTAACACAGGATACGAATTAGATTCCATTGATAAAGAAATCATCTATATGTTGATGGATAACGTAAAGACTTCTTTAATTCATATTTCCAAAAATGTAGGAATTTCTACAACTGCAGTACATCAAAGAATAAAAAAACTAGAAATTGCAGGTATTATCGACAATACCGTATCCTTTCTTAATCCAAGAAAAATAGGTTACAAAGTAGTGTCTTATATAGGTGTTTTTTTGGAGCAACCAAGTCATTATCACGATGCCGTAAAAGCTCTAAAGGAAATCAATGAAGTTGTGGAAGCACATTATACCACAGGAAATTACACCATTTTCCTAAAGGTTTTGTGTCTTGATAATGACCATTTGATGGAAATACTGAACAAGCTCCAAAAACTGAAAGGAGTAACCAGAACCGAAACCTTTATTTCTTTGGAACAGAGTATTAACCGACAATTGAGGGTTTAATGAATTTTAATATTCCTGAAAAATCATACGGATTTTTACCTCCCAAATCTCTTCAAATCTACTTCCGGATGAAGCGGTTTTCCGTTTTCGATATGCTCGAAAAGTTTTTTTGAAAAATAACATCCGTTGAGGATTCCTCTTGCACCAAGTCCGTTGAAGACATAAAAGTTTTTATGTTCCGGATGGTTTCCCAAAATCGGTCTTCGATCTTTTACCGTTGGTCGGAAACCGAAATTCACTTCCGCAATTTCAAAATCGTACGGATAAAATTCCGAAAGTCCGTCAATAAGCTGTTGTTTTGCAAAATCATCGATTTCGTTGTTTCTTTCATTTGGATCATAAGTTCCGCCGTAATAATGAATTTCTTCATTTAAAGGAAACAAAAAATGTTTCTTTTTCAGCGTATGCTGATTGGGAATTTCGGTGGAGATTTTTACTTTCAAATGATGACCTTTATTGGGAATTACCGGAATTTCACTGAAAAAAGGATTTTCTTTTACCCCCATTCCTTCACAGAAAACGATATTTTTATATTGAAGATTTTTATATTCATTTTTTTTGAGTCGGGCATAGTCGAACTTTTCACGGATAAGGAAATTATTTTCTTTTAAATAAGATAAAATATCTTCAAAAAAATGGGATACATCCAATCTCGCCGAATGATTTACAGCTCCTGTTCCGAAAGTATTTTTAATGGTTTCTGAGGATGAAAAATTTTTATTCAAAAAGGGTAATAAATCTTGAGATTCCGATTTTTTAAGCCATAGTTCTTTTTCTTTTTCGTCGTGAAAAATTCTATGGATATGCTCTCGAATGAGATAATTTTTCCTGGTATAGGTTTCTATTTCAGACAATGTTTTCTCCAAAAAATCAATCTGTTCTTTGGCAAGCCAAAAAGTAGTGAATTTTTTAAGCACCACCGGATTAATGATTCCTGCGGAAATCTGCGATGCACTTTTCTTACCTTCAGAAAACAAGACGAAGGATTTATCATTTATCATCAGCTGATGTGCAAAGAACATCGCTGCATAACCATCTCCGACAATAATATAATCTGCTGTATCCATCATAAAAAAACCTGAGTAAAGATACTCAGGTTTTGTGATATTCTCAAACGGAAATGATTAATAATTCCACATATCGTTTTCCATTTGTAAAATCTGCATTTTTATTCTTTCACTTTCTTCCAGCTGTTCATCGGCATCTCTCGGTATATAATCTTTGATGACACCATTTCCCATACCGTTATCCGATTTATAGATGATTGATGAAAATCTTCTTGCATTGAGCAAATCATCATACGTGATATCAGAAGAAAGGTTTTTGCTGTTGAAAACCACATTGTTTGCAAGGACTTCTCTCGCATCCGGATAATATACCCAGAACAAGTCAACAAGTTCTACAGGCAATGGTTGTCCATTTGGATCAGTCTGTCCTTTCATAGAAGCATCTTCTCCCATTGCGGCAATTCCTATCAAACGGTATTTCATTTGGGAATCTCTACGGTCTATATACCATTGACCTTTAATTTTCAACGCTTTAATATCTTCGGTTTTTGTAGTCTTGGTATCGATAAACTGTCCAAGTTCAGCATCCGTCATTTTTCCTGCAGCTCTTATGAGATCGAAATTTCCGGAATCATCTTTGAAAGTATTATATATTCCGATAAAGTCGTCTATTTGTTTATCCGTCATTTTTCCTTCGCCCCGAACATAATCAACGACCGATTCACGTATTCCCTCCTTTTTAATTCTTGACTTGATTGCCTCTTTTTTTAATCTTGTAGTAAAAAGTTCGTCATCATATACTTCGGTAATTTTTCCTTCATTGATGGCATCAAACAAAATCTGATAAAGAGATTTATTTTTAGAAACCAAACCATCTTCATTATGATAAAACGGTTGATTCAGCTTCTCATTCATATCAATAATTTCCCATACGACAACACTTTTCAGGATATCCTTATCATCAATAAATCCGTACGGAATAGGTGTATTTTTCACGGAAACCATAGAATCGCCTTTTTTAACGAGGTTTAGGTCTCTGTATTTCCTAAAAGATGCCGGAGATTTTGCATTGAGAATTGATAACGAATTGATAGGATAATCCGGTTCCGGAACTTCTTCGGGAACAGGAGTTACAACCGCAACAGGTTCTTCCTCTTTGGGAGCTGCCTTAGTTTTGGTTGTTTTCGCCTTTGGTTTTTTCTTTGTCGTAGATTTCTTTTTCTGTGCATCTACACAAAAGAAACTAAGAATTAAAAATAACGCTACAAACTTTTTCATACGATTTAATAAAACTTAAAATTGATTGTTCAATATAATAACTAAATTATCGAACATTTATTACAAGGTTTGGAAGTTTTTTTGCTACCTGATTACCACTGGAACCTGTTGCCGTTACTTTAACCTCATATATTAAAGCCATATCACCAGATCTTAAATTTTTAGTCAAATCTGTAATAGAACTTAGGGAATTTCCTGATACCGATCTTCCTGCTTTACCAGGAACCTTAAACATAAAACTATTTACGGTATAAGTTACCGGCGGTGGAGTCCAATCAAAATCCGGTGGCATATTCGCAGAAATAAACTGTCTCGAAATATCATCTGAAGACATAGAAACTACCGATTCTCCTTTATAAGCATTGAAATTCACAATCGGAGTTGGAAGATCTTTGATTTTGAAATCAAAAGATTCTGAAATTCCTTTCCCTTTCGGATCTCTCCCTGAAATCGTCAATTTAACCATATTTCCTGATCCCGGAGTTACCATCCATTGTCCTCTTCCTCCTGTTACCGAACCTCCTGAAGCGGATAGCGTAACCTGTGAATTATCTGCTCCTAAGATAGAACCTGAAACAGGATTCTGGATACCACGATACAATACCTTCATTTTATCCGCAGTAACCAATGCTCCGCTTTGAAGTTTCACTTCGTGTGCACCTGCAATTACATTATAGGTATGTGTAAAAGGTAATTCAACAAGTTTACCTTTAGTATCTGTAAATGAGATTTTCCCACTGAAAGTCTGTTGCCCTACAGAACCGGTATTCAATGATTTGAATCCTTGTCCGTCTGCAGTTCTATCAACTCCTGTAATCGTTATCGGGAAGTCTTTTGCATAAGTTCCTATATATACTTTTGCTTCTGCTTTTTCTCCTTGCAGAATCACATCCGGTGCTGCAACAACAGCATCATAAGCATTAAACTTGATATTTGCATCTACTTTTTCCTGAAGCATCAATGATAATGCATCTCCCTGTATTCCTCTTGCAGAAGACTGTATCACTTCCAGATTAGATAAAGCAGCCATAAGTGGCTGGTTATAAAACTTATATTGCAACCAGTTTTTGTTATTGCTCATCTTTTTATCCTTAGCAGAAAATTCAGTAACCATCTGTTGATTGGTTCTATCAACTACACTTTTCATATCGGGGTTCGATCCGAAAGTCTGGTTGATATAGGATTTAAAATCCTCTATTTTAGCTTTCAGATCTATTGCAGTTTTAGACGGTTTATTTTCATCACCATCTGCAAAGAAGGCATTTGTAGCCGGTTCTGTATTGTTGAGTGCTGCAAAACTTTCAGAAATGTCCGGTTGATTTTTATCATACTCTGCATTTTTGCTCAACTCTCCTTTTATTCCTTCAATCATACTTACCAAAGTATTTGCTTTTACCATCAAACCGTCATAATCGGTCTTAGCTTGTCCAAAAGTTTCGGGTGAGTTTTCTGCTTTCGCAGCTAAAGTCATCTTAAAGATATTGTTATTATTCTCCGTGAGGATTCTTGTATGTTCCAAAGATTGTGTGGTATCTTTATAAGATCTGATGATCTCTTGGTCTATCTGCATTGCAAGCATCGCAATAAAGACGAGATACATCAAATTGATCATCTTCTGACGTGCTGTCTGTTTTCCTTGTGCCATTTTTAGTAAATTTTGTTAGTAATTTTTAAATTTTATATATAATGGTTAGAAAACTATGATTTCATTGCACTAAGCATTCCGCCGTAAACTCTGTTAAGATTATTAAGGTTAGAAGTTAATCCGGATAATTCTTCATTGAATTTTTCTGAATGAGCAGCAGATTTTTGCATATCTTCTACATATTTTTTGCTGTATTCGGTTTGTGTTTTACCGTGTTCCAGTTGTAGCGAATAAAGAGCATTGATGCTTTCAAGATGACTTGAAGCCAATATCAACTGATCGTTGTATTTCTGTGTAGCAGAAGTAACATCAACCGTTTGATTAATCTGGTCAACAGAATTAGAGAATTTATCTATTCCTGTTCTCAGTCTTTCAAAAAGACTTACATCCAATTTTGCATCGGCAAGCATTTTGTCCAATCTATCTGACAATGATGTTTCCAATTCTTTCACTTCTGCCAATTGCATTCCAGATTTAGAATGTTTTGCACCGGAAGCATCGTGATCCAACAATTCAGGGTAAACATTTTCCCAAGCATAGTGCTCATCTTTCGCAGGTGGATCGAATGCAAAGAATAAAAATATTAATGCTTCCACAATCAAACCTGTAGCAAGTGCTACGTTACCGGTTATGAATCCTACATGCCAATGTGTCATTTTAAATAATGCTCCTAAAATTACGATTGAAGCACCAAACGAGTAAATGAAATTTGTAATTCCTTCTTTAGTTTTAAACATGTCTTTTGATTTTTTTAATAGTTAATTATTATTTGTTTTATTTAGTTAGTTCTCTTTTTAAATTTTGCTGCACCTTCCGGAATATCCTGTACAGTTCTGAATCCGATATAGCTTCTTGCAGAATCTTTGTATTCCCAATCTCTGTATCCTGTCATTAATAAATAACCTACATCTTTCCAAGAACCTCCTCTTACTGTTTTTCTTGGTTCTCTATATGCTTGATTTGATAAATGAGGATTCAAAGTGGAGGAAAATTGAGAAATAGAATTATTATAAGGAGATTCCGTCCATTCCGCAGCATTTCCTGCCATATCATATAACCCAAAACCATTTTTGGGGAATTTCTTCACAGGAGCAGTATAGGTATAAGTTCCTTTTTTCTCGTCTTCTATATAATTTCCTCTTTTTGGTTTGAAGTTTGCGAGATAGCAACCTCTATCATCCTGCAAATAAGGACCTCCCCACGGATAGGTTGCATTTGCTTTACCTCCTTTCGCTGCATATTCCCATTCCGCTTCCGTCGGAAGACGGAATGCCATTGGCTTTTGCTTTTTCCTTTTTTGACTTTCACTCCAATCGGTTTTCATCTTGGTTCTCCAACTACAGAATGCTCTTGCCTGATCCCAGGTAACACCAACTATAGGGTAATTTTTATAGGCATTGTGCCAAAAATATCCGTCATAAAGTGGTTCGTTATAAGCATAGTTAAAATCCTTAATCCAAACCGTAGTATCGGGGTATATTGCAATGCTTTCTTTTTTAAGATAGTTTGCACCTCTTGATTTGTTTTTTACAGCAGATTCTGTATCTTCCCATTGGTAAGCATACAATAATTTTCTAGTATCTATAATTCTTTCATTATTGATTCTTTCTGCAGCCGGAATATATATGGATTCTAAAATTTCAGCATACTGAGCATCGGGATAATCAGAAGTTTTCCAACGAAGAGGAACGCTCCAATCTAATTTTTTGGATTCATCATAACCACTTCTTCCTCCTTGCGATTCCATAAATTCCTGATATGCATTTTTGGTATCTCCTGCTTTTTTCGAAGCGTAAGCAAAATCTCCTATTGATGCTCCGTTTCCTGTAGATCCTCCATCTCCTGCAGCTTCTGCAAGTAGGGATCTTGTGATAGAATCTCTAACATAGTTTATGAACTCTCTATATTCTGCATTGGTTATTTCTGTTTCATCCATAAAAAATGAAGAAACGGTTACGGTTTTCGGCATTGCTCTTTCGGGAACATTTGTAAAGTCCTGATCTGCCATACCCATCACAAATGATCCTCCCGGAATTGCTACCATTCCGTAAGGTCTTTCCGCAACGAATGATTTGGATTTGCCTCTTGGTACCAAATCTCCTTTCACTCCCGGTTTTCCGGCAGAAGATCTTCCTCCTTTGGAACAAGAAACTACAGCAAAAGATGCTGCCATTATTACAAGAAATATTCTTTTCATGCTATTTTTTGAAATTAAGCTGTAAATATATAATTTTTTAAAAAAACAAATACATTTTTTTTTGCAAAACGTAAAAATGTATAGATTATTTTATTTGGTTCACTAATTTTCTACTCAACAGTAACCGATTTTGCGAGGTTTCTCGGCTGATCCACATTCGCTCCCCGATATACCGCTACATAATATGCTAATAATTGTAATGGTATGGATGCAATAATCGGTGAGAAACATTCGGAGGTTTCGGGAAACTCGATGACATAATCCGCCATTGATGAAACCTGGGTATCTCCTTTGTTTACTACTGCAATTACTTTTCCTTTTCTCGCTTTGATTTCCTGCACGTTGCTTACTATTTTATCATAATGTCCTTGTTTCGGAGCTATGATTACAATCGGCATATTTTCGTCGATTAAAGCGATTGGTCCGTGTTTCATTTCTGCAGCGGGATATCCTTCTGCATGGATATAGGAGATTTCCTTCAGTTTCAACGCCCCTTCCAATGCCGCAGGAAAATTATATCCTCTTCCTAAATAAAGGAAATTTTGTACCTCAACAAAGTCTTTGGCAATTTCTTTGGTTATTTCGTGGGTGGTTGCTAAAACTTCTTCTACTTTTTTCGGAAGTGCATCAAGCTCAGTAATCAGTTTCATAAATTCCTGATTACTCAAATGTCCGTTGTGTTTCCCCAATTTCAAAGCAATCAAAGAAAGAATGGTAAGTTGTGCAGTAAATGCTTTTGTAGAAGCTACGCCGATTTCGGGACCTGCGTGAGTATAAGAACCTGCATCGGTGATTCTGGCAATAGAAGAATCTACTACATTACAAATTCCGAATATGAAAGCTCCTTTTTCTTTTGCCATTTTTATTGCAGCCATTGTATCTGCAGTTTCTCCGGACTGGGAAATTGCAATGACAATATCTTTATCCGTGATAATAGGATTTCTGTATCTGAATTCCGAAGCATATTCTACCTCGACCGGAATTCTCGCAAATTCTTCGATGAGATACTCGCCGATCAATCCGGCGTGCCAAGAAGTTCCACACGCAATGATGGTA
>CAYSQR010000042.1:3626-13462 GCA_964433195.1 uncultured Kaistella sp. | reverse complement strand
TGAAGAACTCTACAATAGCTTGGTTTTAAAAATTGATGAAATTGCAGAAAGGATTTTAACACTTGGTTCAACTCCCAATCACAACTATTCCGATTATCTTGAACTTTCTGCCATTAAAGAAAGTAAAGAAGTTTCGGATGCTACAAAATGTGTTGAGAATATTCTGGAATCCTTCAAAACCGTTATCGATTTGCAACGTGATTTGCTCGACATTACCGATGAAGCAGGAGATGAAGGAACCAATTCGCAAATGAGCGATTACATTACCGAACAAGAGAAAGAAGTTTGGATGTACAATTCTTATCTTGGTAAATAATTCTTTCTCGGAATATCTTCACAAAACTGTTAAAAGTATTGTTAAAAAAATACTAAAAGATGTTTATGATAAACCCTTTTTCATAAATTTGAAAGAGTTTTTTTCATTAATAGATGGTATTATTCAAAGCTAAATACAGGCAATTCATCCAATATTCGCTGATTGCGTGTACATTGCTGATTCAGATCATCATCTCCATATTTTTCTACAACGAATATTTTAACGGGAAAAAATTAGCAGCCATTGAAGAGCAGATTAAAGAAACCCGTGAATTAAAAAAATTAACGAACGACTCCAGAAAAGATCTTTTAAACGCACAGGATTATCTTAAGAATTATATAAGCGGCGATAATAAAAAATATCTTGAATTATATTTTCAGTCTTTAAGAAAATTACCCGGAAATATAGACAGCATTAAGTCTTATGAAAATGCAATCCCTTCTCTGAAAAAAACAATCAATTCAAAAAAAGAAGAAATTTCAAAGCTCAATAATCTTGAAACATTAATCGACTCTGTTTATAAAGTATCTCAAAAGCCATTAAATAAAAACATACCGCTCAAAATAAAAAAATTTGATATTAAAAACAACCCCGAAAAACTTGATATAGAGATACATCATACTTCGGAAAGCATTGCAAAAAAAAGTTTATTTCCCCGATTGAAAGATGCAATTAAAGGCAATGTAGAAATCAAAAGAGACACCACTTTTATTACAAAAAAAGTTGAGAGCTCAATTGATACCAATAAAATAAAGGCAGATTTTGATAGTACCATTAATGCGGTAAACAAGCATTATCTGAATGAAATAAAAAAATACGAATCCCATATCTCCATTACCGATTCCAAAAACAACAATCTTCATCACATTTACGATAACCTGATTGTGTTCAGTAATAATCTGATGGAAATTTATGATGACACCATTATCGATTTCAGCACGAAACTCGAAGATCAATACAGCGAACAAAATTCGATTAATACCAAAATAAGAAGATATTCCGTATTGGGATTAATGATTCTTATGTTTTTTGTTTTAATCATAATGATGTACTACACAAAACAATCCTTTTTATACGAAAGGGAACTGAAAACAGCAAACACAAAAATCAACAACAACCTGAGTTTTAAAAACAGAATTTTGGGAATGCTGAGTCACGAAATTCAATCTCCGCTGAAAATCATCAATATCTTCCTTGATAGAATCCGCAAAAAAACCAGTGATGAAACCATTCTGGATCATCTGAAATCCATAGAGTTTACCAATAATTCCCTTTTAATTCAGGCAAACCAAATATTGGAATATACCAAAAATCAGGAAAAGCAAATTGAGCTGAAACCTACCGAATTTAATCTACGGAATGAAATTGAAGCGATACTTCAAATTTTTCAACCTTATATAGAATCCGGAAATAACGTTTTTGAAATCACAAATGAAATCAACCCCGAAACAACCGTCTTTACAGATAATGCAAAAATTCATCAGATTTTTACCAACATTTTGGGAAATGCCAATAAATTTACAGGAAACGGAAAAATAAAAGTTGCAGCAAATACAACCTCCGTCAATGAAAAAACCATAAAACTAAATGTTTCGGTTTCCGATACCGGAATCGGGATTTCCGAATCGGATATAGAAAAAATTTTTGAACCGTATTATCAAGGAATGATTTCCGATGAAATTGATAATCTGGGAGTTGGTTTAGGACTGAATTTATGCAAAGAAATCATTGACCTTTTTCACGGAAATATTTCAGTAAAAAGTACGTTGGGAAAAGGAACAACAGTTACCTTTGATATTAATTTAAGTATTGTAAAATGAATAACCTCGGAAATAATTCTATGAAATTCTTATTAGCCGATGATCACAATATTATCCGTAAAGGAATTCAGTTTATCATTGAAGACCTGGTTGAAAACTCCGTTATTCATCACGCTTCGAGTATTCAGCAAATTCTGGAGCAGATAAAAATCAATACTATAGATATTGCCATTCTCGATGCACAACTTCCGGATGGAAATTGTCTTTCGCTGATTCCGGAAATAAGGCAGTTACAACCTGAAATAAAAATTTTGATCTTTACCAGTTTCGATGAAGAAAATTATTCTGTAAAGTTTATTAAAGCAGGAGCAAACGGTTTTCTGAGTAAATTAAACGAAGAACCGGAAATACGGAAAGCTATTTTGCAAATCATAGAAAACGGAGAATACCTCCCTCCTTTTACAAAAAAACTTTTGGAATTATCTGCTCATAATCCGGATCTTCTGAATCCCTTAAATCAACTATCCGAAAGAGAATTGCAAATTGCAGAACTGTACACAAAAGGTTACGGAAATCTGGAAATTGCGAATGCTTTATCACTCAAGCAAAATACGATAAGCACCTTCAAGAAAAAAATTTTTGAAAAGCTGAATGTAGCAACTCTTCTGGAATTAAACGAATTAATGAAAATCCATCACCATCTCTAAATCTTATTTTATAGACAAATATCTATAATTTTACAGACAAACATCGAAGCAAAAATCGCTTTATTGGCTTCATTTTCCCATTACTTTGCTGATAATTTAAAAAACGGAAAATGGAAAAAAGCATCGCTGTAAAAAACGAATTTTCGCCTATCGTACATTTATCTTTTCTGACTAAACTAAAAGATTTAAGAAAAAGAGATTTTGGTATCTTAATCGGAGTTCAGATTCTGATGTTCAGTGCGATTTATGCCGTAAATAACTTTCGTCCCTATTTTGAAGAAATTCATTTCAAAAGAATGGAATCCTTTTCAGGACGTATTTTAATTTTCTTTTTGTTGGCAGTTTTGATATTTCAGGTTTTATTCCTGATTTATATTGCCTATTTATTCATTAAATATAAACCTGTTAATTCCGTAGCAGACACTAATCTTCCTACTTGTACCATCATTGTTCCTGCATATAATGAAGGAGAATTAGTATATCATACACTAAAAAGCATTGCAGAAAGCAATTACCCGAAAGACAAAATGGAAATTTTGGCAATTGATGACGGCAGCAAAGACGATACTTGGTTTTGGATTAATAAAGCAAATGAAGATTTGAACAACATTCTCACCGTTTATCAGCAACCGGAAAACAGAGGAAAAAGACACGCTTTACACAGAGGTTTTACAACCGGAAACGGCGAAATTTTCATCACGATAGACAGCGATTCCGTAGTAGAAAAAGATACCGTAAGAAATCTGGTAAGTCCTTTTGTAGTGGACAAAAACTGTGGCGGTGTTGCCGGAAACGTAAAAGTTTTAAACAAAAATCAAGGCATTATTCCCAAAATGCTGAATGTGAGTTTTGTTTTCAGCTTTGAATTTATACGGTCGGCTCAAAGTTCATTAGGATTTGTATTGTGCACACCGGGAGCTTTGTCCGCTTACAAAAGAGAAGCCGTTTTCAATTGCCTGAAAGAATGGATTGAACAGAAATTTCTCGGTAACTTTGCAACCATTGGCGAAGACAGAGCGATGACTAATCTCATTCTGAAACAAGGTTACAATGTAAAATTCCAAAAGAATGCAAATGTTTTAACCAATACACCTACAGGTTTCAAAACACTGCACAAAATGTTTACCAGATGGGGAAGAAGCAATGTAAGAGAAACCTTGATGATGAGTCGTTTTGTATTCAAAAATTTCAGAGAAAAAAACAAAGCAGGAGCACGATTTATATTTGTCAATCAATGGATAAAATTACTTTTGGTATATCCGATGACGATATTGATGTTTTATTTTTTATTGACCCATCCTCTTTTATATCTTAGTTCTGCATTGACGGGGACTTTCGTTTTCTCCAGTATCCAAATGCTTTTTTTCTCGAAACGCTATAATTTTGTAGATGCACTTTGGGCGTATCCATACAGTGTATTTTATTTATTTGCACTTTTCTGGATTTTTCCGTTTGCTATTGCAACGGTTAAAAACGGAGGCTGGTTAACAAGATAATTTTACCGGAAAACATCACTTCAAAAAAAATCGTCTTTAATTAAAGGCGGTTTTTTGTTTTAAATTTTTAAATTTGTTAAAATACTTCAATATGAAAACACTACTTTCCATCCTTTTCCTTTCGATTGCTTTCGGCATCAATGCCCAAAATCCGAAATTCAACCAAAAACTTGCAGATTCTCTCGGTGCAGATAATTATGGAATGAAATCTTACGTCATCGTAATCCTAAAAACCGGGAAAGCCAATATTACCGATAAAGAGGAACTCAACAAACATTTCAGAGGTCATATGGAAAATATACAGAACTTGGCAAAATCAGGAAAACTAATTGTAGCGGGACCATTCTCGGAAAAGAACGAACAGAATTATCGCGGGATTTTTATTTTCGATGCCAAAACCAAAGAAGAAGCAGAAATCTTGGTAAAAACCGATCCTGCTGTTGTTGCAGGAGTTTTCGATTACGAAATTTATCCGTGGTATGGTTCCGCAGCATTGCCGCTTTATCTGAAATATAATGACGAAATTGTCTGGGAAAAACCATAATTTTTTTAAACGCAGTTTCAAAAGAACTTTTCAACAAAAACAGAAAACTCATTTATTTTCTTCCTATTTTTGAAGAATGGAAATCACTTCTTTACTTATCGGTTTTATTTTCGGTGCGGTTCTCGGTGCCGTGATTTTGTATTTTATCTTAAAATCCGGAAATGTTCCCAGAAAAGATTTTGAGGAACTGAACAGTAATTTTATCCGTACAAATTCCGATTTACAAAATTCAATTCTGAAAATCAAAGAGTTAGATGATTTCTACCAAAACGAAAAGCAAACGAATATTCAGCAAGCTGAAATTTTAAACCAGCTTAAAAATGAAATAGCAAAAATTTCTGCGGAGAATAATTCACAAAATCAAAAAATTTCGGAACAAATAGAAATTAATCAAACTCAAACTTCGGAAATTAAAAATCTTCAAACTGAAAAAAATAATCTCATTGCCGTAAAATCCCAACTTTCTGCACAGAATGAAAATCTGCAAAAACTTCTCAGCAATCAAAAAGAGGAAATAGCCAAAATGCAGGAATTGGCAAAAGTTGAATTTCAGAATCTTGCCAACAAAATTTTAGAAGAAA
Source organism: uncultured Kaistella sp. (assembly GCA_964433195.1). GTDB lineage: Bacteria > Bacteroidota > Bacteroidia > Flavobacteriales > Weeksellaceae > Kaistella. The sequence continues at coordinate 8,058 of CAYSQR010000042.1, read as the reverse complement.
AAACCGAAAAATTCACTGCTTTAAATAAAAATAATTTAGACACCATTCTAAAACCTCTTGGTGAAAATCTGGAAACGTTCAAAAAACAGGTGAATGAAGTGTATGAAAACGAAGCACGGGAAAGATTTTCCCTGAACAACACCATCAAACTGATGATGGAGCAAACCACAAAAGTAAGCCAAGAAGCGAATAATTTGGCGACCGCTTTGAAAGGACAAACCAAAACTCAAGGTGATTGGGGAGAAATGATTTTGGAAAGAATCTTGGAAGATTCGGGATTGACAAAAGACAGGGAATATTTTTCGCAAATGAACATCAAAAATGAAGAGGGTGAAAATCAAAGACCGGATTTTGTAATTAAACTTCCGGGAAATCAATTGGTTATCATCGATTCCAAAGTTTCTTTAAATGCTTATGAAAGAATGGTTTCCGCAGAAACCGAAGAAGAAAGAAGCAGAAATCTATCGCTTCATATTTCCGCCGTGAAAAAACATATCGATACTCTTTCGCAAAAAAAATATGATGATTTGAAGGATTCTTTGGATTTTACGATTATGTTTATTCCGGTGGAACCTGCTTTTCTCACAGCAGTTCAGTACGATTCCCAACTTTGGAATTATGCGTATCACAAACATATTATTTTGCTGAGTCCGACCAATTTAATTGCTTATTTAAAATTAATTTCCGATGTCTGGAAACGTGCAGATCAAAGCCAAAACGCTTTGGAAATCGCAGAACGCGGAGCAAAACTGTATGACAAATTTGTTTTGTTTTTAGAAAATCTGGAAAAAGTGGGCAAAAATCTCGATCAGGCGAAAAGTGTTTACAGCGATGCCTACAAACAGCTTTCATCGGGAAATGACAATCTTATTTTGCAAACCCAAAAACTAAAAGCACTTGGTATAAAATCCAAAAAAGAAATTCCGCACAACATTGTTGAAAACTCCGGAAACAACAATAATTTATTAATTTAAACCTAAAAAAATGGATGCAAAAACCCTCGATAAAAGAAAAAAAATTGCCATCATTGTTACGCTCGTTCTTTTCTTCCTGTCTTTGGTAACGAAAGTTTACAAAATGGAGGACGGAAATGTGAATCCTACAGGATTTGAAGTATTCGTTGCAGGTTGGATGGCGATTTTCGATTTCGATATTTACTGGCTTGCAAATCCTATTTCCGTTTTGGCTATCATTTTCTTTTTGTTTAGCAGAATCCGTATTTCATTGATTTTAAGTTCAATCTCCTTGATTTTTGCTATTGTATTTTTGATTCTTGTAAAAATGGAAAACAGCCCCATTGAAAGTATCGGAAAAATTACATCGATGGAAATCGGATATTATTTTTGGTTAGCGAGTATTCTGACCGTTTTCGTTTCCTCCCTGCAATTGCTACGTTTTTCAAAATAACAAAAAACCAATAACCAATGCTGATTGAAAGTACGCAAAACGAAAAAATAAAAAACCTTACCCGATTAATTTCCGATAACCGTTTCCGGAAAAAAGCGGGATTTTTTGTGGTGGAAGGAAAACAGGAAAACGAAAGAGCAATAAAATTCGGCTTTGAAAATATAGGTTATTTCATTTGCGAAAGCATTTTTAATGAAGATTTTCCGAAAGGAAAAACCAACCTCGTTTCCGAAAAGATTTACGAAAAAGTTGCTTACCGAGGAAGTTCCGAAGGAATTATCGGTATTTATAAAACCAAAAATTCTTATTTAAAAAATTTTGAGCCAAAAGAAAATTCATCATTAATTATTGTAGAAAGTGTAGAAAAACCCGGAAATTTGGGAGCAATCCTCCGAAGTTGTGAAGCATTCGGAATTGACGCACTCATTGTTACCGATTCTAAAGTTGATTTTTACAATCCGAATGTAATCCGTTCCAGTGTGGGTTGCTTATTCGGAATGAATGTTTATCAATCGACCAACGAAGAAATTTTTGAATTTCTGCAAAAAAACAATTTCAATATTTTTACCACATTGATGGATGAAAGAGCAGAAGATCTTTATAAAAAGAATTTAAGAAAAAAAAGTGCATTACTTTTCGGGACAGAACATTCCGGATTGAGTGATTTCTGGATAGGAAAAGGAGAAAATACTTTGATTCCGATGACCGGAACTATTGATTCTTTGAATCTGAGCAACGCCGTTGCAATTAGTTGTTATGAGATTCTAAGACAGAAAAAAACCGCTTCACTTTGAAGTGAAACGGTTTTTTGTAAGTAAGTTACTAAATTATTTAGTAGCTTCGTTTACAGCTTCTTTAGCATCTGCAGCAGCTTCTTTAGCAGCATCTACAGCACCTTCTACAGTTGCAGTAGCAGCAGAATCAATTACAGCAGCAGCAGAATCGATAACAGCAGCAGCAGAATCAACTACAACAGCAGCAGAATCAAGAGCATCAGCAGTTTCTACAGTTTCACCTTTTTTACAAGCTACAAGAGCTAAAGCAGCAATACCAGCTACGAATAATGACTTTTTCATAATAAATTAAATTTAAATTGTTGTTATTTAAAATTTTTCGTTCTTTATTCTATTAATTGAACGGGACAAAGGTATAGCGACAAATATATTTGTTTTAGAAAATTAATTGTAATATATTTGTAAAGTTATTTTACAAAAAAGCAATACTGAAAATCAATAAATTACATAAATTTTAGCAATTGAGCGATTTAGATTTACTACACTTTGAACAACTGAAAAAGGAAGTTCAAACTCAATATTTAAAAAATCACACCCCCTCTTTCGATGAAATTTCGAAATGGAAAGGTATAGATATTATCTATTTTCAGGAAGATTTACAAAAAAAAGCCAAAGGAAACATCAGTGAAAAATCTTTCTATACCTATTTCAAAACCTCTCCCGTTACAAAGTTGCCGAGAATCGATATGCTGAATATTCTCTCTGTTTATACGGGTTATATATCTTGGTACGATTTCAAGAAGAACCATCTTTTTGCCGATGAAATCTTGAAAGAATCCGAAATTTCTGATGATGAAAAAAGTGAAGAATTAGAAAAAGAAACTGATAATCCGGAAGTTACTGAATCCGAAGAAAAAAATATAGAAAATGGAGAAAACAAAGTTCAGATTTCGGATGAAAACTCTATTTTACAAAAAAACAATACTGATAATCAGATAACTAAAGAAAAAAACAAAGAATTATCCAATGATAAAGTTTCTAAACAAAAATCAACTTTTTCTCTTGTAAAAAAGTATATTTGGTTGGGAATTTCGGCAATATTAGCAGTTCTTGTCGGTCTTTTAGGATTCAAAGATGACCTTTTCAGCAAAAAATTCTATTACAGCTTTATCGATGCAGACCGAAATTCAAAAATAAATGCAGAATTGCAGGTTCAGATTCTTAAAGACAACGAATCACCGATTCTTTATACTGCAAAACCTAACGAGCCATTCGTATATACCACAAAATCAAAGAGTTTGATTATGGTTGTTTCATCTCCTTATTACAAAACCGACACCATCCGAAGAAATTTAGAAACAGCTCCGGAAGCAGAAAATATAGAACTGAAACCAAATGATTATGCAATTATGCTCTTTTATTACTCAAAATCTATTACAGATCTGAAGAAAAAAAGAGAAAGCCTGAATTACCTGATTAGTAATAATGCTTTAATTTATCAGGTTTATGACAACGAAACTTACGGGGTGGAAACAATGGACAAACTCCGCTACATCAATCTTGTAACACTGCCTTCAACATCGCTGGAAAACCTGGAAGTCATTGATACAAAGAATGATAAATCGGGAAAAATAATAATGATTAAATTTAAAATAGGAACCGATGAAAAAGAAAAATAATATAATCTGTTTCTTGTCCGCTCTTTTTTTTATCGTCATTTCGTGTAAAAAAGAAGTACCGGAAATGTCTGATCTTCAGATAGTAAGAAACAACAATAACAAGAAATCCTATCCTGTAACGAAAATGGATAGTGTACAAGCAATTTCGTTTATCACGAAACAAAAAATTCAGGAACTGCTGGATTTATCAACACTTTATACTTCCGGAAACCGAGATACAGAAATAGATTCCGTGATTTATGAACAGATGAAAAGTTATTTCGCAGAACAGGATTCCGATAAGCTGAAACCACTTCTGAAACAGCTCGACAGCTTCAAAGTGAAAACGGCAAAAGTCGGAAACATCAAGGTAACAAAGGAAATCAAAGGAAACGATACTTTGGATTTTGCGAAATTCGAGGTGGAATATTTTGACAAAAAAAACCGGTACATCGGGAAATTTGATAAAAATGCACAGTATATGCTAAAACTTTCTCCGGTAAAATTCAAAAAAGAATTTAGTTTTTATTTTGTGGATTTCGATGTGAAACCCGAAAAAGACAGCACTTCCGTAGGAGTAACCAAATAATCCAGCGGAATATCTTCTTTGCGGACATCATCGATTTTTTCCTT
>CAYSQR010000042.1:0-3616 GCA_964433195.1 uncultured Kaistella sp. | reverse complement strand
TATTTTCAAAGAATCGGGATTGATGCTTTCAAAAAAATAATCATAAAATCCTTTTCCGTAACCTACTCTGTTTCCTTGATTATCGCAATATAACAAAGGAACAATCACAAAATCGAAATCTTTTTCTTTGGAATCTTCGTTGCTTTCCGGTTCCAGAATTCCCCACGAATTTTTTATTAATGGAGTTTGCTCCGTAATTTCAACGGAAATTAATTTCTTATTAAAAATCTTCGGAACAAAAACACGGATTTTATTTTTAAAAAAGTGATTTAAAAACAATTTTGTATTCACTTCGTTTTTTTTGGGAATGGATAAAAAACAGTGAACCTTTTGATTTTCAACAGGTTTAAATTGTAAAATAAAATGATTGAAAATTTTTTCGGATAAAAACAAAACCTCATCTTTTGATAAGCTGTTTCTTTTATCCAAATATCGTTTTCTTAATTCCGGTTTTAGCATTGTTGTAAATTGAAATCAGAAGATTTTACAGGTTCAAAAACCGAGTATTTGGATGATGATTGTTGAAAATTCCTGTTATCAAATAAATGTTTTCTTCCTGATCAAACTGATAAAAAATATACCAAGTTGTTTTTGAATTAGCAGAATAAGACAAATAATATTTACCAAAATTTTGCAGTTCTTCCGGAACAGATTCTGGAGGATAGTCTGCAATAGATTGATAAATAAAATCAATGATTTATCAACATAATTGGTTGCAGAACCGACAAATCAGAAATAATCTTTCTCAAAAAGCGTAAAAATAAGGTCTTCAAAAAAATCCGAAATTTCCTGTGAAACGATTATTTTTTCCAATCCCACGATTTTATTCTTTTGTGTATTTCTTGCCGGAATTCTTCTAAAGTCAAACCATCCGAAACCCTTCTGTCAAATTCCTTTCTTTTGGAGTCTGCTTCGGTTTTGATTCGTTGGATTTTGTTCAGGTAATCAGTATCTTGCTCTCTCTCAATCCATTTTATCAACTCTTCTTTGGTTGCTTCCATAATCTAGTAAAGTTAAATAATCTATAACAAAGTTAGGAATTTAATTTTATGCTTCTAAAATTTTATATAATTTGTCGGACAAACGAACTCTAAACGGAATTTCAAAAGTAATCTGATCTCCTTTTTTTGCCGTTTCACAAGGATTTCCGTTTGCGAAAATTTCGGTAATGGTAAGTTCTTGTTCGCCGGTTGTAGGTCCGGAAATCAGGACTTTATCACCTACTGAAAGTTCTTCGTTTTCCACTAAAAACTGTGCGATTTTCGATTTTGTGAAATAATGTTCAGCTTTCCCGATCAAAGTTTTTTTAACCTTAATTTTCTGACGAATATTCTTTGTTTCCGCTTTTGCTAAAGGTTTGTTTGGTAAATCTCCCGAGTTTTTAAATTTCAGCGCCTCAGATTTTCCTTTTCTGAAAATTTTATTCCCGACCTGCTTTCCTCTTCTTAATTTTATTTGTTCATCCATCGGCAAATGTGTGATTTCCAAACATTCTGTGGAACAACAATTTTCCATTGCAGCTTTACATTCATCACATTGAATGAACAATAAATGACAAGCATCATTTGCACAATTGGTGTGATTGTCGCAAGGTTTTCCGCATTGGTGGCATTGCGAAACAATATCGTCGGTAATTCTTTCGCCTAATCTGTGATCAAAAACAAAGTTTTTCCCAATGAATTTACTTGGAATATTTTCTTCTTTGATTTGGCGGGTATATTCTATAATTCCACCTTCTAATTGGTACACTTTTTTAAAACCTTGATGTTTGAAATAAGCACTTGCTTTTTCGCAACGGATTCCACCGGTACAATACATCAGCAGGTTTTTATCTTCTTTGAAATCCTGTAATTTCTCGTTGATGATGGGTAAACTTTCCCTGAATGTTTCCACATCGGGAGTTATTGCACCCTCGAAATGACCAACTTCACTTTCGTAATGATTTCTGAAATCGACCACAATCGTATTCGGATCTTCCAATAAATTATTAAATTCCTGTGCTTTCAGGTGGATTCCTTTGTTGGTTACATCAAAAGTGTTGTCATTCAAACCATCGGCTACAATTTTATTTCTGACTTTTATCGTCAGTTTCAAAAAAGAATGGTCATCTTGTTCCACCGCTACATTCAGACGGATTCCTTTCATAAAATCATAGGTTTCCAACGTATTGCGGAAATCTTCAAAATTTTCTGCAGGAATACTCATTTGTGCGTTGATTCCTTCATTTGCGACATAAATACGACCAAGAGCATCGAGTGCATTCCAGGCTATAAATAATTCGTCGCGAAATTTTTTGGGATTTTCAATTTTGGCATACGCATAGAAAGACAAAGTAAGCCGTTCTTTTCCGGCTTCATCAATAAGAGTGGCTCTTTCTTCTGCGCTTAAGGTGTTGTACAGTTGCATTCTATAAACAATTTAAGTGAGAAAAATAATGGTGCAAAGATAAGCAATTATGACTTAGTATAAATCAGTCAATCAATGATTTCTATTGTTTTTATTAAAAAATTGATATAAAATAACTTTTTTCAGGTACTAAAAAAATAGACGGGATTTCATATACTCGAAACAGGGATTCATAAATTGGCATCCCCGTTTTTATCTTTAATGATGATTTTTGCAAAATGGCAAAATCTATTTATTATGAAAAAATTATATGAAATTCTTTCTATGATGGTCGTATTTTTTAAACAGCGTTACCTTAATTGAGCCAAATATTTTTATATTTGATTAAATTTTTATCAATCTTATGAAAATCCTTATTCTCAATGGTCCCAATCTCAATCTTCTCGGAATCCGCGAACCGGAAATCTACGGAAATATTTCGATGGAAAATTATCTGGAAACTTTAAAAAAAGAATTTCCTCAACACGAGATTTTATATTTCCAATCGAATGTGGAAGGTGAACTCATCAATAGGATTCAGGAAGATGATTTCGATGCTTTGGTGATAAATCCGGGTGCTTTTACGCATTATTCTTATGCGATTGCAGATTGCCTGAAAAACATTTCCAAACCCAAAATAGAAGTTCACATCAGTAATATTTACAAAAGAGAAGAGTTCCGCCAAAAATCCGTTACCGCAGAAAATACAGACGGTGTTCTGAGCGGATTCGGAATGAAAGGTTATCAACTTGCCATCATCAGTTTCAGCTCATTATAAAAAACTACCGATAACCATTAATTCAAATTTTTCGAGGAATGAAGGCATTAAAAGTAACTTCAAAGGAAAGCAAACAAGAGTTTCTGAATTTTCCCGCAAAACTTTTCGGGAACGACAAAAATTATATCCGTCCTTTAAATAACGATATCGAAGCAGTTTTTAATCCTAAAAAAAATAAATTCTTCCGTTCCGGTGAATGTGAAAGATTTCTCTTTACCAACGAGAAAAATGAAACCATAGGAAAAATCGCCATCTTCATTAATAAAAAGTACCAACAAAAGCAGCCAACCGGAGGAATTGGTTTTTTCGATTGCATTAATGACCAGAAAACGGCAGATTTTATTTTCGATTTTGCAAAAAACCGTTTGCAGGAAAAAGGAATGGAAGCGATGGACGGACCAATAAATTTCGGGGAACGCGATAAATTCTGGGGACTTTTGATCGAAGGTTTTA
>CAYSQR010000041.1:8686-13759 GCA_964433195.1 uncultured Kaistella sp. | reverse complement strand
GTTTGCATTGGCAACATTATCAACTTGTATGCAGGTAAGGTTTGGATTCCAAGATGCAGTCATAAAAAACAAATTTGAATTATTGCCATTTTTAAGATTAAGACTTGTCAATTGATTTACGGCACAATATAAATATATCAAAGCGGTATTTTTGCTTATATCCAAATTTGACAATTCGTTATAGCTACAATATAAAGATGTCAAAGCGGTATTTTGGGTTACGTCCAAACTTGTCAATTGGTTTTCATTACAGTTTAAAACTTTCAAAGCTGTATTTTGGGTTACGTCCAAACTTGTCAGTTGGTTCTGTTGACACTCTAAATTTGTCAAAGCGGTATTTTGGGTTACATCCAAAGTTGTGAGTTGGTTTTGATAGCACAGTAAATATTTCAAAGCCGTATTCTTACTTACATCCAAATTGGTAAGTTGGTTATCTCCACAACTTAAATCTGTCAAAGCAGTGTTCTTGCTTACATCTAAATTTGTCAATTGATTATTCCAACAAGATAAAGATGTTAAAGCCGTATTTTTGCTTACATCCAAAGCTGTAAGTTGGTTTTGATTACACTGTAAATCTGTCAAAGCCGTATTTTTGCTTACATCCAAATTTGTGAGTTGATTGGTGTAACAAGATAATTTTTTCAAAGCGGTATTTTTGCTTACATCCAAAGTTGTCAGTTTGTTATGGTTGCACTGTAATTCTTCAATATTCAAAAATGCTTCAATTCCGGTAAGGTCTGTAATATTTTTACTTTGGATATTTATTCTTCCTGTAAATGCTTCCGCTTCGGAAACCTGTATTTCACTATCTCCGTTCGTATTGATAGACGAGTTTCCTACAAGATACGCTTTAAAATTCGCATCGGGAATGTTCACATTTTGAGCTTTCATAAAACCCAAAGTTCCGGCAACTAAGCCGAAGAATAAAATAGATTTTTTCATAATTTTTATATTTTAATTGTTAATAAAATTCACGTTTTAAGTTTACTAAAAAAAAGCATTCAAAAATCAGCGGTTATACAGAAAATGGCGAAATGGCAAATCTATTTAGTGAACAGGGTATTTTTCGTGATGAACTGGCAAAACTATTTATTAAAGCTTTTTTGTTTTTTGCCAAAAAAGCCGTTTTTTTCATTTTTTCAGTCCCCAAAATTGCCACTCATTTCCCAAAAAATTCAAAATGCCGTTTAAAAATGTTCTGTTTTTATTGCTCATTACTCATTACTAAAACCACCCCGTCAAAAATTCGGAGAATTTTTGACACCCCTCCAAAGGAGGGGAATGGGATTTCCCTAAAACAAAAGTTGCTGAAAAAAGAAAAAACGTGAAGTATAGAAACAAAAAAACAGCGTATCTATTTCACGCCGTACAACGTGGCTCTGGAATGCCATAAAAGAACAACGAAAAAGATACGCCTTTCGGCGTACTTTGAGATTCCGTCTTGTTCTTTTAATTTGAAATTTTCCAGATTTCGCTGTACAAGACTTTTTAAAGTAACGAATATTTTACTGCAGTTGCTTTTCAGCAACGCATAGACAAATATAGAAATATTTTTGGTATGGAAAAGGAAATTATCCGAAAAAATTATTGCCCATAAAAAAACCTTTCAGTGTTTGCAAATGCTGAAAGGTTTTCAAATCAATTTTATTTTTTCTAAAACAATTCTTTCCTGATAATATTCTGGCTTCTTTCGGGTCCTACCGAAACGAGATATACATTGATTCCTAAATAATTCTCAATAAATTCGATGTATTTTTTGGCATTTTCAGGGAGCTCATCGTAGCTTCTTGCTTTGGTAATGTCCTCTTCCCAACCGTCGAGTTCTTCGTAAATCGGTTCGTAATCGTATAATTTCGTAGTTGATGAGGTAAAATAATCAATGATTTTTCCGTCCTCGGTTTTGTATTTCGTAGCGATTTTTAAGGGTGAAATTCCTGAAAGAACATCGAGTTTTGTAATGACCAAATTGTTGATTCCGTTTATCATTGTTGCGTGTTTCAGGGAAACCAGATCAAGCCATCCTGTTCTTCTCGGTCTTCCTGTTGTCGCTCCGAATTCAAAACCGATTTGCCGGATTTTTTCGCCCAAATCATCATTTAATTCCGTAGGAAAAGGTCCGTTTCCGACTCTTGTGGTATATGCTTTTGCAACACCGATGAGATTTTGCAGACTTGTCGGCGGAACTCCTGCTCCTGTACAAACTCCACCCGTTGTCGGCGAAGAAGAGGTAACGAAAGGATAAGTCCCGAAATCAATATCCAGCATTGCAGCTTGTGCACCTTCAAACAAAATATTTTTTCCTGCGTGAATGGCTTCGTTGAGTTCCAGCTCCGTATCTACAATTCTGTCTTTCAGTTTTTGTCCGATTTCAATAAATTCATTATAAATCTCATCAAACTCTAAAGTCGGTTTCTCAAAATATTTCTCGAAAAGGGAGTTTTTAATTTTTAAATTTTTTCTGATTTTTTCTGCCAAAACTTCGGGATTCAGCAAATCCACCATTCGGATTCCGACTCTTGCAATTTTGTCTTCATAACAAGGACCAATTCCTTTTTTCGTAGTTCCAATCTGCGTTCCTCCCGTTTCTTCTTCACGATACGTATCCAATAAAATGTGATACGGCATAATGACGTGAGCTCTTCTGCTGATGAAAACGTGGTCGGTTTTCATTCCTTTTTCTTCAATCTGGGAAATTTCTTTGATGAAAGATTTCGGATTTACGACCACTCCGTTTGCGATGATACATTTTCCTTTGCACTGCAAAACTCCCGACGGAAGCAAATGCAAAACGAATTTCTCATCGCCTACATAAACGGTGTGTCCCGCATTATCGCCTCCCTGAAAACGTACCACATAATCGGATTTCGCAGAAAGAACATCTGTTATTTTTCCTTTTCCTTCGTCTCCGTACTGAAGACCTACAACCACATAAGTTGCCATATTTTACTTTTTTATAGATTTCTACAAAAATAGATTTAATAAAAGTTTTGGGCAAAATTTGTGGAAAAAAAATGACAATTTAATAAACCTTCAAGGTTTTGAAAACCTTGAAGGTTTAATTTCAAAAATTCCCTAAAAAATTCCGGTTTCACAGACTTTCTTTATTGAGCGGTTTTTAATTGTCGTTTGCTGATATATTCTTTAAATTCGGCAAATGTCATCCCCTGTGTTTCTTTAGCTATTTTTTCTTTTACTGCTCTGAAAAATTTAACCGTGTCAAAGTCTTTCTCTTTTATTTCCGTTTGCTTTTTTTCTTTAGTTTCCATTTTCTATAATATCTTTTGGTGAGCGTATGTCTAATTGTATGTAACCGTTTTTTATGTTGATGGAATTGTAACCTCTTATTCTGAAAATATTTACAATATGTTTAAAATTCCAACTAACCAAATAATCCACTTTATTTATCGTGGCACAAGCAATGTGTCTGCAATCGTCAATGCTGGTTCCTCCAACAACTTTTTCTCTAACATATTCTTCTGCAAGAATATTGATTTCTTCTGTGATTTCAACAAATTCAATCGTTTTTCTATCCAAATTAATGAAATGTTCTTTTACTTTTTCGGGAGCGTTTTCCAATTCAAATTCCGTCAAATCAGAATAAACACAAATTGCCTCTCCAGTTTTTACCATTTCAAACAATTTTTCAGTTTCTCTCTGAAATTCAATATCATAAATTCCTCCAAAAACCGATGTATCAAAATATAACCTTGGTTTCATTCATCAAATTTACCGCTTTTTCCTAAACCTCCAAAATTATAAAAAACTTCCTCAAAAAATCCTTAAATTTGTCCCTTGAAATCTATCTATGGAATCCATACAAATTCACGACAAAACTTTTGTTCCCTATCTGAAAGACGCAGAAATTCAGGAAATCGTAAAAGCAACCGCACTCAGAATTTATGAAGATTACAAAGACGAAACGCCTGTTTTCATAGGAGTTTTGAACGGTGTAATTATGTTTTTTTCCGATTTGCTGAAACACTATCCCGGAAAATGCGAAATCGCTTTTATCCAAATGAGTTCTTACGCAGGAACACAATCAACAGGAATTGTTTACCAGAAAATGGAACTCACCAAAGACATTAAAGACCGTCACATTATTCTGGTAGAAGACATTGTAGATACAGGAAATACGGTGGAAAGTCTGTTCCAATATTTCAAGGAAACACAACGTCCGAAATCGGTAAAACTCGCTTCGTTCCTTTTGAAACCCGATGTTTACAAAAAAGATTTCAAGTTAGATTATATCGGAAAAGAAATCCCGAACAAATTTGTTCTTGGTTATGGTTTGGATTATGATGAATTGGGAAGAAACCTTAAGGATTTGTATCAGTTGGAAGAAGGAAAAATTAATGATTAAATATTGGTTTTAAAACCTGAACAAAATAAGAAAAATAAAAATTAACCATCACGGCTGATTGCAGATTGCTGAAAGCCGATTGCTAATATAAAATAAAATGATCAACATCGTTCTCTTCGGTCCTCCCGGAAGCGGAAAAGGTACACAAGCACAGAATTTAATTGAAAAATTTAATCTGAAACAAATTTCAACCGGAGATTTGTTCCGTTATAATATGAAAAATGGTACGGAACTCGGTAAACTTGCAAAATCGTATATCGACAAAGGAGAACTCGTTCCCGACGAAGTAACTACCGATATGCTGATTGATGAAGTGAAAAAACCAACGGAAACCAACGGATTTATTTTCGACGGTTATCCGAGAACCGCTTTTCAGACCGAAGCATTGGAAAACATTGTGAAAGAAGTTTTAAATGACGAAATTTCTATTTGTCTTTCATTAGTTGTAGAGGATGAAGTTCTGGTGGAACGGCTTTTGAAAAGAGGCGAAACCAGTGGAAGAACCGATGATTCCAACGAAGAAATCATCCGAAACCGCATCAAAGAATATTACGCAAAAACCGCCGAAGTTGCTGAACTTTACAAACAACAAGGAAAATATGTAGAAGTAAACGGCGTTGGAGAAATTGATGAAATTTCCGAAAAGCTTTTTGCGGAAGTAGAAAAAATAAAATAAATAGGCTGGAATTTGGATGATAGATGCCGGAAGTTTT
>CAYSQR010000041.1:5048-8676 GCA_964433195.1 uncultured Kaistella sp. | reverse complement strand
GAAGTTTTTTCTGCACCTCATAACATCCATCTTCCAGCTTCCAACACCCAGCAAATTATGTCAAATTTCGTAGATTACGTAAAAATCCATTGCAAAAGTGGTCACGGTGGTGCAGGTTCTGCGCATCTCCGCCGGGAAAAATATATTCCGAAAGGCGGTCCAGATGGTGGAGACGGCGGAAGAGGCGGTCACGTAATTTTAAAAGGAAATTCCCACGAATGGACTTTGCTTCCTTTGCGTTACACGCGTCACATCAAAGCAGAAAGAGGACACAACGGACAAAAAAACCAATTAACCGGAGCTTTTGGCGAAGATGTTTACATTGAAGTTCCCATCGGAACCATTGCCAAAAATGAAGAAGGCGAAATCATTGCCGAAATTTTGGAAGACAAACAAGAAATCATCATTATGCACGGTGGAAAAGGGGGACTTGGAAACGAGCATTTCAAATCTTCCACGAACCAAACTCCACGATATGCACAACCGGGACTTCCCGGCGAAGAAGGTTTTGTGACTTTCGAGCTGAAACTTTTGGCAGATGTAGGATTGGTCGGTTTTCCGAATGCAGGTAAATCTACCCTTTTAGCGGCTGTTTCCGCAGCGAAACCAAAAATTGCAGATTACGCTTTTACCACTTTAACCCCGAATTTGGGAATCGTGGATTACCGGAATTACAAATCTTTTGTAATGGCAGATATTCCCGGAATCATCGAAGGTGCAGCGGAAGGTAAAGGTTTAGGACATCGTTTTTTAAGACATATCGAGCGAAATTCAATTCTGTTATTTTTAATTCCTGCCGATTCTGAAAGTCATTTCGAGGAATTTAAAATTCTGGAAAACGAGCTGAAAGAATACAACCCGGAACTTTTGGATAAAGATTTTATTATTTCCATTTCAAAAGCCGATTTATTGGATGACGAACTGAAAGCAGAAATCTCCAAAGAATTTCCGGAAAACAAACAGCCTATTTTCTTTTCGTCCGTTACACAAGAAGGTTTAACGGAACTGAAAGATGTGATTTGGAAACACTTGCACGGGTAAACTTCTAATTAATAATGAAAGAATTAATAATGAAAAGTTTAAAAATCAGTTTTATACTGATATTCTTTGTAAACACAATTAATATCAATGCACAAAGCAAAAGATTTTATTACGAAGTGAATTTCAAACTGGATTCCGCAGGAAAATATCCGAGAAAAGATATTGCTGTTTTAGAAATCAACAAAGATTACAATATTTTTTTGAGCAACGAATATATCGTAACCGATTCTCTGAACCAAATTCATAGAGATGACCAGAATTTTGCCTACCCGAAATTTAAAGAGATTGTAGAATATCAAAAATCTGATGACAGTTTTAATTTCATCCAAAATCTTTCGATGAATTATTATGAGTTCAATGCAAAAAAGAAAATCAGCTGGAATATCTCGGATGAAAAGAAAAAAATCGGAAATTTCAACGTAACAAAAGCAACTGCAGATTTCGGCGGAAGAAAATGGACGGCTTGGTTTTGTGCAGAAATCCCGTTTCCATACGGACCTTATGTGTTTTACGGATTACCCGGATTGATTCTGGAAATTGCTGATGATAATGAGAACTATCATTTTTCTTTCATTCAGAATAAAAATTATAAAGTCGAGCTTAATTCGGGAAACATCATCAAAAAATTATTTGACGACCGAAAAATCAGCATCAAAGAAAAAGACTGGAAAACGGTACAGCTGAATTATTACAACAATCCGATTCCCGAATACAAAAGCGGAGAAGCATATATGGAAAAAGAAGATGGCTCAAAATATACCGCAAATGATTACAGAGATTTAGAAAAGAATCTTCAAAAACAAATCAGAATCCTGAATAATCCGATTGAGATTTCGGAAAAAGTGGAGTATAAATAAATTTATTCGGAACGATTATTGTGTATAAAATTGAAAAAATCATTATGAAATATTTATTAAACCTTCTTGTTTTTCTGGGATTGATGTCCTGCAATTCTTCACAGGTTTCTCCATATTCAAAAATAGAATTTGAAGAAGGACCTTGTTTCGGGTTTTGTCCCATTTACAAAATAACCATCAATGCTGACAGAAATACAATTCTGGAAGCGGAACATTTCAATTTTTCCGAAGGTGGAGACAGAGCAGATTATTCCAAACCGAGAGAAGGAACTTTCAAATCCGAAATCAGCAAAGAAAATTATCAAAAACTGATTGCCTTAACCAATGATGCAAACGTAAAATCTTTGGAAAATACCTACGAAGACAAACGCATTATGGATGCAGCCAAATCTTATCTGAGAATTTATTTTTCTGACGGGAGCAAAAAAGAAATCCAAATTTCTGCCGGAGAAAAACCTGAAAAGCTCACTACACTCTATACTTTTATCCGTGAACTCAAGAAAGACCAAAACTGGGAAAAAGTAAAATAAGAATTTGCTTTTATTTTAAATAGATTACTTTTGCAAAAGCAATTCCTTCTGAATTTGGAAGGAATTTTCATTTTAATTAAAAATATTTCATTTGAATTTTACCGACTTACAACTTATAGAACCTATTGCAAAAGCTTTGCAGGAAGAAGGTTACGAAAAACCAACCCCAATTCAGGAAAAAGCAATCCCCAATATTTTACAAGGAAAAGATTTACTCGGAACCGCACAAACCGGAACCGGAAAAACCGCCGCTTTTGCCATTCCCATTTTACAGAATTTAACACAGAAAAACGTTAGAAATAATCAGATAAAAGCTTTGATTCTAACGCCGACAAGAGAATTGGCAATACAAATCGAAGAGAGCTTCAATGCTTACGGAAGACATCTGAAACTCAGAAATCTCGTAGTTTTCGGCGGTGTAAAACAAGGTGCACAAGAAACCGCTCTGAAAAGAGGTGTAGATATTCTGGTCGCAACTCCGGGAAGATTGCTCGATTTTATTTCGCAGGGAATTATTTCCCTGAAACATTTAGAAATTTTCGTCCTCGATGAAGCCGACAGAATGCTCGATATGGGTTTTGTGCACGATGTGAAAAGAATTGTAAAGCTGCTTCCCGAAAAAAGACAAACCTTATTTTTCTCGGCAACTTTTCCCGATGAGATTAAAAATCTTGCAAATTCTATTCTCAACAATCCTGTGAAAGTTTCCGTTGCTCCGGTTTCTTCTACAGCGGAAACCATTCAGCAAAAAGTCTATTTCGTAGAAAAAGACAACAAGCTGGATTTACTTGCTCACATTCTGCAAAATGATGTTTCAGACTCGGTTTTGGTATTTTCACGCACGAAGCACGGTGCTGATAAAATTGCGAGAAAGCTACAGAAAAGTAAAATTTCCGCCGAAGCCATTCACGGAAACAAATCACAAAATGCAAGACAAAATGCCCTGAATAATTTCAAATCCGGGAAAACCAGAATTTTGGTAGCAACCGATATTGCAGCAAGAGGAATTGATATTGATGAGCTGAAATATGTGATTAATTTTGAACTTTCTGATGTTTCCGAAACCTACGTTCACCGGATTGGAAGAACCGGAAGAGCCGGAAATGAGGGAGTTTCTTTATCTTTTGTCGATGGTTTGGATTTATTAAATTTAAAAAATACAGAAAAGCTCATCGGCAAAAAAATTCCGGTGGAAACAGA
>CAYSQR010000041.1:3033-5038 GCA_964433195.1 uncultured Kaistella sp. | reverse complement strand
CATCCTTTTCATACCGATAATTTGGTCGCAGAAAAACGGGACTCCAACAATAAATCTTTTATACCACGACCAAAACCACAATCGAAAGAAAATATCGGTTACAAAAAACCGAAGAATAAAAGTAATTTTTCGAGGAAGAAATAAGAAAAAACACGAATCACACAAATGGAAAGCACGAATTTCACGAATTAAATTGTGATTATTTGTGAAAAATATTTGTGTTATTAAGTTTAGATTTTAAAAATTTTCAAAGCGTTTTCTGTGGTAATCCTGTCGATTTCCGAAAAATCTTTTCCGTAGATATTTACGAGTTTTCCGGCAACCAAATCGAGATAAGAACTTTCGTTGCGTTTTCCTCTGAAAGGAACCGGAGAAAGATACGGCGAATCGGTTTCCAGTACTATTTTTTCTAATGGAATTTCATCTAAAAACTGGTCGATTTTTCCGTTTTTGAACGTTACAACTCCGCCGATTCCGAGAAGGAAATTAAGATTTATCGCTTGTTTTGCCTGTTCCAAATTTCCGGAAAAGCAATGAAAAATTCCACGCAATTTCGGGTGTTTTTTTCTTTCCAAAACTTCAAAAGTTTCGTCAAAACTTTCTCTGGTATGAATTACAATCGGTAAATCTTTTTCAATTGCCCAATCAATTTGCTGTTCAAACGCTTTTATCTGAATATCCAAAGTGGTTTTGTCCCAATACAAATCAATCCCGATTTCTCCGATTGCAGGGAATTTTCTTTCGTCCAGATAATCTTCAACAATTTTCAATTCTCGTTCCCAATTTTCAGGTTTCACATAACACGGGTGAAGTCCCATCATTGCAAAAATTTGGTTCGGATATTGAGTTTCCAAATCCAGCATTTTTCGATGGGTTGAAGAATCTATTGCCGGAAGGAAAAATTTTGAAACGCCTTTGTTTAAGGCACGTTGAATCATTTCATTTCGGTCTTCATCAAATTCTTCGGAATAGAGATGAGTGTGAGTGTCGATCATATCTGGTTTTCAAGTGTTATTTTCAAAGCAGAAAGTAGTTTTGTTTCAAAATCATTTACAATATTTTTTGCCCAAATTTCAGCATAAAACGGAATATTTGATTTTAAAATATAATTGCATTTTAATGTAATGGCTGTTTGATTTATTCCAATCTCTTTCAGTTCATAAGAAATTTCATTAAAATTAAAATCTCCTTTTGTTAAAACGTGTTCAATGGTTTTATTGTCTTTGAAATTACTCTTTTCGGTATTGATTTTAAAAGAAAGTTTTTCAAGATAAATTGATTCTGAAATGTTTTCCGAAAAATAAATTCCGTTTTCAAAATATCCTATTCTTTCATTGGTTTCCGGATTGTAATCCGACTTCTGTGGTGCAGGAATTCCTATAAAATTAAAGAAATTTTTATTTGTATTTTGGCTTAAATCAGGAACATTATACAAATTTTTCCATATCAATTCTTTGGGTTGATTGATTACAACAGTATGCTGAATTTCGTTTTTATAAATTCTTTTTTCAAAATTCTTTTCAATGCTTCCCAAAACAACAGGAATAATTAAAATGACCAAAGAGTTTTTATTGGTCAGATTATCATCTTTTTTTTGCAAAATAATATATCGGATAATTATACTTACAATTGTCGAAATTATGAAAAACGGTATTCCTATAATTATAAAACAGCCGATGTCTTCAAGTCTTTTGATAATGGCAATCAGAAAAAAAAGAATTACAGTAAAAATTGGATAAAAAATAACTTTTCCAATATTTTTAGCGAATGTTTTTCCGCCAAAATAAAATGGTAAATATCCGCCAATTATAACAGGTAAAATGAATAAAAAGCTGATTGAATTTATTTCAATAATATCAAACTCTGCTAAAATCCTCACAATCAAAGCATAAATTACCGAAGCAATAATTCCTGTAAGTTCTTTTAAATTTTGATTCATTTTTTACTTGGTTCTTTTTTACTTTTTATGTTTCACTTTTTTTAAACAATAATATCAAAATATATA
>CAYSQR010000041.1:2144-3023 GCA_964433195.1 uncultured Kaistella sp. | reverse complement strand
AATATATATTTGTAAGAAATATGATATAATATCAATAAAAAATAACAAAGGATTTTCATACCGAAAGAAAGAACTCGAATCAAAAAAAAGTGCTATTAAACATATAATGGACAAACCTAAAAAGATATATTTTGCCCATTGAATATTCTTAAATATTAGAATTCCAAAAACAATTACAGGTACTAAAACAATTGATAAAGCTATAAATGAAACAGTTGATTTTTCAATTTCGCTATCCATAAAAAACAAAATACAAGTAATTAAGGCATAGACAAAAATCAGCTTAGCTGCTAATTTGTGATTTTTGGAAATTTCGTTTGCCATATCAAAATATTTTATACTTCACTTTTGTTTGTTGCAAAGCGATTCTGCCTTTTAAGTTTTCCAGAAAATCTTGGTATTTCGGGTTTTTATCATCGGAAGTTTTGTGTTCCAATGCTTTTGCGATTTTAAAATTTTCTTCCACAAAATCCATCGTTTCATCAGAAAAATAAGCGTTCCCGAATTTTTCAAAAATATACTGAATCGCCTGAAAATTCGGATGAATAAGATCTTCTTTGTAAAAACGGTAATCCCGCAAATCGTCCATAACGATTTCATAAACAGGAAGATAAAAACAATTTTCAAACTGCGGCAGAATTTCGTGAATCGCAGAAATCAGTTTTGCTTTGCTCAAATTATTTTCCACCATTCCGTCTTTCGTATGACGAACCGGCGAAACCGTGAACAGAATCTGAACGTTCTCTTTGCAAATATCTTTCAGGTTTTCAATGGTTTCGTATATGGAATCTGTAATTTCGAGATTTGTTAAAAGCCGTTTTTCAAAATATTTTCCGGGAATTTTATGGCAGTTTGCAACGAGCTTTTTCTTCGGCAAAA
>CAYSQR010000041.1:0-2134 GCA_964433195.1 uncultured Kaistella sp. | reverse complement strand
AAATCGGTATTTTGCAGAAAGAGATTTGCGGTTTCAATTTCCTTATTTATCTTTTCTAAAGTTTGATGAGCAAACCTCGAATTGAAATTCGTATGATGATCGAGAGAAATCATTTCATCATTAAATTTAATTAAATCCTCTTCGGAATAAAATGCAGAATCGTGAAGTTTTTTGAGGGCGTGATTAATGGAAAACGGATTGAAAATTGTTCCGAAAGGATTGTTTAAAGTTTGTAATTGTGCTTTTGAAAAAAGTTCGTGCATTTCCGAAGCGAAACAAGAACCAATCGAAAATATTTTATTTTCAATTTCTATTTTTTTCTCGGAATTTGGGATTTCTACTTCGGTACGGAATTTCATTTTTTAATGTATCAATTTACCAATGTACAAATTTACCAATAAGATGATATAGTTATGACCAACGATTGTTACATTGATAAATGTTTACATTGGTAAATGTTTACATTGGTACATTAAGATTCTCTTCTCAACAGATAATTTGCAAGTTCTACGAAAGGTTTTTTCTTTTCTGCGGGAATGTTTATTTTATTCAGATATTCCTGTGCGATTTCGTTGTATTTTTGGATGAGATGAAGTGTTTTTTCATCTACTTTTGTTCGGCGGAAAATCTTTTCCACACTATAGATTTTATCTACATTATCGGTTTTTTTGGAGTACCAGAAATCTAGTTCTTTTCTTTCTTCTTCAGTGGCGTGTTCTTTCGCCAAAAGATAAAGCACGGTTTTTTTGTTTTCTACAATATCTCCTGCGTGTTTTTTCCCAAACTGTTCCTCATCTCCGAAAACATCAAGATAATCATCCATAATCTGGAAAGCGATTCCTACATTTTTCCCGAAATTGAAAATAGCTTTCGCATCTTTGAAATCCGCACCTGCAATCAATGCACCAATTTCAAAAGATGAAGCACTGAGAATTCCGGTTTTGTAAGTAATCATTCGGATATAATCATTGAAAGTTACATCGCCTTTTGTCTCAAAATTGATGTCGTATTGTTGTCCTTCGCAAAGCAACAAACCGGTATGTGTGAAAACTCTTGTACACGCTTTGAAAAGTTCGGGTTCCAGATCTTCAAAAAATTTGTATGCTTTGAACAAAAGCGCATCTCCCGAAAGAATTCCTACATTGATTCCGTGTAAAGTATGAATGGTGGGTTTGTTTCTTCGGAGCGGAGCTTCGTCCATAATATCATCGTGAATCAGCGTGAAATTATGGAAAAATTCTATGGCTAAAGCTGGTTTCACTGCTTTTCTCACATCTCCTCCGAACATATCACTTGCCATCAAAACCATAATGGGACGAAGTCTTTTTCCACCGTGAGAAATGATGTAATTCATCGGCTCGTAAAGTTCTTCCGGCTTATCTCTGAAAATATATTTATCGATTGCTTCGGCAACGATTTCCTGATATTCGTCTAAAAACTGCATAAAAATTTTTGTTTTCGCAAAAATACAATAAAGTTTCGGGTTTCGGATTCAGAACAGATTCTTAGAATGTTTAAATTTTATTCAATTATTTTTATATCGTTGATTATGAACTATTTTTTTATATCAAAATGATTTAAATAAAAATATTTTTCGTTTTTTAATTTCTTATAAACTCTCGCTAATTTGGCTGATTATGTAGATTTTTTTAATATTAATATAATCTTTGTCATTTGTATAATCTGCGAGAAAAATAAAGATTTAAATAACTTTTTTTAGCAAATTTAAACAGATTCTTAATTTGTTACCTCAGTTTTTTCAAGGTATTGAAAGAGGAAATTTCTTTGCATTTCTCGAAACCGATTTCGTATCTCGGATTTTTTTTCGGGTAAATCAAAATATAATCGGGACAAGGTTTTTTCTGGGCATTGCTTTTTTCAAAAACAATTTCGCCTTTAGTAATGATGCTGTCTTTCAAAAATTTTTCATCAATCTTATTGATTTCCATTTCGGTTTTAAAACTTTCGGAATACCGGAGTTCTTTAGACAAAGTTTCTGCAATTACCCGCGAATTTGGGAGATAACCGCTACAACTTGCTCCTTTTTTGTTGAGGATAAAAAATACCACAATCAATCCCGGAACAAATCCGATTAAAAAAAACTTGAGCTTTCTCATTTAAAAAATTAAAAGAT
>CAYSQR010000040.1:6105-13793 GCA_964433195.1 uncultured Kaistella sp. | reverse complement strand
AAAATGTCAGATTTAAAAAACTTAGCGGAAACGCTTGTAAACTTAACAGTAAAAGACGTAAATGAATTAGCGACAATCCTTAAGGATGAGTACGGAATCGAACCAGCTGCAGCTGCAGTAGTAGTTGCTGCAGGAGGTGGCGGTGAAGCTGCTGAAGAAAAAACAGAATTCGATGTAATTTTGAAATCTGCAGGTGCTTCTAAACTTGCCGTAGTTAAATTGGTAAAAGATTTAACAGGAGCTGGTCTGAAAGAAGCTAAAGATATGGTAGATGGTGCTCCTGCTCCAATTAAGCAAGGTGTTTCCAAAGATGAAGCAGAAGCTTTGAAAAAGCAATTGGAAGAAGCTGGTGCAGAAGTAGAATTGAAATAATTCTGAAAACAACTACTCTACACAATAAAAAAACCACCTTGTCGGTGGTTTTTTTTATTGTAAATAAAGCAATTTTTTGCAACAAAGTCAAGGATGATTTTCACTTCGTTTGTGATAGTGTTTCCTACTATTAAAAATCATCTATTCATATCTCGAAAAATCAAAAAGTTATCTTGAATTTTATGTTAATTCAATTTAATTTTTATAATTTTGTGGCAATGTTTCTTTTTTATAGAAAAGATGCACGTGCAAAATGAGGTGTAATGCGTTTAAACACTGCACAAGTTGGGAACAGGAAAATAAATTTTGGAATTTTAATTAGCAAAACACATTATTAAAATTATATAATAAAAACACCTAGATATATGAAAAAACATTATTTTAAAAACTTGATTGAAAAATCTATCATTACAACCTTACTTTTTAGCAGTTGGGTATTCTATTCACAAGTTACCGTTTCACAGACCTTTAACTATACCGGATCAGCACAAACTTTTACTGTTCCGTTTGGTGTAACATCAGTTACTGTGCAAGCGTGGGGAGCAGGTGGCGGCGGTGCCGGTGGTAATACCAATACAGCACGTGGCGGTGGCGGTGGCGGTGCTTATTCCAGAGGAACGAGAGCGGTTACTTCGGGGCAGGTGTATAACATAACTATAGGACAAGGAGGTGCAGGTACCGGAAACCCAGGAAGCACAGGTGGAGATTCATTTTTTTCTTTTAGTGGGACAAATATTGTGTTGGCTAAAGGTGGGAATGGTGGAAATGGAACTGCAGGGGGAACCGGTGGTCAAGCTTCAGCGGGACTTCCCGCTACAGGAGGTACTCGTACTTCAGGTGGAAATGGTGGTACAGGTTCTACAAATGGTGGCGGTGGAGGTGGCTCTGCAGGAACTGGCGGAAATGGTGGTACAGGTTCTAACGGATCTACCGGAAGTGGTGGAAATGGAGGAACTGCAGGTTCCGGAACAGGAGGAAGTCCGGGTGCTGTAGGAGGAAGTGGAGGAACAAGATCAGGATTCTTTATTTATGCCGCAGGAGCCGGAAATAGTGGTATTGTCCCCGGGTCAGGAGGAGGAGGTAGATCTTCTGGGACAGGCAATAGTACGACAAACGGGGGAACTGGTGCAAGCGGAAGAATTATTATTACTTATGTTGTAAATTCTGTTGAACTTCAGGTAACACAAACGACTTCTAATTCTAATCCTTCTGTAGGAGAGGCGGTTACTTTTACCATAACAGCACATAATAATAAAAGTTTGGCAGCTTCGGAGGTGGTTTTAACAGATTTGCTTCCTTCCGGTTATACATTTATTTCCGCCAGTCAGAGTGCGTATAATAAAAATACAGGTATCTGGAATATAGGAACTTTGAACGGTAATTCTACAACCACGCTTATCATAACGGGAATAGTAAAAGACACAGGAGTTTATAACAATACAGCAAGTATAGCTTCCATAAGTATGCCGGATGATGAAATTCCGGCTAATAATACAGTCACTGCAAATATAACAGTATGTAAAGGTGGTGCAATAGCACCACCAATAAAAGAATAACACGATGAGAAAAATTTTATTATTAAGTAAGCAGATTATCTTTGGGATTTTATTTTTATTTCCTTTGATATTTTCTGCACAGGAAGGAACCAAACAGGTTTCTCCAACATCTACACAACTTTCAGGTTTATTTTGTACTCCGAGTAATCTTTTCGGTTCATACTTTAATGCACCTGCTGATAATGCTATACATTTCGTAATTGATGATTATACGACAGAGCGGTTTTATTTCGGATTTAGCTGGACAGAATATGCTAATGCAGGAGCGGCTAATACAGTTTTAAATTATGCGACCCGAAACTCTTTTATGTGGTATAGAATCTTAGATTCAGACGGAGCAGTAGCAGTAGGCCCTGCTCTTTTGAACAGAGATGCTACGGGAACACGACCGGGACAGATTTTAACTTATGCGGCAGCAATAGCGGGACCTGTAATTGGAACATTCAATACCGGAGGATATAATCCCGTAACTTTTACCCCTACTAAAAACGATACTTATACCATAGAGTATTGGAGGGGAACATCTACTACCAACTCAACAATGACTACGGCAGCTGCCGTTTCTCCATTCTTTGATTTTACTGTTGCAAAAACTTTGGGAGCTAATTCTTATGAATTTAAACCAGGGAGAATATTTGCAACTAAGTGGGGATTGGTAACAACAAGAATTAATGGAAGTAGTCAGTATCTTACAGATATCGACGCACACGGTTCACCTTCGTTTCACGCCTATACCGATGCCGGTAATGTACTGAAACTCGAGTTTCCCGATTTTCAACCTTTAGGATATACGGTAGGGGTTAATACTTATGGTGTTGCAGATACAAATAATTTTCCGATTGACAGACGGTCTGTAAACAATGGATTAAATGCTCCCAGTTTACCGGGAGGATTCAATGTTTTCCTTAGTCCCCCCGATCCTGTTTTATTCCCTTATAATACCTTGGTAGATAGTCCCCCATCTTTTGATGCCTCTATAGTAACTCCCGTTGGAGCTTGTAATGCTCCTCCCTATAATATTAATTTCACGACGGTAGAACAAGGAGATTACAGAATCATTATAAAAGGAACGGGTTATACCGACAGAATTCTCTTTTATTATAACCTTCCGCCCGGCAATTACAGTATGGAATGGGACGGAAGAGACGGAGCAGGAATACTCATTTCGACTTCTGTCATTTTGACTTTTGAACTGACTGTTTTGGCAGATCGCTTTAACGCCCCTATATTTGATATTGAACGTAATGCCGGTGGGACTAAAGTAACTACCATTGCACCAGTGGGTATGACGGTTTCTAATCTTTTTTGGGACGACTCGGCACTAACTTCTTTTAATCCAACCGATCAAAATGGAAATAATACCGGTGCAGGTACGAATAACTCTACCATAGGGACGCCTTCTCCGGCACATATATGGACAGTAGGTACTGGTACTAGTTATTATACTTATTTCGGTAATGCCCGTACTATTAATACGTGGGGCTACTTATATTATCAAACGACAACGGGAAGTTCCAGTCTTTCCTGTTCGGATCTTACGGTTACAAAAACGGTAAACAATCCTACACCAGACATAGGGGACAATGTGGTATTTACCATTACGGCGAGTAATACTGTTGCCGGTTCTACAGCCACAGGTGTAGTTGTAAATGATGTTTTGCCTGCAGGTTATACTTTTGTTTCTGCTTCACCGCATAGTGGTACTACCTGGACTGCTCCGAACTGGAATGTAGGTACTCTTACTAATGGCTCTAATAAAACACTTACCATTACAGCTACTGTAGAACCCAATACTCGTTACACCAATGTGGCTACAATATCTACTGTAAATTTTGAAACGAATTATAACAACAATGCTGCTTACGCATCGGTAACACCCAATGCAATGCCGGAAATTACGCTAACCAACATTTGTCCCGATCCGGATATTGATGTTACACCACCGAAAGGAGTAGAGTTGAGCGGTTTGCATTTCGGAATAGTTCCAAGCGGAGCATCTTTGGTATGGTTCGATAATGATGCTCATACAGGTTCAGCATTATCAAATACTTTCGTAACCGTTTCGGGAAGTTATTATGCATTTTATTATGATTCGCTTAATAATTGTTACAGTCCTGCATCAGCGAAAGTGAATGTATTGATACAGGATTGTAAATGCAGAAGAAGTCCGGCAGCAGGAATTCCCGACGGATATACCAAAGTAGGAATAAGTACACAAGCAACAAAAACAGGAAACTGGCCGGAAAATGTTGCAAACGGATTTATAGCAATGGAATCTACAAACAAAGGATTTGTAATTACCAGAACTACTTCTGCAAGTATTGCTTCTCCTGTAATGGGAATGCTGATATATGATACAGGAGATAACTGTTTCAAACTGTATAACGGGACAACTTGGCATTGTATCGCCCAAACTTGTAACGAATAAATAAACTCTTTAGTTATGAAAAATTATAATATCATATTTGTACTTATCTTTTCTGTTATTTTTAGTACTGCCACCAATGCACAGGTTGCGATAGAAAAAACATCAGTGGATGGTTCCTCTATATTAGATTTCAAATCAGGAACGACAAAAGGAATTATTTTACCGGCACTAAGTGATGTTCCTACCCCACCAACTAACGGACTTATGGCTTTTTACAAAGTTGATTCACGAGTATATATGTATGAAAACGATACTTGGGTTCCGCTTACGGAAGGCAATGGGAATGCTTCTCCGATTATTGCTAATGCAAGTTCGGAAGTAGGAAATGGGGTAATCATCGGAGCCGATACAAGTGCTGCAACCGGAGTTGTGGTATTGGAATCTTCTACATTAGCTCTTACTTTACCAAAAGTTAACCAACCGCATCTCAATGTCAAAGGACCATATCCGGGAATGATTTGCTATGATACAGCCAGTAACAGTATCGCTGTTTTCGATGGTGCTTATTGGAATTTCTGGAAGTGATAAAAATTAATCATAAAAAACAGTGTCCTATACGAACACTGTTTTTTTTGTGAATATTTTTTCAGACACAATGTTTCACATCTAAAAAAAGACACTTTTATCATTCCCGATTTAGCGACCAAATATTTCAATATTACAGAATCTCTGCAATTTCTTCACACAACCATTCCAACATTTCGCGGTCTTCGCTGGTAAACGGATTTAACGAATGGGAATCAATATCAATTTGCCCGATATTTTCTCCGTTTTTTATGATGGGAACTACAATTTCTGCTTTGGTATCAATGGAACAACTCAGATAATTTTCCTGCTCGTGAACATCGGGAACTATGAAGGTTTCATTGGAAACAGCAACTTGCCCACAAATTCCTTTTCCAAACGGAATCACGGTGTGATCGGTTTCCGCACCTACATAAGGTCCTAAAACAAGTTCCTCTTTATCCCCGTTTTTAAAGTAAAATCCTGTCCAGTTGAAATACGGAATTTCCTGATCCAGAAGATGACATATTTTTTTCAATTTGTCTTCTGTATGATGATTCGGACTTTCTATAATCGAAGAAAGCCGTTTTTTAATTTCTGACATTTTTAAATGATTTCATACAAATTTACAAACTTTTGTTTACATCGTTTTGCTTTTATTTCCGAAATCAAATTTAATTTTATGTTTAAATTTGCAATTCTTTCCCAGTAAATGCAATTCTCGTTTAAAACCATAAAATCTCCCGTCGAAAATATCCTTCTGAAAGAAAAAGGAAGTAAGTTCATTGGTTTTTCTTTTCCGGTAAAAAATGAATCGGAAATAAAGAAAAACTTAGAAAAGCTCAAAGAACAACATCCGAAAGCAACCCATCATTGCTACGCTTTCCGGTTGGGAATAAGCGGAGAAAATTATCGTGCAAATGATGACGGAGAACCAAACGGAAGTGCAGGATTACCCATTTACAACCAGCTTTTAGCTCATAATTTAACCAATATTTTATTGATTGTCATTCGTTATTATGGAGGAACAAAACTCGGTGTTTCGGGTTTGGTAAAAGCATATAAAGAAACTGCAAAGCTGACTTTAGATGAATGCGAAATCATCACAAAAGAATTGGAATCCGAAATCGAAATTTCATTTAGCTTCAATCAGCAGAATATTATTTTTTCTTTATTAAATAAATTTGATGGAAAAATTCTCGATTTTGATGCACAGGAAATCTGCACCATTTCCGCAATCATAAAAACCTCCCAAAAAGAAAACATCTCGAAAAATCTTTCCGAGATGCAGAATATTTCATATCAATTCAAGAATTAAAATTATATTAATCATAACCCCATTCTTTCCTTTTCACAACTACTTTTCCCTTACTATCAAAACCTACTGTTAATACACTCCAGGCAAAATCATTTATCATAAATTCTTTCTTGCTGCTTTTTCGTAAAAATCCGTCTTGTGTATAGTAATAATCTCCATTGCTGCGAAAAAGAGGTTCTCCTATAATTTTTTTGACTTCTGTGCTATCCATACCTACTTTTATCATCTCAAATTTTTCGGGGGAATAATTTGGTGCAAATTCAGTATCAATATAGGGATTGAAAATATTGTAGCCTTCCATTAAGCAGACTCCTCCAATCATAAAACTAATATAAATCGTAGGAACAATAATTAATAATGATAAAAATTTTAGAAAATATTTCATTTTAACAGAATTGGTTCTAAAGCAAAATATAAATATCCCAATATATAGACGAACGCACAAATTCCAATTGTTATTTTTAAACTTTCATAAAATTTTTGTTTTCTGTTTTTAGTTACCCATAAAGATGTTCCGAATGCTAGTAAAACTCCCAGAAGCAATAGAAACAAAAACATAATCATTGCAATATTACTCTCGTATGAAGCAACTGCACAAATCGTTAAAAAACCTGCAATAATCAATAACAATGCAGTAAAAATCAATTTGGGTTTATCGGTTTTGAAAAATCTGTTCATTATCGATTTGGATTTGTTTTCAACTTATCCAAATATACACATTTAATAAAAAACATCTCGGACAATTGTTCCGAGATGCAGAATATTTCTTATGAATTTAAGGATTAAAGTTTTTCTCAAACTCCCCCACTCTCAAACTCAATTCCTCCTTCCCATCAACATTGATGCCCAGTAAAGTAATTGTGCCAAAGAACCGAGTGCTGCAACCAAATAAGTTCTTGCTGCCCAAGTTAAGGAATCTTTCACACCGACATATTCTTCTGCAGTTACAGTTCCCGTATCTTTCAGCCATTTCATCGCACGATTACTTGCATCGTACTCTACCGGTAAAGTTACAAACGCAAAAAGTGTGGTTACAGCAAACATTGCAACTCCGATTGCAAGAACCGTTGTATTTCCGTTCGGATTTTCAATCGTCCTTGTTGCCCCCATCAAAACGATACCTGCAATCAAAACGAACTGCATCAAATTGGAACTGATGTTTACTGCAGGAACCAGTTTGGAACGAAGCTGCAACATAGAATATCCTACTTTGTGTTGTACAGCGTGACCGCATTCGTGTGCTGCAACTGCAGCTGCAGCTGCATTTCTCTGCATATAAACTCCTTCGGATAAATTGACCGTTTTATTGGCGGGATTATAATGATCGGTTAATTGACCGGGAACAGAAATTACTTGTACATCGTGGATTCCGTTATCTCTCAACATTTTTTCTGCCACTTCTTTTCCGGACATTCCGTTTCGTAAATGCACTTTTGAATAATATTCAAATTTCGATTTTAACCTTGCTGAAACCAACCAACTTACCAACATCGAAATTCCAATAATTAAA
>CAYSQR010000040.1:0-6095 GCA_964433195.1 uncultured Kaistella sp. | reverse complement strand
ATAACCTGTCATTTTTTATATATTTTTTGTTCTAATATCGCCTTTTCAGAAGTAAAAAACGTGCCAAAGTTTTTCTTTCTATTTTAATAATTATCTTTGCTTTTTCAAATAAAATCTGATGTCGGAAGTTTCTATCATTGAAGTAAAAAACAAAGAAGAATTGATGAATTTCATTAAATTTCCTATGGAACTTTACAAAAATAACAAAAATTATGTTCCGCCTTTAATTATTGATGAAAAAAACGCTTGGAATCCGGAAAAAAATCCCGCATTGAAATATTGTGAAGCCCGACAATTTCTCGCTTACAAAGACCGGAAAATTGTAGGGAGAATTGCTTTAATCATCAATAATAAAGAAATACAGGAACTGAAAAACAACAAATTACGTTTCGGCTGGCTGGATTTTACAGATGACGAAAAAGTTTCGGAAGCATTGATAAAAACCGCCATCAATTTTGCCAAAGAAAAAAATCTGAAAAAAATAGAGGGACCAATGGGATTTACCAGTCTCGACAAAGCAGGAATGCTGATTTTCGGGTTTGACAAATTGGCAACGATGATTGGTCTTTATAATTTCGATTATTACCCGAAACATTTGGAAAAATTAGGCTTAACCAAAGAAAAGGAATGGATAGAATTTGAGCTTAATTTTCCCGAAATTCTGCCCGAAAAAGTTGAAAAATTCAGTAATCTGATTGCCAAAAAATACAAACTGAAAGTTTTGGATTTTAAAAATAAAAAGGAACTTTTACCTTTGGTAGAACCGATGTTCAAATTACTGGACGAAACCTACAAAACACTTTCCACCTACACTCCGATTACCGATGAACAGATAAAAACATACAAAGAAAAATATTTCGGATTCATCGACAAAGATTATGTCGTATGCATTGTTGATGAGCATAACGAGCTTATTTCCTTTGCCATTACGATGCCTTCTTATTCCGAAGCTCTGCAAAAAGCAAAAGGAAAATTATTTCCTTTCGGTTGGTATCATTTTTGGAAAGCAGGGGAAAAAAATCTACGTGCAAATTTCTATTTGATAGGCATTCATCCCGATTACCAAAGACGTGGAGTAACTTCAATCATCTTCAAAAAAATCTGGGAAAATTTCACTAAAAAAGGTATAAAATTTCTCGAAACCAATCCGGAACTCGAAGAAAACAAAAACGTTCAGCTTCTTTGGCAGGATTACAACCCTGTAAATCACAAACGGAGAAGAACGTATTCTTTAATGATTAGTGGTTAATGATTAATGTTGAATGATGGAAGTTCTTTAATTCATTGTGTATTTGGTTTTTTTGTCGCTTCGCTACTCGAACGGACAAATTTTCAGAATCAAATCTAAATCATTTTGCAGAAATCTCTGCGAAGCAAAAAACCGTATTTTCAAAAATTGTATATATTTGTAAATCAAACCAAAAAATAGAAAAAAGTATGACATAACGCCAAAAGGCAGACTTTAACGTAAAAATAAATTAGTGTAAAGTATTATTTCTGGTTTAGAAAAATCCCAAATTTTTAGTACTCTCAGAAATATGCAGAAACACTACACCGATGAGGTGTGGTGCAATTTTGTGTATTGAGAGTACAGGTAATGGGATACCTTCTAAACCAATACGAATTAAACAAAGTTGTCCACACTTTTTTATTTGCCTGAATCCCGAAACAGGACACAAAAACTAATCAATTTTTTATTAAATTTTAAATAATTAAGAAATGAAAAAATATTTTATGATTCTGAGTGTCGGAATGATATTAATTGGCACATCAGCAACAGCACAATGCTTTAAAAAAATAGCGACAGGGGACGAACATTTTCTGGCAATCAGCCAAGACGGCTCTTTATGGGCGTGGGGCGAGAACAGCAACGGACAACTTGGTGACGGCACAACAACCGACCGTACAACCCCTGTAAAAATCGGGACGGCAAACAACTGGGTTTTTATTGCAGCGGGAGACAATCATTCCGCAGCGATAAAAAGCGACGGTACATTGTGGACCTGGGGAAGTGACAGCTATGGACAATTGGGAAATGGTGCAAGTGGCAGTGTAACATCGCCGTTGCAAATTGGAACGGATACCAACTGGAAAGAAGTTGCATTGGGTCTCAGAGGTTCTTTCGGTATCAAAACCAATGGAACGCTTTGGTCTTGGGGAACAAACTACCGGTATTTTCTCGGCAATGGACAAAGCACAAGCTACGTAAGTCAAGTTCCTGTACAAGTCGGAACAGCAACAGATTGGAATCATATTAGCGGTAATACCACTCACGGACTTGCGATTAAAACCAATGGAGCTTTATGGTCGTGGGGGTATAATAATTACGGTCAGCTCGGCATCGGCAGTACAACAGACAGCGATGTTCCCGTTCAGGTAGGAACAGCAACGGATTGGAAAGAAATTGTCGGAGGTGAACGAACCTCTCTTGCTTTGAAAACCGACAATACATTATGGGCGTGGGGAACAAACAGTGATTTGAACATTGGTACAGCAGCAGCACCGCTTCAGATTGGAACAGCGTCCAATTGGCGTACCGTATCTCTTAAAAAAGCTTATGCTTTTTCTTACGCTTTGCTTACCCGCACGGACGGCACTTTGTGGGCGTGGGGAAGCGATAATAACCAACAGTTGGGCAACGGTGCAGGAACAACCAATTACAGCAGTCCAACACAAATCGGAACGGATACGAATTGGGCAAACGCAAATGCGGGATATTTGCAATCCAGCGGTGTAAAAACAGACGGCACGTTTTGGGTATGGGGAAATACAAGTCTTGTCGGAAACGGAACAGGACAGACCAATTCGCCGACACAATATGCGTGTACAGCTTTAAATGTTGTTGAGCAGAATTCGTCCAAAAGCATAAGTTTATACCCAAATCCCGTAAAAAATATGCTGAATTTTTCAGAGGAAGTAACAAATATCAAAATAACAGATATTTCGGGAAGAACGGTAAAACAAATTTCTGCAACAGGAAAATCCGTAAATGTTTCTCATCTTGCAAAAGGTGTTTATGTGATTTCTGCGGTTACAAAATCGGGAGAAGTTGTGAGTAAGAAAATTGTGAAGGAGTAGAAACACTCCATAAAGGTTCGTAGGAACACGCCAAAAAGGCGTGTTCACACAATGAACGCGTGTTCAAAAAAACCGTAGAGACAGATAATTATCTGTCTCTACATAGATGACGAAAACCATCCCAAAATCGGGGTGGTTTTCTGCAACCGTTCTATTCGGAGGATATTCCTATATTTGATGAATAAAAACAAAACCTTTAAAATGAAAAAACAACTCTATTTCTACATTCTGATGATTATCGCTTTCATTGTTTACAACCAGTTTTTTCAGGTCGAAGATGAAAAAACAAACAGTTTAATCAATATTCTTTTCGCGAGTTTTCTGTTTTTGTACATCGGTTATGTTGCTTATTTGGTATTGAAACGGCTTAAAAATACAAGCAAAAAATAATTTATTTTTAATAATTCTAAATTAGACGGAATCTCTTTTTTCATCACAATTTCAGAACATAAATTTCCTCTTTAAATCTTTATTCATTAACTTTGCAGGTTAAGAAAATTATGTAATAATGAATTTACCAGAACATTATATTCCTATATTAATACAGGCAGCTGTAGCTATTGGATTTGTGGCGGTTTCCTTACTTGGTGCACACTTTTTAGGACCTAAAATAAAGGGAAAAGTAAAAGATGCCAATTTCGAGTGCGGTATAGAAAACGAGGGAAATGCAAGAACGCCTTTCTCTGTAAAATACTTTCTTACTGCAGTTTTGTTCGTACTTTTTGATATAGAGATTGTGTTTTTTTATCCTTATGCCGTTAATTTTAGAGAATTTGGAGTTCCCGGATTTCTTGCAGTTTTAACTTTCGTGGGTGTTTTCTTTTTAGGATTCTTCTATGTTTTAAAACGAGGTGCTTTGGATTGGGATAAATAATGTTGCTGGATAATGGATGAAATAAAATTTTTAAAATTAAATTCAGGTTCGCTTTTTGCTACTTTGAACTTTAAACTTTGAATTAAAAATGTCAGAAAATAAAATCATAAAAACAGACGCTCCTGCTCCACCGGGATTTTCGGGAGAAGGATTTTTTGCGACAAAACTCAGCAGTCTTATCGGGATGGCTCGTTCTTATTCACTTTGGCCATTACCTTTTGCAACTTCTTGTTGCGGAATCGAGTTTATGGCGATGATGATGCCCACTTTCGATTTGGCAAGATTCGGCGGAGAAAGAATGTCGTTTTCGCCAAGACAAGCCGATGTACTTTTGGTTTGCGGTACGATTTCTAAAAAATTAGGACCCGTTTTAAAAGAAGTTTATACCCAAATGGCAGAACCGAAATGGGTAATTGCAGTCGGAGCTTGTGCATCGAGCGGAGGAATATTCGATACTTATTCCGTACTTCAAGGCATTGATAAAGTAATTCCTGTGGACGTTTATGTTCCCGGTTGTCCACCAAGACCTGAACAGATTTTAGAAGGCTTTATGCAAGTTCAGGCACTTTCTCAAAGTGAGAGCTTACGAAGAAGAGATATGCCGGAATACAGACATTTATTAGAATCTTACGATATAAATTAATGGATATGACGAATGAATTTGTATTAGAAGCCATTACCCGGGAATTTCCCGAATCTGTGATTTCTCACTCAGAACCTTATGGTTTTCTGACTTTGGAAATAAAAAAAGAAGACCTCAAAAAAATCATTCATTATCTGAAAGATTCCAGCTTGGAAATCAATTTCCTTACCGATATCTGCGGAATTCATTTTCCCGAAAATCCGGAAAAAGAATTAGGCGTAATTTATCATCTCCACAATATGATGACGAATTTCCGAATCCGTTTAAAAGTTTTTATGCCGAGAGAAAATGCCGAAACAGATTCTTTAACCGATTTATATTCCGGTGCAAATTGGATGGAAAGAGAAACTTTTGATTTTTACGGAATTAAATTTAAAGGACATCCGGATTTAAGAATAATACTGAACGATCCGGAACTGGGATATCATCCGATGCTGAAAGAATACCGATTAGAAGACGGTACCAGAACCGATAAAGACGATGCTATGTTCGGAAGATAAACCATAAACGATGAATGAAATCAATAATCATTCATCAATTATCAATTATCAATTATAAATATGAAAGACAACGCACTATCAAATATAATTAATCAATACGAATCCAAGGAACAGATTGACGGGCAATTATACACCCTGAATCTCGGTCCTACTCATCCTGCAACACACGGAATTTTCCAGAATATCTTGACGATGGATGGAGAAAGGATTTTGCATTCGGAACAAACCGTTGGTTATATTCACAGAGCATTCGAGAAAATTTCCGAAAGAAGAAACTTCACACAAATCACTACTTTAACCGATAGAATGAACTACTGTTCTGCCCCGATTAATAACATCGGATGGCATATGACGGTAGAAAAATTACTCGGAGTAGAAATCCCGAAACGAGTGGATTATATGAGAGTCATTATGATGGAACTTGCAAGAATCGCAGATCATTTGGTTTGCAACGGAGTTATCGGTGTGGATACAGGTGCATTGACAGGATTTACTTATCTTTTTCAGGACAGAGAAAGAATCTACGAAATGTATGAACAGATTTGCGGTGCAAGAATGACTACAAATCTTGGCAGAATTGGTGGTTTTGAAAGAGATTTCAGTCCGAAATTTCACGAGCTGTTAAAAGATTTCCTTAAAACGTTCCCGAAAAGATTTGAAGAATTTTGTGTCCTTCTCGAAAGAAACAGGATTTTTATGGACAGAACCATCGGAGCCGGAGCAATTTCCGCAGAACGTGCTTTGAATTATAGTTTTACAGGACCCAATCTTCGTGCAGCAGGAATAGATTATGATGTACGTGTTGCACAACCCTACTCTTCTTACGATGATTTCGATTTTATCATTCCGGTAGGAACTTCGGGAGATACTTATGACCGGTTTATGGTTCGTCAGCAAGAAATTTGGGAAAGTTTGAAAATTATAGAACAAGCGTACAAAAATCTTCCGGAAGGAGATTTCCACGCAGATGTACCGGAATTTTATCTTCCCGAAAAAGCAG
>CAYSQR010000039.1:3849-13873 GCA_964433195.1 uncultured Kaistella sp. | reverse complement strand
AGAGAATTTTTTGAATATGCTAATTTTTTGTTAAAAATTTTCCAAAAAATCTACAAGCAGCTGAACTCCATAACCGGTTGCTCCTTTTTCTTTCATATATTGCACATTTCCGAACGCAACTCCTGCAATATCGAGATGTGCCCAATTCCGGTGTCCCTCGATAAACTGTTCCAGAAATTTACCAGCAACAATGCAATCTCCGAAAGGTTTTGAAGAAATATTTTTGAAATCTGCAACATCCGATTTGAAATCGTCTTTCCAGATGTCCCAAAGCGGAAGATTCCACAATCTCTGATTGGTTTTGTCGGCAGATTTTTCGAGGTTTTTTTTCAGATTTTCATTATTGGAAAAATATGCTCCGCAAGTATAACCGAACATCCGTACGGAACTCCCCGTCAAAGTTGCCAAATCAATTAAAGCATCGGTTTTGTAATTTTTGGCGAGATAGGAAAGTGCGTCTGCAAGTGTCATTCTTCCTTCTGCATCGGTGTTCAGAACTTCGATGGTTTTTCCGTTGTATGCTTTTATGACATCACTCGGAATGTATGCAGTGTTGGAAACCGCATTGTCTGTAATCGGCAAAATTGCAATGATATTTACATTGAGCTTCATTTCCGCAGCAGCGATTAAAGTTCCGATAACGGCAGTTGCTCCTCCCATATCGGATTTCATATAATGCAGGTTTTCAGAGGGTTTTATGGAAATTCCACCAGTATCGAAAAGGACACATTTCCCAACCAAACCAACGGTTTTTGCGTTTTTGTTTTCCGATTTATATTCTAAAATGGTAAAAGCCGCTTCCTGAGAACTTCCCTGATTTACACAAAGAAATGCTCCCAAACCGAGCTCCTCCGATTTTTTGCGGTCGAAAACAGTGAGCTTAAAATGATATTTTTCAGAGATTTCATTGAGAAATTCTGAAATCTGCGGAACACGTTTGAAGTTTTGCGGTTTGTTCAGCCATTCCATACAGGCAAACTGACCTTCGCAAATGGCGGTGGTTTTTAATTGGATTTCCTTTAAATTTTCATCAGAAACTTTATCTAAAATCAGATTGAATTTTGAATTAAAGAACGGGTGTTCTGCTTTGAAAGGATATTCATAAGTTCCCAAAAACAAACCTTTTACCAAATTTTCAATTTGAAGTTCATCGAAATTTTCAGTGTTGATGATTGTATTTTCCGGCTGAATTTTTTTTCTGAAATCATAACTGAATTTTGAAGCAATAGATTGAAAATCAAAATTTTCTGGATTTTTTCCCAAACCTATGAAGTAGGTTACAGAATTTTCTTCCGCTAAAACAAAAGTTTCATTCTTTTTTGCCGAAAAAATATTTTGCAGATTTCTGTTGAAATTTTCCTTTTCTTTTTTCCACGACTCTTCGGTGCAGAAAGAGAATTTTTGTTGGATATTTTTTGAGGGTTTGTTGGAGAGGTTTATTTTCATTTTTTATTGTTTATTATTGAGAAACTCCAAAAACTGCTGTTCATATAGAATGGTAATCGTTTTGGTGTTTTTCAATTTTGCATTTAATCCCGCATTCTTTAATTATTCTTTGTAATTTTTTAATACAATATTCGCTTCGTAATTGTTTATTTGTTTTAGCGATTCTAAAATATCATTTTTTATAAAATCAGGTTCAGATTTATCTTTCAAGATTTTTTCAAGAATTGGAATCGCTTTGTCATATTTAATTTTTCCGATTCCGCTGATTGCATATCTTCTGTATTTCATATTTTTATCTTCAATATTTTCTGTTAGATATTTTCCAACTTCATATCCACCTTTTATTATTGGTTCTTCAAGATATTCTTCAGAAACAGATTGATTTTGAAAGACGATATAATAAAAATTTGCACATTTTTTACTCGTATATTCTCCTCCGAAAATATAAATAAAAAGGAGTGTAAAAATTCCAATTAAGACTTTAATTCTCTGTTTTTTACTTTCACTCTGAAAAATAAATACAACTATACTTCCGATAGTCAACCAAAATATTGTTTTATAATAAAAAATTGAAGTTAATGCTATATCTAAAAAAAGAGTTTGTTTTCCTTTAGGATTCCAAGCATAATTATTTATTAAAGTTTGTATTCTCCAATAGATTATTATTAGAATTGAAATAAGAATGTAAGGTAAAATTTTTAACACAATTTTTTTCATACGATTGCAGATAGCTTTCAATTGCCGAAAGTGTTGTCTGTAAATATTTGACCAAATTAAAGAAAAAAAATGTAGAACACATTTTTCAAATTCATTCCCCAATCAACTCCAGAAACTGTTGTTCATCCAATATTTCAATCGTTCTGAAATTTTGAGATTTTTTCGGTTTGTTTCTAAGGTTATTAATTCAAAGTTTTATATTATTATCCGAACATTAAGTTCACTCGTTTTCCAAGTCCAAATTCAAAAATTCGGTACAATGTTGAGAGTTGAATGTCGCACTTTCCGTTTTCAAGGCGGGAAATATAACTTTTTTTAGTTCCCACTTTATCGGCAAGCTGTTCTTGTGTCATATTCGCTTCTTTTCGTGCTTCTTTCAGCATTTCGCTTATTACAAAATACTGTGCTTTTTCTTCAAAATTATCACGTTTTTCACTTCCGGTTTTTCCGTATTTAATGTCTAATAATTCGTCGAAATTTTTAGCATTTCTGATGTTTTCTTTGTTCATTACTTTTTCTTTTTTGAGTTGAAATATTCTTCTTTTAGTTTCAAAGCCAATTCAATTTCCTTTTTCGGTGTTTTCTGAGATTTTTTTTTGAAAACCGTTAAACAAAACCACTAAATTTCCTTTGTCAAAACAGCAAAATATTCTGTAAATATTGCTTTCAAATTCAATCCGAATTTCGTAAAGTCCATCAGTTCCTGTCAAATGGTCGAGAAATTTTTTCGGAACATTTTGAACGGTTCTCAAAATTTTAAAAACATATTCAATTTTTTCTTGCACTTTTTCAGTCTGTTCCAAATAGAAATCTATGAAATAATGTTCGTGAAAAATGATTTGTCTTTGAGAATTTATTACACAAAGTTAACTTAAAAGTTATCAGTATGCAAGTTTTTGTTAATGTTTTATTTTTTAGAAGAGAGTTTCGAAACATTTACCGTTAATTTTCATTCCCCAATCAACTCCAAAAACTGCTGTTCATCCAAAATCTCAATCGTCCCGATTTCCTGAGCTTTTTTCAGTTTGCTTCCTGCTTTTTCTCCGACTACCAAATAATTCAGGTTTTTGGAAACTGCGGAAATGTTTTTTCCGCCGTGCTTTTCTACCATTTCTTCGGCAGAATCTCTGGTAAAAAGTGAGAGTTTTCCGGTAAAAAGAAAGGTTTTGTTTTCTAAAATATTAGATAAAACTTCACTCGTATTTTCGCCTTTTTCTAATTGAACTCCGTAAGATTTCAACCGTTCAATCATCAGAATATTTTCAGTATTTTTAAAGAAATCAATAATACTTTCTGCTATTTTTCCGCCGATGTCTTCTACCTGAATAAGTTCTTCCAAAGTGGCATTTTTCAAATCGTCAATCGTGGAAAAATTTTTCACCAATTTCTTGGCAACCGTTTCTCCGACGTGTTTTATCCCGATTCCGAACAATACTTTTTCAAACGGGATTTCTTTGGATTTTGCAATTCCGTCGAGAATATTCTGTGCAGATTTTTCCGCCATTCTTTCGAGCGGCAAAAGTTGTTCTTTCTTTAAAACATAAAAATCCGCAGGATTTTCAATCAGTTTTTCACGATACAATTGTTCGATGGTTTCGCCTCCGAGATTTTCGATATTCAGTGCTTTTCGGGAAACGTAATGAATCATTCTTCCGACAACTTGCGGTGGACAATGCAATTCGTTGGGACAAAAATGTATCGCCTGATCTTCGATTTTTACAAGCTCCGTTCCACATTCCGGACAATTTTTAATATATTGAATTTCAGATTGATACAGATTTCTTTTTTCCAAATTTACCCCGACGATTTTCGGAATAATTTCGCCGCCTTTTTCCACATAAACGAAATCGTTTTCGTGCAAATCGAGTTTTTTTATAATATCTTCATTGTGTAAACTCGCCCTTTTTACGGTAGTTCCGGCTAAAAGAACGGGTTTCAGATTCGCAACTGGAGTAATTGCACCGGTTCTTCCGACTTGGTAAGAAACGCTTTGTAATTCGGTTTCGGCTTTTTCTGCTTTGAATTTGTACGACATTGCCCAACGTGGCGATTTTGCCGTGTAACCTAATTGACT
Organism: uncultured Kaistella sp.; assembly: GCA_964433195.1. Taxonomy (GTDB): domain Bacteria; phylum Bacteroidota; class Bacteroidia; order Flavobacteriales; family Weeksellaceae; genus Kaistella. Next base: position 9,636 of record CAYSQR010000039.1, on the reverse strand, counting down.
TTGCTGCTTTAAAGAATTGATTTTCAAAACAATACCGTCAATTTCAAAAGGAAGATTGTGTCTTTCTTTATCCCAAAAATTAATGAAATCTTTTACTTCTTCTAAAGTTCTGCACAGTTTGGCTTGTTCGGAAATTCTGAAACCCCAGTTTTTCGCTTTATGAATGAGTTCCCAATGCGTTTTTACAGGAAATTCATCTGAAACGTACTGATATAAAACTGCCGATAAATTCCGTTTCCGAACTTCTGCGGAATCCTGCATTTTCAGACTTCCCGAAGCAGTATTTCTCGGATTCATAAACAAATCCAGACCTTCTTCTTCACGGTTTTTATTGATTTTATCGAAGTTTTTTCTTGTTAAATAAATTTCGCCGCGCATAAAAAACCGTTCGGGAAAATCTGCTTTCAAAGTCAAGGGAATATCTGAAATCGTTCTTACATTATTTGTAATTTCATCGCCTTGAAAACCATCGCCGCGAGTTACGGCTTGTTTCAGCTTTCCGTTTTCATATAAAATCGAAATCGAAGCACCGTCATATTTCAGTTCGGCAACAAATTCAACTTCTTCATTTTCAATGGTTTTGATAATCCGTTTTTCCCAGTCTTCCAAATCATCAAAATCGTAGGAATTGTCCAGAGAATACATTCTGAACTGATGTTGAACAGTCGGGAAATTTTTGGTAATTTCTCCACCGACACGAAGAGTGGGAGAGTTTGCATCATAAAATTCGGGATGTTGTTTTTCCAGCTCCTGAAGTTCTTTTAGCTTTAAATCAAATTCAAAATCGGAAATCGTGGGTTCATCGGAAACATAATAGTTGTAATTATGCTGATGAAGCTCGGTTCGTAATTCCTCTATTTTATTTTTTATATTCTCGGACATTGCGTAGGTTTCTACAAAAATAATCAAATATCTTTTTTTAGACCCATCATTATTCAACATTTATACAAACACAACAAGTATATACAGTTTTTCGTTACTTTTACAGCGGCTTTAAGGAGGGATTTTGGTTAAAAAAATATTTTTTTTCGGGTTTCTTTTATCGGTATTAAATTTATTTAATGCCCAGATTTTCACTTGGAAAAATCCCAATATTCCGAATGATTCCATCCCGAAAGATTCTATCCTTTCCTCAAAAATAGACAAAGACGTTTTCTCTAAAGATACGCTGGATTTCATCAGAACCAGAAACAAAATCATTGTGGATGAAGGTGTTTTGGTAAAAAATCCGCGTTCGCAGATTTTGGGCGGTTTGACTTCCAAAGGTTCAATTATCCGCGGAATTACTTTCGGGAATAATCAGGGACAAAGCGTACAGAGTTCTATGGATCTGCAGATCTCGGGGAAGCTCTCGAAAGACGTTTCCGTTTTGGCAAGTATTTCCGACCACAATCTTCCCATTCAAGCAGATGGTTATACGCAGACTTTGGAAGAGTTTGATAAAATCTATATGCAGCTCAACATCAAAGACAAATCTATTCTGAGAGCAGGACATCTGGATTTAACGGATGAGAAAACCTATTTCGGGCGTTATCAAAGACGAAGTATGGGATTGGAATTTCAAACCCAACTCGGAACCGAAAACAAAACTTTCGCAGATATTTCTGCAGGTGTTGCAAGAAGCGAATTTCACAGAATCCGTTTTCAGGGAGTGGAAGGAAATCAGGGTCCTTATCGTTTGAACGGTAAAAACGGAGAACAATTCATTACGATTATTTCCGGTTCGGAACAGGTTTTTATCGACGGAATTCTGATGAAACGCGGCGAAAACCAGGATTATGTCATTAATTATAACACGGGAGAAATTACTTTCACGAGTTTCCGACCGATTTTTAAGCAAAATTTCATCACGATTTCTTACAATTACGCCAACAGAAATTATACGAGATTTCTTATCACAGGAGGAATACGGCACGAAAGGGAAAAAGCGAAATTCGGGTTCAGCTGGTTTATGGAAAACGATAACAAGAACGCTCCTCTCGCTCTGAATCTAAGCAAAGAAGATGAGCAGATTCTTGCCAATGCAGGAAACAATCCCGATTTGATGTATGCACCTTCCGGAACGGTTTCGGAATATGATGTGAATAAAATCCTTTATCAGCTCATTCAAAATCCGAACGGGAATTATTATGAATTTTCTACCGATGAAACCCAGACTTTGCATCAAGTTGCTTTTACCTATTTCGGGCAGAATCTGGGAGATTACCGGTTGAAGCAAACCACGAATAACGGAAGGGTTTTTGAATATGTCGGAAATAATTTGGGAGATTACAGAGCCGTACGGAAATTACCTGCTCCGCAAAAATCTCAGGTATTTTCTGCAAATACCGAAATCCTGCTGAATGAAGGAAAAATAGGAGCAGATTTTTCACTGAGCAATTATGATGTGAATCTGTTTTCATCAAAAGATTCGAACCAGAATACGGGTTATGCAGGGAGAATCTTCGGAAACAAAACTTTTACCAAAAACAACTGGAAAGGAACACCGAGCTTTGAATTTCAGCACATCAATTCGCAGTTCCATATTCTCGACAGAATAAATGATGTGGAATTTTCACGGGATTTTAATCTTGCACAGGAATTTAATCATAAAACTCAAAACCGATTGATTTTCAGTTTTCTGAACCAGTGGAAAAATTTATCTTTCCTTAATTATAAAATTAATTACTTAGACGAAAAAAATTCTTATAAAGGAATAAAAAATGATTTGGATTTCGGTTGGCTAAAAGGAAAATTCAGCACCAAAGGAAACTTCTCTTATCTCGATACGAAAGCTGATTTTCAGAACACCAAATTCGTAAGAGCCGGAATTATTTCGGAATATTCCGGACAAAAAGGAAGTTGGGGAATCGGCGGAAGTATGGAACACAACGTGAAAAATCTCAATCTGACCAATGAGCTTGATGTAACAAGTTTCAGCTGGAAAGAAATTTTCGTACAGAAAAAAATCGGCGATTCTGCCCGAACAAAACTGATGACAAGAATGTATTTCCGCGACAACGATTCTGTGCGGAACAATTCTTTGGAAAATATGAATCACATTTTGGGTTTAATGGTGGAAAGCGAAATCATTAAAACCGAAAAAACCACGCTGAATGCTTTAATCCATTACCGAAAATTTTATTACCAAAATCAGGGAATTGCGGCAAATTTCAATCAGGATTTTGTGGTCGGAAATATTTTGTACAATCAGCAATTGTTCCGCAACGGAATGCGTTTACAGGCGTTTTACGAACTCGGAAACGGACAGGAAGCTCAACGGGAATTTCAGTATATAAAAGTTACAGACGGACAAGGAATCTACAAATGGACGGATTACAACGGCGACGGAATACAGCAACTCGACGAGTTTGAAATTGCGGAATATGCGGATTTGGCACAATATATCAGAATTTATACCAATACTGTGAATTATATTCCTTCCAACAAAAACAAAATACAACTGGCTTTGTTTGTAAATCCATCGGTAATTTTCAATTCAGAAAATGGTTTTTTGAAACGCTGGAATTTCAATATCTCATTAAATTCTCAAAATTCTTTTTACAAAAAAGAAAAGGTTTTGGTTATAAATCCTTTTGAAAAAAATGCAGACCAGATTCTGAAAAACCAAAACTTTTTGGCTTCGGCACAATTCAATCCCACCGATAAATCCGGCTGGAACGGAAATTACCGTTTCATTGCCAATGATAATCTGATTAATGCCAATTTCAGCAACGAAGAAAGAAGCCAGACTTCTCATTTTCTGAATATCGGATATTGGTTCAGCAAAGATTTCCGTATCGATTGGGAAAATTCTTTTCATAAAATAGAAAACGCTTCACAGCTTTTCAAAACAAGAGATTATATTTTAAATAATGTGGAAACCAAACCGAAAGCAACCTACAAATTGACGGAAGCAATTCAGGCAGAACTTTCCTCTGCATACCGCGAGAAAAAAAGAACCGATGGCGAAGAATTTCTGAAAACTTTCGATATTACGGGAAGTCTGCAATGGGAACGCAAAAAAACTTCCGTTCGTGGAAATTTCTCATTCATCAGCAATGATTTTACGGGGAACAATTTTTCCATCGTCGGAAACCAAATGCTTGATGGACTGAAACCGGGAAAAAACCAGGTGTGGTCGGTTTTCCTGCAACAATCATTAAATTCTTTCATACAGGTAAATGTAAATTATGAAGGAAGAAATTCCGGCGAAAGAACAATCCATATCGGTTCGATGCAGATAAAAGCGAGCTTTTGATATGAACAATAAGTAATCAGCAATATTACTCATTGCTGATTGCTCATTACTTATGATTGCTGTTTCTTTTTATTTTTATTAAAAACAAGATAAACAACTACTGCACTTGTTGCCATCAGCAAAAATCCGAGAAAAAAAGGAGCTCCCGGAAATTTGAACGGAGCCGAATCGTGCGTAAAATAATAAAAAGTATTGGTCATTAAAGGAGGACCTATAATTGCCGTTAAACTTATCAAACTTGCTAAAGCTCCCTGCAATTCTCCTTGCTCGTTTTTCGGAACTTCCGCCGAAATTACCGATTGCAAAGCAGGACCTGCAATTCCTCCTAAACCGTAAGGAACGAGAAAAGCGAACATCATCCAGCTCTGACTTGCAAATGCAAACAAAACCATTCCGACCGCATAAAGCGAAAGTCCGTAAAAAATACTTTTTTCGTTTCCCAGCTTCGGCTGAATGAAACGAATCAGATAACCTTGAACCAAAGCAGCCATAAAACCCGAAACTCCCAAAGAAATCCCAACCAATCTTTCAGTCCACCCGAATTTATACATCGTGAAAAAAGTCCAGTTTGTCTGTACAGCGTGTCCCGCAATATAAACGAAAATCAAAGCAAGAATTAATCCCAGAATCTGCGGATATTTCCGAAGCTGCATCAGTGAACCGATAGGATTTGCACGTTTCCAGTTGAAATTTCTGCGGTGCTGTTTGTCAAGACTTTCGGGAAGGATGAAAATACCATACAGAAAATTAATCAGACAAAGTACAGAAGCGGCATAAAAAGGAATCCTTGCTCCGTAATGTCCCAAAACTCCTCCGATAACGGGACCGATGATAAATCCCAAACCAAAAGCTGCACCAATCATCCCGAAATTTTTCGCACGGTCTTCATCGGTAGAAATATCGGCAATATATGCACTTGCTGTAGTGATACTCGCTCCTGTAACTCCGGAAAATATTCTGCCGACAAAAAGCCAGAAAATACTCGGTGCGATTGCCTGAATAAAAAAGTTGATGGAAAATCCCAAAAGCGAAAACAAAATAATCGGTCTTCTTCCGAATTTGTCGCTTAATCCTCCCAAAACCGATGCGAAAACAAATTGCATTGCAGCATATACAAAACTCAGCCAACCTCCGTATTGTGAAGCCACACTCAGATCCGGATTATGAATGAGTTCCTGTATGAGTTTCGGAACTACCGGAATCACAATTCCCCATCCTGTAATATCGATAAGAAGCGTGATAAAGATGAAACCGATTGCAGCAGATTTTTGGTTCTTTTTCATTGCGGGTGCAAAGATAGTTTTTTGGAAAATGAATTGAAAAAGAATTAAATGTTAAATTTTGCAGATATTCCCCGATTTAAAAAAAAAATTATAACTTTGCCTTATTAATTTAAAAAATAAATTTATTATGAAAAAGATTTTTACAATTTTAGGTGTTGCAGTGGCAATGACTGTTTCTGCACAAAACTTAATCCCAAACAGTAGTTTTGAAACTTGGGCAGAAGGAAAACCAAGCGAATGGTTTATTCCTTCCGGAGCTGTAAT
>CAYSQR010000039.1:0-3839 GCA_964433195.1 uncultured Kaistella sp. | reverse complement strand
TCCGGAAGGAATAAACCATTCGCTTGGTTTTCCTTCCGGAGCTGTAATGGTTCAATCTACTACTGCTCATAGCGGTGCATCTTCTGCAGGATTACCTTCACCTGCTACAGGTAACAGAACAATGAGTCCAACTGTAGATACCCCAGTTACTGTAGGAACCACTTATGTATTTTCCGGATGGTATTTAGATAACACTTCTACAGGTAGATTCAGATATTGGAATCAGTTCAGAAATACAGGAGATTTAGGAGGTAATGCGATGCAAGGATCGGATTATTCTACGGATTCTCCCGAATGGCAATTTTTCACAGCCGAGGATGCAGCTCCTTCTGGTGCAACTGTAGCAAGACCAGGTTTGAGAGTATATCCTGAAAATAATACAGGAGACGGAGTTATTTTGTTTGATGATATTATGTTCTATGTAAAAGGATCTATGGCAGTAACTGATATCAAAGATTTTGAGAAAGCTGTTAAGTTCAATACTATTGTAAAAGACTATATTAACTTCAATCTCCCTACAAAAGCTACTGTGAATATCTATTCTGCAGAAGGTAAATTGGTTTCTTCTAACAGAGTAGATAATGGAGGTTCTGTAAATACCCAATCTCTTACGAAAGGAACTTATATTGTAACTGTTGATAACGGAACTAACAAAATCAGCAGAAAAGTTATTAAGCAATAATTTTATAATTTATAAAAATTTCAAGACCGCTTTATCTAAAGCGGTTTTTTTGTTTTTATTTTATAATTTTTACGATAATGGGATTCTTGTTTTAAGAAAATTCGCTACTTTTGCAACCTAAAAATTCGATTAATGAACGTTACAGCGACAAACCACGATGAAGTAAGTGCATTGCTTACAGTTACCTTAGATAAATCAGATTACAAAGACAATGTTGAAAAGCAGCTTATCAATTATGCGAAAAATGCACAGATTCCCGGATTTAGAAAAGGAAAAGTGCCTTTGAGTATGGTAAGAAAACAATATGAAGCAGGAATTGCTTTTGAAGAAATCAACAAGCAGGTTTCAGATGCACTGAATAATTATATCAACGAAAACAAACTAAGATTGGTGGGACAACCTGTTCCGCAACCTGTAGATGATTTAAATCTTAATGCAGAGCAGCTTTCCGTAGCTTTTGAAGTAGGTTACGAACCAAATTTCAAAATAGATTTGGCGAAATATGAAGCACCTCATTACAAAATAGAAGCATCTGATAAAGAAATAGGAAAAAGCATAGAAAATATGCAGAAACGTTTTGCAGAACAAATTCCGCAGGATACGATTGGTAAAGATTCTTACCTTGATTTAGAAGTTTCGCAAGTTGTGGAAGAAGATGCAGAAGGAGAACACCACCATCATCCGAAAAACGTAACCATAGATGCAGAAAAAAAGGAAGCATTCAAATTGGTAAAATCCCTGAAAGCAGGAGAATCCGTAAAAGTTTCTAAAGCAGATTTGGAGAAAAACGAAGAACTCGCAAAAGAATTGGGATTCAGCAAAGCAGAAGTAGATCATCTTCATCACAACGAAATAGAAGTAACAGTAAAAGATTTCTACGGATTGAACTTGGCGGAGCTAAATCAGGAATTGTTCGATAAAGTTTACGGAGAAGGAAACGTAAAATCCGAAGAAGAGCTGAAAGCAAAAGTAAAAGCAGAATTAGACGAATATTTCCAGCAAAATGCAGATGTACATTTCGTAAACAAAATTTTGGAACAAATTACTCAGAAAGAGGAGGTAAAACTTCCCGAAACATTTTTGGTAAAATGGTTGTTGTTCTCCAACGAAAATATCAATGATGAAAATCAGGCAAAAGAAATCCTCGAAGCCGAAAAAAATCAATTAAAATATCAAATCATCGAAGGAAAACTGATGAACGATAACGAAATTAAACTGGATTATGCGGATGTTCTTGCACAGGCGGAACAATTGGTAAGAAACCAGCTTTCGATGTACGGAATCCATCATTTATCGGATGAAGAAGTTCAGAAATACGCAGTAGAGATGCTGAAAGACGAGAATCAGGTAAGACAGATTTCCGGAGAAGTTGGAATGGCAAAATTGAAAGACGTTATCTTACAGAAAGCAACAAAAAAAGAAAAGAAAATCTCCCACGACGAGTTTTTGGAAGAACTGAAAAAGTAATTTTTCTTTAAATAAAATTAAAATCCGTTTCAGCAATGAAGCGGATTTTTTATTAATTTGATTTTTTGCCACGAATGCACGAATTTTTTTTAAATTCAAGTATTATTTATTTCGTGTATTCGTGGCAAATTAATTTAAGAGTATCTGTGGCAAAAACTAATTTCCAAATTCCCGTTTCCATTCTTCGGCAGCATCGCAAAGCGTTTGGTAAAATTCTTCGCCATATTTTCTTATTAATGGAGTTTTCACGAATTTATAAATCGGAACTTTCAGTTCTTTTCCCAAAATACAGGCATCATTACAGATTTCCCATTCGTGATAGTTAAATGCCGTAAAAGTAGAATATTCATTAATCCTGATAGGATATAAATGACAGGAAATAGGTTTTTGCCAATCTACTGCACCATCTTCGTATGCTTTTTCGATGCCGCATTTCGTAATTCCTTTCTCGTCGAAAATTACATAAGCACATTCTTCGCCGTTTACCATCGGAGTTACATAATCGCCGTCGTGCGGATCTATTGTCCACGTTCCTTGTTCTTCCAGAGCTTCAATTCCTTCTTTCCGGAGATAAGGTTTTACTTTCTCGAAAATCCGGTCGAGAATTTCGGTTTCCTGTTTTTCCAAAGGAGCACCAATATCTCCTGCAACACAGCACGCTCCTTTGCATTTGCTCAGGTTACACACAAATTCTTCGGAAAAAATATCTTCGGATATTAATTTATCTTCAATTTGAATCATCTTTATTAAATATTAAATTTAAAATAATTTGCGATTTTGAATAAAACCAGACATATAATAATTAACCAAAATCCTGTTTCCTTCATCCAGTATTTCGGGAAAAACTTCAGCATTCTGCTTAATATCACGGAAGCCGGAAACGAAAGCAGAAGCAGATATTCGTAGTTTTTTCCCATATAGAATACAATGGTTGTAAGTTGTGATAAAGAAAAAATAAGGATAAAAGTATATTTGAACTTGCTGGTCGGATTTTTTTTATTGTAATGATTAAAATGATCCATCACTGCATAAATAATCATCAAAACAATAGGAGAGAGCCATAAAAGCTGATGGAGATTTTTCGATGGTTCCAATTTACCGAACGGAAGATACGCAGGATTCCATTGGTTCATTCCCAGAAAATAAGCAATCCCGAAATAGGAGAGTGCAATGAGAAAAATCCCGAAAAATAACCGGAAAAAATGAAGCCCGATTCTGTCGGAAGTCCCGATGATGTGAAAGATAACGAAAACCGACATCGGAAAAGTTGTTGGCAAAAAGATGAAATTTAAAGCCAGAATTGCACCGATAAGTATATAGGAATTTTTCCGTATCGTCATATCCGTACTCGTGAGAAGCAGCAAAATAATGGAATTGGTAAAAAGAGAAACGGCAATTCCGATATCCAAATCTCCCGGATAAAATGCAAATACAAAAAAAGTGTACAAAAAAAGCGGAAGATGAGAACGGTAATTCAGAGCAATCGCATTGAAACAAAAATATCCTAAAGCAATTCCACCAAAAGTAATAATCGCGGAAACTACATCCAAAGTATTGAAATCCAGAATGTTAAAACCGATTACGATTAAAAGAAGAATACCGATGTACACCGGTATGGAAAAAATATTGCTTTCTTTTGAAAGTAATCGAAACATTTTTTATAAATTTGTGCAAAGTTAATTTAAAAAAG
>CAYSQR010000038.1:10645-13906 GCA_964433195.1 uncultured Kaistella sp. | reverse complement strand
TTTCTTTCAGAACGCGTTTTTGTGCATTCGTCAGTTCAAACGGAAGAAAGTTATCATAAAAATTGTTGAAATTTCCGCCGATTTTCGGGAAAGGATTTCCGATAACCGAAGTTTTTTGGTGTTGCTTTTTTAAACCATAACCGAGCTGGAAAAAAAACGCTTCTTCAAATTTAATTCTTCGGTTTGCGTATTCAAAATATTGCAGATTTTTAGGAAAATGGATGTTGTAAAAAGCGGATAACCTGTCTATTAATTTTAAATTTTTCATTAAAGTTAATGGTAGGTTTTCCTGAATTAAAGCAGGAAGGTTTTTTAAAATTTCAGTTAAGATATTCTGAAAGAACTTATTGTTGATTCCTCTTTTCGAGAGCTTTTCGCTTCCCGGATAAATCGGAAGAAGTGTACCGGAAACGGCTTTTTTTTCATCAACTTCAATTTCCGGATGTGCCATCGAAAAACTGCCGTTGAACAGATTTATTTTCCCGAAAATAAAAATTTCTCTGTTCAGCGGAATCTGTTCTTTCATCCAATTCGTGTATCGAAACCACACCAGTTCGATTGTTCCCGTTTCGTCACTGAATTTCGCGGACATTCTTTTTTTGCCTTTTCCGTAACCTGCTTCCTTTACTTCCGTAATTTTTCCTTTCAACTGGATTTCCGCATCGGGTTCTTCTGTAAAATCGGCAATTTTATAAATCCTGCTTTTATCAATGTATCTCAAAGGATAAAACGTGAGCAAATCTTCCACCGTGGAAATTCCCAAAACATTTTTAATGAATTTGGCTCTTTCAGGACCGATTCCTTTTAAGAATTCTATGGAAGTTTCGAGTTTCAAGTTTCAAGTTTCAAGTTTCAAGAAAAATAAGATTACTAATTTCGGTAAAATAAAAAAGACTTCCAAAAAAAATTGAAAGTCTTATTATTTTATCCTTTGAAATTTAAAACTTCACTTTTACGGTCATTTCTTTTCCGTCCCTTAAAACCGTTACAGGAAGTTCGTCACCGGAATTTACTTTTGCAAGACATTCCATATAAGAATACACTTCTTTTATAGGACAATCTCCGATTTTTGTGAGAATATCGCCAGATTTTATTCCTGCCAAATCAGCCGGTCTTTTTTCGGTAACTCCGTCGATGTGGAGTCCGTCTTTCGTATCGGCGTAACTCGGCATAATTCCCAGTGTTACTTTGTATTTCGGAACTGCTTTGCTTTGTGAAACTTTCGTTTTGGTGAATGGTAAATTTTCCTGTTCAGACAACGCATTTGCCAAACCGAAAACATAATTGGTAATGTTTTTTAAACCATCAAAATTAATTCTTTCCGTATCATCGGTTGGTTTGTGATAATCGCTGTGAGTTCCTGTAAACATAAACAAAACCGGAATATCTTTCAGGTAAAAACTGGTGTGATCGGATGGACCAACTCCCGAACTGTCGATGGCTAAATTAAATCCTGCAGGTTTATATTTTTTAATCATTTCCCCGAAAGATGGAGAAGTTCCGACTCCGCCAACTGTTAAGTCCTTATCTTTATTTAATCTTCCTACCATATCGAGATTAATCATTGCGTGGATTTTTTGATTTTTCGGTAATTTATCCGCCATAAATTTAGAACCCATCAAACCGTCTTCTTCACCGGAGAACAATGCGAAAATATAATTTGCTTTTTCTTTGGTTTTATTTTGAGAAAACATTCTCGCCAATTCCAAAACTGCGGAAACTCCCGATGCGTTATCATCTGCACCGTTATGGATTTGTCCGGCAGAATTTGCAAGAGTAGAGTTGTGGTGCTCGTTTAATCCGAGATGATCGTAATGTGCACCGATAACAATCGTTTTATCCGCTTTGTTATCAAGATATCCGATGACGTTTCTTCCGTTTACTTTTACCGAAGAATTATCTTCGTGAGGATTCAGCTTTACGGAATATTCAAAATTTTGGATGTAGCTTTTTCCTTCAAAAGGTTTCAGATTCAGTTTTTTAAATTCTTTTGAAATATATTCTGATGCTTTCTTTTCGCCTTCGCTTCCTGTTAATCTTCCCTGCAATTCATCGGATGCAAGATAAGAAAGATGGTTTTTCAGGTTTTGTTCAGATACATTTTCGGTAGTATCGTTGTCTATCCAATCTGCAATGAATACATTGGTTTCGTGTGGTTTATCGCCATTTCTGTTGCTCGAAAAAACAAGTTTTTTACCATCCGGAGAAAACATCGGAAATGCGTTGAACTCGCTTTCATAAGTGATTTGGGTTAAATTTTTTCCGTCAATATCAATCGAGTAGATTTGGAAATCATAACCTCTTGTAGAATGATGGTTGGATGAAAACAAGATTTTCTTATCAGATGGATGAAAATAAGGAGACCAGTTTGCTTTTCCCAAATGAGTAATCTGCTTCAAATCGGTTCCGTCGATATTCATTGTATAGATTTCCATATTGGTTGGAGCGACCAGGTTTTCTGCTAATAAATCCTTGTATTCTTTAATATCTTCGGGAGTTGTAGGTCGGGATGAACGGAAAACCAGTTTTTTGGAATCGTGCGAGAAAAAAGCACCGCCGTCATAACCTAAACCGAACGTGAGTTGCTTCAGATTTTTTCCGTCAATATCCATTCTCCAGAGTTCCAAATCGCCACTTCTTGTAGAAGTGAAAACGATATATTTTCCATCAGGAGAAACTACTGCTTCTGCATCGTAACCGGGAGAATCGGTGAGTTTTTTCGTGATTTTCCCGTTCAAATCTGCGATATAAATATCAAATTCAGCATAAACAGGCCACAAATATTTTCCGTCGCTTCTCGGTTTTGGTTTCGGAGGACATTCTTTGTTTGCTTCGTGTGTAGAAGCATAAAGAATGTGTTTTCCATCGGGCATAAAAAATGAGCAAGTTGTTCTTCCGTTTCCTGTGGAAATCAATTGTAAATCTTTATTGCCGAGATTTTTTTTGCTTAAATCCAAAAGATAAATCTGGTCGCAATGTACCCCGATTTCAGGATTGGTAACCTGCATTGTGAGTTTTTTGCTGTCGGGAGAGAAATATGCTTCTGCATTATCTCCGCCGAAAGTAAGTTTCTGAATGTTCCGAAGGTTTTTTTCCTGTGAAAAAACGAGGGTGGAAATCCCGAGAAAGGTGATTTTTAAAATTGATTTGTACGAAATCATACTTTTGTTTTTTTTGAAAATTTTAAATTCCTACAAAGATAATGATTTAAACAAAATCGCCGATATGATAAATGTCTTGTTTTTTAGAATCTGTCTAAAT
>CAYSQR010000038.1:7054-10635 GCA_964433195.1 uncultured Kaistella sp. | reverse complement strand
AAAAAATAACTATCTTTGATAAAATCAAACAATAATGAAAGCAGGTTATGTAATTAGAGAGCAAGATAGACCACACTTTATTACCTGTACTATTGTGGATTGGATTGATATTTTTACAAGACAAGTATATCGGGGTTTTAAGAACGGCTCAAAGTCAGGAGACTTTGCACAGCGGGAGAATAAAAATGAGAGGAACTTTAATAGTAGGACCCTTAATTCCGGAAGGAGTAGATAATAAATAAGAATGAAAAATATTTTAAAATTTATTATAATTTCTGTGTTATCCCTTAGTGCTTTATACGGTTTATACGTTGCTTTAAATTTATATTTCGGATGGTATGGATATGGATATTGGAAAAATAGATTACATTCTTTAGATATCAACGAATCAAAAAAAAGAAATGTTTTTGTCCGAGAACTAAATTATAAATTTGTAGAGTCAGCTGTAATAGAAGATTTTTATATTAGACCATATATTGAAAAAGGATACAAATGTGGAATCAATGATGAAAATGAGACACACATTATTAAAAATAGCAAATATCCATATAATCTAAATCTTGAATGGAAAAATAATCCATATACAATGCAAGATAAAACAAAAATGGAAAATTCTATTTCCGTTTTTATAAGTAAGGATGATTTAAAAAAAATTGATAGTTCAGATGCTGTTTGGGGATATTTAAGCAAACCTTATTTGAGAGATACTATAAGAATAGAATATAGTGACTACAATAATAACCATAAAGGAACTATTAAAGTTTGGTAATAATAATGGGTAATGTATCAAATTTAGTGATAAGGTGATTCTGTAGATATAAACAATTGTAAATCAGATACAATAAAAAATTTAAATTTCAAAAATGAGAGTGAGGATTTCCGGCTCCGCTACGCAAAGTCTCCTGACTTTGAGCAAACTAAAAAAATATAAAATCATACAATAATGAAAGCAGGCTAAATTAATAAAATATGATTCTTAGAAAGGATAACCGAAAGCAATATTCAGAACCGGTTGCAACGGTTTCCATTTGCTGATGACCCATCTGTCACCGATTGGTTTATTGGGATCGTAAACTTTGTAAGCCGCATCGAGCCGGATTGTGATGTACGCAACATTTACTCTTAAACCAACTCCGGTTCCGACTCCCATTTGCGAAATAAATTTACTGAATTTGAATTGGTCGCCGAAACCGCTGTCTTTCAAGCTCCAGATATTTCCTGCATCTACGAAAGCTGCTCCTTCAAACATACTGCTAAATGGCATTCTGTATTCTATATTCGTGGTAAGTTTTACATTATCCATCACATAAGAACGGATTCTCTCGTCGAGTTGGGAATCAGCGGGACCCAATCCTCCGAAAATCCGCCACGCTCGAATATCATTGGAACCACCATTAAAATAAGAACGGATAAAAGGCATTGAAGTAGAGTTTCCGTAAGGAATCCCGATTCCGATGAATTGCCGTAAAGCAAGGGTATGTTTGTTATTGAAAAAAGTGAAATATTTTCTCACATCAAAATCGAATTTCACAAATTGGGAATACGGAATATTAAAAATCTTTCTGGAAGTTCCCGAAACAATTCCGTCTTGTTCTTGCTTACTATTGAAAAGCGAGAAAATATTTCCGGCAGATTCAAATCTTGCATTGAAGTAGAACGGATTCGGGCGGTCTTTTTTACCGATTTCGTTGTAGGTAAAATTATAGATAATCGAAGAAATAAGAACATCCTGTGTTTGCCGGTCTTTATTAATCAAGGATTGAAGAAAAGTGTTGTAAAGATTTTCTTCCGATCCGGTTAGGTTCTGATAAAAAGCATCATCATCTATGATAATTCCCGAAACCTCATCTACGGTAATATTTCCTGCTTCAAACTCGTTTTTTATCGCAGGATGAGTATTGAAATAGAGCGTTCTCATATTTTTTACCACTTCGCCGTCTCCGGGAAAAAAGTCGTAATATTTTTCTTTGTTTTGAGTAAGACTCAGCTGGGAATTGAGAACGGAAAGACGATGGGAAACAACATCATTTACATTGGCAAAATAATTCAGACTTCCGTTGAAACCGATTCTTCCCAAACCGATATTGTCTTGAACGGAAGTTCCCAAACTGATGGAAGAAGTAGGAGAGTACCGTTTCGGGATGAGTTTCCAGTAAGTGAAAGGTAAGAGTAATCTCGGGAAGCTCATCGTTGCCTGTGCAGAAATTTCGTAAGCCAAACTTGTTTTATCAGTATCTTTGGTATTTGTTACCGAACCGAAAATTCCGGAAACACTTGTTGATAAGTTTTCCGCACCGCCAAAAATATTTCTTGTAACCAAATCTACCGATGGTGAAATCCCGAAATTCAGGATCTGCGAATAATTGATGTCGGTTGCAATTTTGAAATCATATTTCGGGAGCGGTTTCAGATAATAAGAAACATCAAGAATACTTTCGTCATTTTCGCGGGGTTCTTCTCCATAACTGATGACACTGAAATTATTCATTGCCGCAATGTTTCTCTTGGTCAAATCAAGATTTCTCTGCTGATAAATTTCGTTTTTCTCCAGAATTATCGGTAACCAGAGTGCTCTTGTTTTGTATTGGTCATCGAGTTTGTAGAAATTAATTCCTCTAAGAGAATCTTTTTCCGTTTCGGGAATATCCGACATTTTGTCTAATAAATAAACTTTTATATCTCCTATGGTCGTTTTTCTGTACGGAGAATCTGCAGAATCTTTTTTGATGGTCATTGTAAGAGGAACATTTTTCCTGCTTTGTAAAGTATCTGCAGTGAAATATATTTCTTCGTTGGAACTGTTGAATCTGTAATAACCATTTTCTTTCATCAAATCATTAATCCTTTTCACTTCTTTTTCCAGAAAGGTTTGGTCGAGAATTTTTTTGTTTTTTACCCAGCTTTTATCCTGATCTTCTTCATAAATTCTTTTAATTTCGGGATCGGAAATTTCATATTGATACTCGCTGATAAAAGTGGGATCTTTGTGGGTAATCGCATAATTTACTTCTGCTTTTTTCGATGCAGAATCCGGATGATGACTGAATTTTACATCGGTATCCCAATATCCTTTATAAATCAAATATTTTCTGATGGAATTTGCACTGCTTTCTGTTTTTCCTTCTTCCAGAATTACCGGAGGTTGACCTATATTGTGAAGAAATCTTTGAACAAAAAGATTTTTTCCTACATATTCCGGGTGATTATATTTAACGAAAAGAGAATCCCGGAGTTTCTGGTCTCTCATTTCATTTGGATAAGTCATATATTCATTCAGAATGGAATCGTATTTCGGATTGGCTGCATTGTACATCCAAAGTCCGAAGGGAAAAAGAAAAAGCTGTTTTTTGTTTGGTTTTTGATTGACGTGATTCGGAACTTCATCGCTGTGAACTTTTCCGTCTTCGTAGATGAATTTGTTTTTGGTAAGGAGAAATTCTCCATCGGGAACTTTTTTCGTCGTGCTGCAAGCATAAAGAAAAAGGATTACGGTTGCAGATGATAAAAATAAATAATATTTTTGGAGATATTTTGATAAATGCTTACAGCTCATAAAATAAAAATTTTACAGTCTCTCGACA
>CAYSQR010000038.1:0-7044 GCA_964433195.1 uncultured Kaistella sp. | reverse complement strand
TTTTGTTTTGAAAGGAATAAATGTTACAGAAATTACGCCAAACGAGCTGAAAAAGATAAGTTTTTTGCAGCACCCGAAAGATTCTGTTGCAGTTTGCGAATTGATTGAAGAGGAAATTTTAGATGACGTTTCCGTGCAATTAATTTTAGATGGTATTCAGGATCCGGGAAATTTGGGAACCATTATCCGACTTGCAGATTGGTTCGGAATCGGGCAGATTATTTGCAGCGAAGATACCGTGGATTTCTACAATCCGAAAGTGATACAGGCAAGTATGGGTTCTTTTCTGCGGGTAAATATTGTGTATAAAAATCTTGAAGATTATCTGAAAAATTCGGATATTGCAATTATAGGAACCGATATGGACGGACAAAATTTTTATGATTACAAGTTCCCCGAAAAATTCAGTTTGGTTCTCGGAAACGAAGGAAACGGAATACGACCGGAAATCGAAAATCTGCTTACCGAAAAAATTACCATTCCCCGTTCCGGAAAATCTCAATCCGCAGAAAGCCTGAATGTTTCTATGGCGGCAGGAATTATTCTGGGACAGGTTTTCTCGGGAAAATAAAAAAAACCGCCGAAAAGCGGTTTTTTAGTTTATATCAGTTGTTCCAAACTTGAAGTCGTTTTGTTTCTTTGGTAATCTTCCAATTTTTTTCTTACAAATTTCAGTGCAATGGGAGCTAAATGAATCAGAGCCAAACCGATTGCTTTTTTCTTCCAGCTGCTGTTGTAAAGGTTTTTTTTGGCAAAATTTCCTGCGAAAGTTACCGCACCTATTTTCAGTGCATTTTCCATCACATTCATTCCGGCATCACTTTTGGCAAAACCGTAAACGGAATTTCTGCTAAGCAAAGTGTCTTTCACGGTATTGGAAAATCCTTTCACAATTTCGTTGGTTTTCAATGCAGTTTTTTTTTCGCCATCGGGTTGTATTTCCTCTTTCAGATATTTGTCGGTAAAACCATTGGTAAAAGCACTCAGACTTTCTTTGGTATTCTCGAAAGTGAGCAAATCTTCCATTTCCGAAACTTCTTTTTTCAGCAATGATTTTTTTTTGCGGAGCTCTTCGAGGTTTTCATATTGACGTGCCATAATTTTAATCGTCTAAAGATTCGAGAATTTTGTTTGCAACATAGTTTTTTATCGATTTTCTTTTGACGAAAAGCAACGCCAAAACCAATAAGTAAAATCCGGCAACGATGAGTAAACCGTATCCGTAATTATTCAGATAAGCTCCTATAAAAAAACCGATTCCGAATAACAGAAGAATCACAAAGAATAATGCAGAGAAAACAGCAAGAACCAGAAAAGTAATTCCTCCGATGAGCGTAACCGATTTTTCGGTTACTTCCAGCTTCAGCAAATCTGCTCTTTTGTATGCGTATTCTTTTAAGATATCCAACATTGCCTCAAAAATTTTCGTAAAGTTACAAAAAAAGGAACTCATAAGTAAAGTTCCTTTTTATTTATTGAACAAGAACGGGATTTTAATTATGATTTCAATCCGTCTAATTCCTTTTCCACCTCTTTTACAACTTCTGTTGTTTTAGCGATTGCCTGATCTTTGTATTTATCGTAACCTTCTTTTACGGAAGACACTACTTTATCGGTGGTTTCTTTTACCTGTGAAGAGATATTGTTGTATTGGTTTTTCACTTTTTCCGATACCTCTTGGTATTGTTCTTTGGCTTTTTCCGAAACTTTACCGTACTGATCAATGGTTTGATCTTTCAAATCATTTGCTTTATTTTTGATTCTTTTTCTGGTTTCTTTACCTTCTTCCGGAGCATAAAGCATTCCCAAAACTACACCTACTGCAGCACCTGCAAGTAAACCTGCCAAAATTCCTGCTGCATTATTTCCTTTTTTAGACATTGTATTTGATTTTAGATTGTTAATATTTTTCACTCCACTAAAGTTACAATTAATGTACCAACTTATAGAAAATGCTTTATTAAAATTATGTTAAAATTCAGAGAATGGTTTATTGATAGGAGTTTTTTTTATCAAGTTAACAACTGGTAATTTAGGTTTTTCTTTTAATAAAATTCTATTAATATCGAATATATGAAACAATAAGTTCAATCGTTTCTTCTTTGTTCAGCGATGTATTGTCGATAAGAATGGCATCATCTGCTTTTTTTAAAGGGGCTACTTCTCTTTCGCTGTCGGTTTTGTCGCGGGAAATGAGGTTTTGTTTCACTTCGTTTTCGGTGGTTCCGATTCCTAAACTTTGCAATTCGAGGAATCGTCTTCTTGTACGTTCATCAACACTTGCAGTGAGGAAAAATTTGTAATCCGCATTTGGGAGAACTACCGTTCCTATATCTCTTCCATCTAAAATCACGCCGCCTTTTTCTGCAATGGAACGTTGTGTTTCCATCAGGAAATCACGAACTTCTTTTTGACTTGCAATTAAACTCACATTTGCCGAAACTTCGTTGCTCCGTATTTCTTTGGAAATATCTTTTCCGTTGAGAAAAAGAATGAGTTCATCATTTATATTTTTAAATTCAAGATTTATTTGATTGAACTTACCAAATAGTTGCGATAAATCAATTTCCTCATTTTCGTTTAAGCAATTGGTAATGGCAAAGTAAGTTACTCCTCTGTAAAGAGCACCTGTATCCATATGAACAAGACCGAGTTTCTTTGCAATGATTTTGGAAATCGAACTTTTTCCGGTCGATGAATATCCGTCGATGGCAATTACAGGTTTTTTCATAACGCAAATTTCCTGATTTTTTTTTGAATCGGCAATGACTAATGTAACAATGTAATAATGTAATAATGTAACAATCTTGAATCTTGAATCCTGAATCCTGAATCTTGAATCTTGAATCTTGAATTTTAAATCTTGAATCTTGAATCCTGAATCTTGAATCTTGAATTTTACCTCCTGTTTCCTGCAACTTCAATTAAATCCACCGTTAAACCAAACATATTCACGTTGGAAGAATTGTGATATCTCACGTGTGCATAATCAAATTTGAATGAAGAAATCTTAATTCCGAAACCTGCAGAAAGCCCTGCAAAACTCCTTTGATCCAAAACAGCAAGTTCATTTCCGCGTTTTACGTTATATCCTAATCTGATGTTGAATGACTGCTCCGGAAAAAGTTCTATTCCGGCAGAAAGATGATCCGCCAGTTTTCTGGTCCATCGGATTTCCTGTCCGTTATTATTGTATTCCTGTGAAATATTCAGTTTTTGCAAATCGTGTGCAGTGATTGTAAAAGCCAGAGGAAATTCATCCAAAATTCTGGTATATCCCAAATCCACCCGAAAAGCAACATTTTCCCGAACTCCGTTGAAAGATTTAAATTGATAACCGAAATTCCTGAATATCAAAGCCAAAGTTTCATTGGTTCTTCTGTTGTGATAAGTAACTCCTGCACTTCCTACAACTGCCATAGAAGTATAATTGTCTATTTTCGAAGTAACGAAACTTGCACTTCCTGCAATCGTAAAATCTTCCTCGAACTGATAAGCATAACCAATCCCGATAGAACCATCCATTGCACCGAAATCTCCGTTTATTGCTGCACTTTCATCGGTTCGTGGCATTTTTCCGTAATCCATATATTTTGCAGAAATTCCTACGAGATGACCGTGTTCCAAATCCTGTACATAACTTATTGTTCCGTATCTGGTATCGGCAAGATAAGATGTGTAATTCACGGAAATCATTCTGTCCTGTTCCAGATTCATCAAAGCAGGATTTACTCCCGCAAAACTTACATCATAATCTCTTATGGAAACTGCATCTCCTCCCAAAGCAGCTTGTCTTGCAGAAACCGGAATATTGAGAAACGGATAAACATTCGTTCCTTCCTGTGCAGACGAAATGGTAGAAAACAGTAGAATTGAAATGACGAAGAGTTTTTTCAAATTGGTATTTAACTTTGCAAAAATAAATTTTTTCAATAGCTTAAAAAAAAATTTCCGGAGAAATATAAATCTATTAACGAAATTATTTGTGTTTCCTTATATTTGCAAAGCAAAAAAAGGAATAAATATTTAAAAATGAAATACAAACGAATTCTTCTGAAACTTAGCGGTGAAGCATTAATGGGAAACCGACAGTACGGAATTGATAACGACCGGCTGAAAGAATATGCAACGGAAATAAAAAAAGCTGTCGATAAAGGCTGTGAAGTTGCCATTGTAATCGGTGGTGGAAATATTTTCCGTGGTTTAGCAGGAGCTGCGAAAGGAATGGACAGAGTTCAGGGTGATTATATGGGAATGCTTGCAACGGTAATCAACGGAATGGCTTTGCAAGGTGCTTTGGAAGATGCAGGAATTAAAACCAGACTGCAATCCGCCATTGAAATGGATAAAGTTGCTGAACCTTTTATTAAAAGAAGAGCAGTAAGACATTTGGAAAAAGGGAGGGTTGTAATTTTCGGAGCTGGAACAGGGAATCCTTATTTCACGACAGATACTGCCGCAACTTTGAGAGCCATCGAAATCGGAGCAGATGTAATTCTGAAAGGAACAAGAGTGGATGGAATTTATGACAGCGACCCCGAAAAAAATTCGGACGCAGTAAAATATAACTCTTTAACTTTCGATGAGGTTTTTGAAAAAGATTTGAAAGTAATGGATATGACAGCTTTTACTTTAAGCCACGAAAATAAGTTGCCCATCATCGTTTTCGATATGAATAAAGAAGGAAACCTTTTGAAAATCATCGAAGGAGAAAACGTGGGAACACTTGTGAATTTGTAAAAGCTGGATGTTTGGTGTTGGGTGATAGAAGTTCAAATATTATCAATTACTCATTGCTTATTACTCATAAAAAATATTAAAATATGGAAGAATTAGAACTTATCGTAGATATGGTGAAGCAGGAAATGGATGCTGCCATCAAACATTTGGAACACGCTTTTCAGAAAATCCGAGCAGGACGTGCTTCTACAACAATGGTTCAGGATGTGATGGTGGAATATTACGGTGCTTTAACTCCGATTAACCAGGTTGCAAATGTGATGGTTCCCGATGCGATGACGATTGCCATTCAACCGTGGGATAAAACCGCAATCGGTGCGATTGAAAAAGCCATTATTAATTCAAACTTAGGTTTTGCTCCGTCCAATAACGGTGAAAATATCATTCTGAACGTTCCTCCTTTAACCGAAGAAAGAAGAAGAGAACTGGCAAAAACGGCAAAAGCAGAAACAGAATCCACAAAAGTTACCGTAAGAAATGCAAGACAAGACGGAATGAAAGAACTGAAAAAACTCGATGGTGTTTCTGAAGATTTAATTAAGAATGCTGAAGCTAAAATACAGGAAGTAACCGATAAATACGTAAAACTTTGCGACGACCATCTGAAAGTAAAAGAAGCGGAAATAATGAAAGTGTAATCAATTACTCATTGCTGATTACTCATAAAATATGGACATTACAGAAATTCTCGATTATTGCCTTGCCAAAAAAGGAGTTGTAGAAACTTTCCCTTTCGATAAGGAAACTTTGGTATTGAAAGTAGGCGGAAAAATGTTCCTGCTGATTCCTCTGGAAAAACATCCCTTAACAATCTGCGTGAAAACCGACCCGGAATGGAGCGAAGAACTTCGTGGGGAATTTCCGCAAATTACTGGAGCATATCATATGAACAAAACCCATTGGAATTCTGTAGTTTGCGAAGGTTTGAAAAAAGATTTAATCCTGAAATTAATTGATTCTTCTTACGATTTGATATTTTCGTCTTTAACCAAGAAAATGCGGGAAGAAGTTTTGAAGTCCTAAAGTCTAATCAAATTTTCAGATTCGCATTATTCAACCTCAAAGAATTCAGAATCACCGAAACCGAAGAAAAACTCATCGCTGCAGCTGCAATCATCGGACTCATCAGAATTCCGAAAAAAGGGTAGAGTAATCCCGCTGCAACAGGAATTCCCAAAGTATTGTAAACAAAAGCAAAGAACAGATTTTCCTTGATATTTTTCAGTAATTTTTCGCTGAGAATTTTCGATTTTGCGACTCCTAAAATATCGCCTTTCAGCAAAGTGATTTCTGCACTTTCAATCGCGGCATCAGTTCCGGTTCCCATTGCAATTCCCACATCAGATTGTGCTAAAGCAGGAGCATCGTTAATTCCGTCTCCGCTCATCGCTACAATTTTTCCTGCATTTTGCAGCTCCTTGATTTCCTGCATTTTATCTTCCGGAAGACAATTTGCAAAAAACTTTTTGATGCCGAGCTTTTCTGCAACAGCTTTTGCGGTATGTTCGTTATCTCCCGTCATCATTACGACTTCGATGTTGTTTTGTTGCAGAAATTCAACAGCTTTTTTTGAACTTTCTTTTATTTTATCCGAAAAATTCAGGATTCCCAAAACTTCATTCCCTCTCGAAAGATAAGAAACCGTTTTTGCTTTGTCTTGATTTTCAATTACTTTCTGTTTTAAACTTTCAGGAATTTCGATATTAAATTCTTTTAAAAGTGCATCATTTCCTAACAGGATTTTTTCATTATTGATGATTCCTTTCACTCCTTTTCCGGAAATGTTTTCAAAATCATTCACTTTCTCAAATTTGTCATCTTGAGCGGAGCCGAAAGATTTTTTAAATTCATTTAAAACAGCATTAGATAAAGGATGCTCCGAATTTTGATTCAATGAAGCAGCTAACTTTAAAACTAAATTTTGAGAGATGTTTTCAGAGGTTACAATTTCGTCAAGACTTGGTTTTCCTTCAGTTAAAGTTCCTGTTTTATCGGTAATCAGGATATTTACTTTTTGTATTTGTTCCAGAGCTTCTGCGTTTTTTATCAGGATTCCGTTCTTCGCACCTTTCCCGATTCCGACCGTCAAACTCATCGGAGTTGCTAAACCTAAAGCACACGGACAAGCAACAATAAGAACCGAAACTGCATTGATAAATGCCAAAATGAGCCGGTTTTCACCACCGAAAATATACCATAAAATGAAAGTCAAAATCGAAATCCCGATTACTGTTGGAACAAAAATTTTGGAAACTTTATCCGCCAATTTCTGAATCGGAGCTTTGCTTCGGCTTGCTACATTTA
>CAYSQR010000037.1:12287-13974 GCA_964433195.1 uncultured Kaistella sp. | reverse complement strand
GGACCGTTTCCGCATTTTTGGTCGCCTTCTTTTTTCTTTTCAATCATCGGAGTTGTCGTATCGTGAGTTACGTCGGTTACAATCGCAATGTTCGGTTTTATGGTATCTGCAATCATATCAGCTCCGTACAATCCGACTTCTTCCTGCACAGAATTGGTAATGTACAAACCGAACGGAATTTTCTTTTTGCTTTCCTTTAAAAGTCGTGCAACTTCGGCAATCATAAATCCGCCGATTCTGTTGTCCAAAGCTCTGCAAACGAAATACCGGTCATTAAGTTCAAAAAATTCGTCAGGATAAGTAATCATACATCCGACAAAAATTCCCAAATCTTCAACTTCTTTTTTGGAAGTTGCACCGCAATCGATGAAGATATTTTCGATTTTCGGAATGGGTTCTTCTTTTCCGCCGATTCTCGTATGAATTGCAGGCCAACCAAAAACACCTTTTACAATTCCTTTTTCTCCGTGGATATGAACGACTTTTGAGGGAGCAATCATTTGATCGGAACCTCCGTTTCTGATGACATAAATCAAACCGTCATCGGTAATATAATTCACGTACCAAGAGATTTCATCGGCATGAGCTTCGATAACTACTTTAAACTCCGCATCGGGATTGATGATTCCGTAACACGTTCCGTAATGATCGACTTCTATTTTATCGACATAAGGTTTCAGATAATCCATCCATATTTTTTGTCCGTGATGTTCGTAACCTGTCGGAGAAGCGGTATTCAGATATTCTTCTAAAAATTTAAGAGATTTCTTTTCAAATTTCATATAAAGGGAATGAATTTTGTTAGACAAAAGTTTAATTTAATCGGAAGTAAAAGTAATGAAATTTAACAAATTGGTATTCATATTTCTGCTGTTTTTAGGACTTTTTATCGAAGCACAGGTTATCGAACAAATGAAACCGCTAAGTGAATATCCTGAAGAATTACTAAAAACAGATAAATTTGGAAATAAATATTACTATGACGAAGCCCAAAAAGCAAAGGTTTATGAAATAAACGGAGAAACCGTAGTAGTATTGGATGAACTCATACTTCTGAACAAACCGAGATTCAATAACCACCTCGATCAAAATTATTATTATTTTCTCAACAAAAAACTCAGCAGAGTTTATCCTCTTTTCGTAGAAGCTTTGGAGCAATATCGTGATATTCAGAAAGATATGCAGGGTTTGAACGGCGAAACCAAACGGAAATTTGTCAAGCAAAAACAGACCGACCTTGCTGAACAGTATGAATCACAGTTGAGAGATTTAACCACTACAGAAGGACGGGTTTTTGCAAAGCTGATGAACCGTGCAACAGGAAAAACCGTGTACGAAATCATCCGCGAACTTCGTGGAGGATGGAGTGCTTTTTGGTGGAATGTGAAAGGAAATATTGCAGATGTAAGTTTGAAAGAACCTTACAATCCTCACAAAGACCGAAGCGACTTGTTTATAGAATCTCTCCTTCAAAGCAACTGGAATGCAGGATATCTGCAACCTTATCCTGGTTATCGGGATTTTAAAATGAAGAAATAAATTTTTAGAGCCTGTTTAAATTTTATTCAATTATTTTTATATTGTAAATATTTAAGCAATAATATTTTTCGTTTTCGAATTTCTCATAAGTTCTCGCTAATTTGGCTGATTACGCATTTTTTTAATATTAATCTACATCATTTGTATC
>CAYSQR010000037.1:8582-12277 GCA_964433195.1 uncultured Kaistella sp. | reverse complement strand
AATTTTTTTTTAACAAATTTAAACAGACTCTTATTTTCTCGCAGATAAAGCAAACTGAATTAGAAAAAGCTCCGTAATCAGCCAAATTAGCGAGAATAAAACCTAATTTCCCCACGAAATTTTCTCCGTTTCCACAAAATCATTTTCCGGATTTAGCACATCAAGGATTACATTTTTTACAGATTTCATAGGAGTTTCGAGAAGCTGGTTCGAGATTTCGCTTTCTCCGAAAATATGCAGATTTTGTACGCCTTTGTTTACTTCGGCAAAACTCCAGATTCCGCATTCCACGAAATTATCGGGAAATTTTTTTTCATTCAGAGCAGAGTAGACGTAAATGCACAATTGCATCGCCTGTTTGTAACCATCACGGAAAAATAGTTTTTCGAGTTTTTCCAAATCTTCTTCCTTTTTCGGAGCGGAAATGGAAAGATTTTTGGTTTTTGCGGTTTTGTAATCAATGATTCTTAAATTTCCGTTCAGTCGGTCGATTCGGTCGATAAATCCGAAGAAAGAAATTTTGTCGGTTTTCTCTTCATCAAGATAAAATCCTACGTTTTCAAAATTTCCTTCCACACTTATAATTTCAAGAGAATTTCCTTCCTGCAAAAGTTTTTTATCATAATCCAAAACGTTTCTAATTACTTTCTCGGCAATCGATTTATGAATGAAATTCATTCCTTTTTCATAAAATTCAATTTGATGATTCAGTTTTTCTATCGCTTTGTTTATTGCTTCGAGTATTTCTTTATTTGAAATTTCTAAATCATTAACAATTAAATTTTTACCAATAAAGTTTTCATAAATTACTTGAAGTGAAAAATGCACCAGATTTCCGTAACTTCTTTGAGAAAGCTCTTCTTCGATTTCGTTGGTTTCTTTCGTGTTTAGAATCTTTGTCAGATAAAAATCTACCGGATTATAAATATAAGAAGTGAGATGAGATGGAGAAACTCTTTCTTTCCATTCCTCTAATTTTTCGAGAACTTTCGGTGTTTTCTGAATTCGGATTGGCTCTTGATTTATCGGTTCCGAAGAATTTTCAATAATGATATTTTCGATTTTGTGATGTGAATCTTCAATTTCGATTTGGGTAATGAAACGGCTTTTTTCTCCGGTATTCACTCCCGAATTCAGAGCATTGAAAAGCAGATGAACATTACTGGAATCCTGAATTAACCGGTAAAAATGATAAGCAAAAATACTGTCGTTCTCCAAAAAAGTATGAAGACCGAAATGTTTTCGTACATCGAAAGGAAGATAAGTGTTTTGCGAATTTCCGGGTGGTAATTTTCCTTCGTTTGCAGAAAGCAGAATTACATTCTCGAAATTCAGAAGTCGGGTTTCCAAAAGTCCCATTACTTGTAAACCTTGAAGTGGTTCTCCTTGAAAATCAATTGTTTCCGAATTTACCAATTGGTTAATCAGAACTTCCAGCGTTTCCATTTCTATTTCAAAAGAATAGGGCGAAATCTGATTTTTGATGATTTTAAATATTTTTTCGAAATGGGAAATATTTTCATATTGAATATCATCTAAATTATTGAATTTAAGTTGATTACAATACTCAATCAACAAATCGAGAAATTCCGTTACGGAATTTTGTTTTTCAAAAAGTTTAAAATAGGAGAGAGCCGAAAGAAATTCGCCGAACTGTTTTTTGGAAATATATACGATGTTTCTTTCTTCGATTTTAGCTTTGAAACCGGCAATGATTTCCCGGTCTTTTTCATCATTCGGAAGCTCTTCCAAAACCGCCAAAACATCGTTGTAGTAATAAGAAGAATTTTTTTTCTCCAATTGTTTCTGAAGATAAAAAAGCTGTTTTACCGCATTGCTGAAACCTAGATTTTTCAGCGGAAATCCCATTGTAATATTCAGATTTTCCACCGTATTCATCGCATCCAAACTTGCAGGAAGCAGATTTTCGTCCAGTAAAACAACGGCAGTTTTCGAGAAATTTTCATCATTAATTTCACTAAAAATTTCAGGCAGAACTTTGGTTTGGGTAATGTTCCCCGAAACTTCGTAAACTTTTATATTTTTCGGTGATGCAAAATCGTTTTCAATCCAGCGGAAATTACGATGTTCATTGAATTCTTTCCACGTTTTTACAGTACGCAGAAATTTTCCTGCTTCCTGTCTTTCGTCGTTCATATAATATTCGTCGGCTTGGAAAAAACATTGTGCTTTATCGTGCTGTAACAGGTTTTTTACCAATTTTTCTTCGACCGGAGTAAAAGCGTTGAATCCGCAGAATACAAATTTTTGTTCCACTTTTTGTACAAAACCTTCAATTTTACTTTTTGCAGATTCGTGAATCATTCCCGGATTTGCCCAGTTTTTCTCGTTTAGTTTTTGCTTTAAAACGGGTAGAAAAATATTCATTTTCTGCCAGAAATTCAGGAATTTTTTCCTCGGATTCTCTTCGGTTTCTCCCAGATTTTCAGACCAGTTTTTAATCCGTTCTTCATCGAACATATATTCCAGAACAGTTTTGTCATCCTCCGAAAATTTCAGAATATCGTCCCAATCTTTCAATAGAGTAGGAAACCATTTCAGAAAATTTGCGAAATCTTCGGAAGGTTGTATTTCCCTATAAATCCCAAAAGCAAAAAGCCATAATGAAACTCCCTGAATCGGTTGTTTTCCGGAGATTTCCGTAACTAAATCTTCTATCGTATAAAACGTAGGCAAAAATCCCGAATATCGTTTTTCTTTCAGAATTTGCTTGATGAAAACGATGGGTCTTTTTCCGGGAACAACAATGTTGAATCCCGATAAATCCTCGTTCTGTGATAAGAGTTCGTTGACGATTTTGTTCAGAAATTTCATAAAATTTAGGAACTCTTAATTTGTTAATTTCCTCAATTTACTGTTTTTATATCCGTAAGAAAAATAAATAATCAAACCTATAACCAACCAAATTCCGAAATAAATCCAGTTCCAAACGCTCAGTTCTGCCATCATATACAGACAGCAAACCAAACCGAGAAGCGGAATCAGAGAGAGGTTTTCTTTCCAGCTCCAAACTAAAAGTCCCAAAACTACAGTGAAGAAAATCCACATCGGGATTTTATGTTTGAACAATTGAAATCCGCTTTCATATTTTAAAGAATCATCAATCGGAAGCTGATTGACAATGTTTTTGTACTCAGTTTCATTTTCGGAATAAGCACTCAGCATTTTTTCTACATCGTTGGTTTCAGAGTCCGGTTTTAGCGAAAGCAAATGATGATAAACTTTTTGACTTTCTTCTTTGGAAAGAGATGTTACAATGTTGGAAGGAGAATTGATTTGCTCTTTATTCGTCAAAAAATCCATTGTAGATTGTTTATTCACGGTAAAAGACAAAATCAATCCTGTTAAAATCATCAACGGAAAAATATATTTTGAATTGATATAAGGAGCACGGAATTTCCCTCTCGGAATATCTTTATTCTGCAAAACCAAAACTCCTGCACATACCAAAACAAAGGCAAACAGTGTTCCGATGCTGCACAAATCTGTTACCATTGTCAGATTCATAAACAACGCAGGAACAGAAACTACAAATCCCGTAACAATCGTCGCAAACGAAGGTGTTTTAAATTTAGGATGAATTTTGGAGAATTTTTTCGGAAGCAAACCATCGCGGCTCATACTCATCCAGATTCTCGGTTGTCCCATTTGGAAAACCAAAAGTACCGAAGCCA
>CAYSQR010000037.1:0-8517 GCA_964433195.1 uncultured Kaistella sp. | reverse complement strand
GATGAAAAACATACGCAAGAGGATCTCCGACATCAAGAATCGAATAATTCACAATTCCCGTCAAAACCAATGAAATAGCAATATACAGAATGGTACAGATAATAATTGCCCACATCATTCCTCTCGGTAAATCTCTTTGCGGATCTTTACATTCTTCCGCCGTTGTGGAAATCGCATCAAAACCGATATAGGCAAAGAACACTGCGGAAACTCCTTTCAAAACACCGTTTACTCCGTTCGGAGCAAAAGGATTCCAATTATCGGTATCTACATAAAAAACTCCTACTGCAATCACGAGAAGAATTACGCATAATTTGATGACAACCATTAAATTACTCGCATTCCGGGATTCTTTCATTCCGCGATAAACCAAAGAAGTAATGATAATGATAATCAATAAAGCCGGTAAATCTGCAACCAAATGCAGAGAACCTAGAGTTGGCGAAGTTGTCCAAGCTGTATAAGCATTTTTCAAACTTTCGGAAAGTTCGCCAAAAGATTTTCCACCTTGCATTAATGCGGTTGCTTCTTTGAAACCGTTGGAAGCAGTAAGATAATCCATCTGAACCCATTGCGGAAGTTTGATTCCGCCGCTTTCTAAAAGTCCGGTAAAATAATCGCTCCAAGAAATGGCTACCGTAATATTTCCCACTGCATATTCCATAATTAAAGCCCAACCGATAATCCACGCAATCACTTCGCCGAAAGCAACGTAAGAATACGTATAAGCACTTCCGGAAACCGGAACCATAGAAGCAAATTCGGCATACGCAAAAGCGGCAAAACCACAAGCTAATGCGGTAAACATAAACAGGAAAATTACAGCAGGACCTCCGTCAAAACTGGCTTTTCCGATGGTGCTGAAAATTCCTGCACCGATAATTGCAGCAATACCAAATGCGGTTAAATCCCGTGCTGTTAAATGTTTTCCTAAAGAAGATTTGCCGTCGTCTTTAGAGATTTGGTTTAGAATATCCTGAACCGTTTTTTTTCGGAATAGATTGGTGAAACTCATATTTTTAGTTTGTTTTTGTATGGTTGTTAAAAACAAATGTAATCATTTCAGATAAAAAATAGAACAATATCTCGAAAATTATTTGGAAAAAGTTATCTTATTCGCTAACTTTGCATTGAAAATAAAATCAGATGAAAGGTAACTTTATTCGGGAAATAGAATATTATGAAGATTACTATCTCGAATTTTTTGAAACCCTGAAACCCGAAGTTCAAAAGAAATTCAACTGGACTTTAGGACTGATTGCTACATTAGACAGAGTACCGGAAAAGTATTTTAAACATCTTACCAATTCCAACGGAATTTTTGAAGTGAGAGTAGAATATGCTTCCAATATTTACAGGGTTTTCAGCTTTTTTGATAAGGGAAATCTGGTTATTCTCATCAACGGTTTTCAAAAGAAAACTCAAAAAACATCAAAGTAAAGAACTAGAATTAGCTGAAAAATTGAAACAGGAATATTTAAACAAAAAATATGGAAAATAAAATAAAAACAACTTCTTTCAGAACGCATCTCGACTCGCAATACGGTAAAAGAGGAACTAAAAAAAGAGAAAAATACGAGCAGGAATTTGAGGCGTTCAGATTGGGTGTAATGTTGCAGGAACTTCGTAAAGAAAAGGGTTTGACGCAGGAACAACTCGCGAAAAAATGCGGTACAACAAAAACCTATATTTCAAGAATTGAAAACAATGTAAGCGACATCCGGCTTTCTACTTTGATGAGGATTATAAGAGAAGGTCTTGGTGGAAGTTTGAAACTGAATGTCAATATGTAAAACAAAAAATATCGCAATGTTTTGCGGAATAACAAAAAAATTCTACTTTTGCCTATGCGTTGCGAAAAGTAGCGACAAAAATATTTAGTACTTTAAAAAGTCTTGTCAAACGGAATCTGCAAAATTTCAATTTAAGGATAAGACGGAATTTCAAAGTACGCCGAAAGGCGTATCTTTTCCGTTGTTTGTTATTGGCATTCCAGAGCCACCTTTTGCGGCGTGAATTAGATACGCTGTTTTTTTTGTTTCTATACTTCACGTTTTCTTTTTTGGGTATATTTGTTTTCTAGTTTGAATTGAAACTAATTTTAAAATTGAATATTATGAAAAAAATCTTGTTCTTTGGTATTCTGCTCTTTACTGCAACATTGATGAATGCACAAAGACCTATTATTACTAAGTGGAATACCAATATCAATAACGATAATTCGAGCAGTATATTGATTTATACTGAAGGTATATATAACTATACTTATGTGAAAGTTGATGATGCTTCTATCAACGGAAGCGGAACTGGAGGAGGAGGTGCTCCAATTCATTTCCCTCAGAAAGGGATATATATTGTTTCCGTATTTCCTGTTGGTTCTTTTAAATTTAATCTTGGATTTGCAGGCACTAGTAATAATAATAAGTTCATAGAACTCAGCCAATGGGGAGATGTGAATTGGAACTCTGATTTATCTCAAATGTTTAAGGTATGTCTAAATCTGCAAATCACGGCAACGGATATTCCTAATTTTTCCAATGTAACTAATATGCGGAATATGTTTGCCAATTGTGAGGCTTTATTAACAATTCCCAATATGAACAGCTGGAATACATCTAATGTTACGGATATGACCGGTATGTTTGGTCTGGCTAGAAATTTCAATCAGAATATAGGAAATTGGGATGTTTCTAAAGTTACTGAGATGGGAGGTATGTTTATGTATGCAATGAAATTCAATCAGAATCTCGAAAACTGGAAGTTGAACAGTAATGTGAACTTAGAAAACATGTTCGATTATTCAGCAATGTACTGTGAGAATTATAGTAAAACACTTTATGGTTGGGCAGAAAACAGCAATATTCCGAATGGCAGAACATTGGGAGCAGCCGGAAAGGTATATGGTGCTTTTGCACAGACTTACAGAAACAAACTCATCAATGAAAAAGGGTGGACTATCTTAGGTGATAGTTTTAACGCAGATTGCAATTATATGTCTGTTGCAGATATTGATAAAAAGGAAATTGCAATCTATCCTAATCCTGTAAAAGAAATCCTAAATTTTTCAGAAGAAGTTACCAATGTAAAAATTACAGACCTTTCAGGAAGAACGGTAAAACAATTTTCTGCTAAAGGAGCATCGGTAAATGTTGCAAATCTTGCAAAAGGCGTTTATATGATTTCTGGTGTTACAAAATCGGGGGAAGCTGTGAACAGGAAAATAGTGAAGGAGTAGGAACACGCCACAAAGGAGTGTTCAAATAAGCAATCCTGAACAAAGAGTAACGGATTGCTTCGTCATTCGTTCCTCATTCCTCGCAATGACAAATGTGTACAAAACCACTCCGTAACGGAGTGGTTTTTTTGTTTTTTTTCAAAGCCGATTTTTTTCAGTTATCCACAAATCCACAATAAGTAAAAAACTGTTGTTTATACAATAAGTTTTCAATATTTTCGTTGCCTAAATGTGGATAATTTATATCCGTTTTTTCACAGAAAATATTTTCAGATGAATTCAAAAAAAATCATAATTGCTACTGCAATTTTCTATTACGGATTTTCCGAAGCACAACAATCCCAATATTTCAGCGACCGTGAAAATTACCGTTTCAATCTCGCTGAAAACCTTTACCAGAACAAAATTTACAACGCTTCGCAGTTTGAATATGCAAGACAGTATTTTTACAATGCAAATCTTTCAAATTCAAAAAAAGAAGCATCGCAGTTTTTTGATAACGTGATTGGTGTTATTCTTCAGAAAAACCACACAGAGCAAGGTTTGGAAGCGTTTATCAAAGAATATCCGAACTCTGCATATTTTGCACAGGCAAATCTTCCGTTGGCGGATTATTATCTCGCTCAAAAGGATTTCGACAAAGCATTGGAAACCTTGAAAAATGTAAACCAGTACCAACTTTCAAAGGAAGAAAATACGCAGTATGTGATGAAGCTCGGTTATGCAAAATTTATGAACGGCGATTCCGGCGGTGCAATTGAAGCGTTGGAAGAGGCGTATAAAAACGCTTCGGAAAACGATAAAAACGACATTGCTTATATGTTGGGACATTTGTATTATGCTGATAAACAGAATGATAAAGCGTTTTCTTTTTTTGACCAAATCAAATACAACGAAAAACTTGCACATTTGGTAAAACCGTATTATGTGCAAATGTATTTTAATGACAAAGATTACGACAAAGCAATTTCCGAAGGAAATTCCTTGCTGAATGAAGCTATTTCGTCTGACTACAAAGCAGAAGTACACAAAATCATCGGGGAAAGTTATTTTATGAAAGGCGATTATGCTTCTGCACATCCTCATCTCAAAAATTATTTAGAAAGCAAAGCAACACCTTCGGAAAGCGATTTGTACGAAATGGGATTCGTTTCTGCACAGCTGAAAAAATACGATGAAGCGGTTTTTTATTATAACCAATTGATTAACAGTAATTCTGCAACTTCACAAAACGCATATTACCAACTCGGAAATGCGTATCTGGAAGTGGGGAAAAAGCAGGAAGCACTTTCGGCGTTTCGCTCTGCATATCAAATGAATTATGACGCGAAAGTTCAGCAATTGGCTCATTTACAATATGCTAAGTTGAGTTACGACATCGGAAATCCGTTTGAATCTGCACCGAATGTCATTCAAAATTATATCAATAAATATCCGAAAAGCTCAGAAGTTTCAGAAATGAAGCCGCTTTTGGTGAAATCTTATCTCTATTCCGGTGATTACAAAGGAACTTTGGCAGCAATTGATAAAATGCCGAATTCTACTCCGGAATTGAATAAAATAGATCAGGAAGTTTCGTATTTATTGGGAACGGAAGAATTTAACAAAGGAAATTTCGATGAAGCTGAAAAATATTTTCTGAGAAGTCTGGAATTTAATATCAATAAAGAATTTAATTCCAGAGCTCTGTATTGGCTCGCTCAAACCTATTATCAGGAAGAAAATTATCCGTCTTCAATTGTGCGTTACGAAAAACTTCTCAATGAGAATTTTCCTGAAAAACAGCAATTGAATTATGATTTGGGATATGCTTATTTTAAATCGAAAAAATTCGACAAAGCGAAACAGTATTTTCAGGAATACCTGAAAAATCCGAAACCTGAATTTAAAGGCGATGCAGAGCTTCGTTTAGCCGATACTTTTTACGCTGATAATCAATTGAATGAAGCGATTGCGATTTATGATAAAGCTGAAAATGCAGACGATTATACTTTGTTCCAGAAAGCGATGGCTTTAGGTTTCAAAGGAGATACCGAAGCGAAAATTTCAACGCTGAAAAAATTATTGAATCAATATAAAAACTCGGAATATTTCGACGATGCTCAGTACGAAATTGCAACTGCTTATGCAGCGAACGATGATTACAGCAACTCCAATGAATATTTTTCGCAAGTCATCAAAAACAGCAAGGATAAAGATTTGGTCGCCAATGCACAAATTTACAGAGCCCAAAATTACATTGACCAAAACCAAAACGACAAAGCATTTTCTGAACTGAAATCACTCGGAAACCAATATAAAAACACAGCGTATGCAAACAAAATTGTTCAGGCTTCACGACCGGTTTTTATGAAGAATAATGATATTTCAGGTTACCAGAATTTTGCCCAAAGTTTAGGCGTGAAAATTGACGCTTCGGAAATTGACGAAATCAACCTTACTTCCGCAAAAAATTTTTATGCACAGAAAAATTATAAAAATGCAATTCCGCTTTACGAAAAATATTTAACCCAAAATCCTACAGGAGACGGACTTTACCAAGCTCAGTACGAATTGGGTGAAAGTTATTATCAAACGCAAAACTCCACAAAAGCACTGCTGATTTTACAAGAAGTAGCAAACGTGCAAAACGATTATCAGGAGGATGCGAAAACCAGAATCGCCCAGATTTATTTGGCTCAGAACAATACCAAAGAAGCCAAAAAATATCTTGAATCCCTTTCCAATTCTAATAATGTGAATGTGAAGAACTTCTCCAATTTAGAGTTAATGAAAATTTATGCCGATGAAAAGAATTTCACTTTGGCGGAAAAATTTGCAGATTTGGTTTTGAAAAATTCTAAAAATTCCGCTTCGGTAATTGAACAGGCGAAAGTCATCAAAGCCAGAAGCTTGATGAACAACGGAAAAGACAATGATGCAAAAGCAGCTTATTCTGCTCTCGAAAAATCATCAAACACCGAAGTTGCCGCAGAATCTCTTTATGCAAAAGCATTTTACCAGAACAAAGCGAAAGCATTTAAAACCAGCAACGAAACCATATTCAAATTAGCAAACAATTATGCTTCCGAAGAATTTTGGGGTGCGAAATCTCTGGTTTTGATGGCAAAAAATTACATCGGTTTGAAAGACAATTACCAAGCAAGTTACACTTGTGACCAGATTATTGCCAATTACGGGGATTTCCCGGAAATTGTTGCCGAAGCGAAAGAGGTGAAGAAGCAAATCAAGTAGGGACAAATCGTGATTTGTCTAAAATCCGAAGGATTTTTGAGCCACGAAATTAAAGATTCGGCGTAGCCAATTGGCGGAATATTAATAGTATTGGATGAAACCCGATGAAAAATGAATTGGAAAATGGCGAAGCCACGAAGTGGCGGAATATTAATAGCATCGGGTGAAACCCGATGAAAAATGAATCGGAAAATGGTGAAGCCACGAAGTGGCGGAATATCAACAGCATTGGGCGAAACCCGATGAAAAATGAATTTGAAAATAATAGAAACATAACAATGAAGCCACGAAATCGAAAATTCGGCGTAGCCAAGTGGCGGAATCAAAAATATGAGTAAAAATAAAATGAACAAAAGAATTAAAATATTTTCCTTATTGTTTTTAGGAATTTCTCAATTCGCATTCTCCCAAATCAAAGAAGAAAAACTGATTTTGGATCGAAAGAGAGAACCCGAAGTAAAGAAAATCGAAAAGAAAAAAACTTCCGTTGCGGTCGAGAAAAATTATCCTCCAAAAGAAAAGAAAACGCTGGATTCGCTTTCGCTGAAATACAGTATTGTCGATGTTCCGGCTTCGTCGGATTTTACAACTTCTGCGATTCAGGGAGAAGATATTTCGCCGAAATTCGATGCAGATTATCAGAATAATTATTTCCAGATTGGAATGGGAAATTACGGGAAAATCCTTGCAGACGGAAATATTTCGACCACTTTGGAAAACAAAATGGAAGTCGGAGCAGATGTACATTTCCTTTCCACATCGGGTTTGAAGAGAGATTACGATTGGAGATCCAAACAAAATTCGGCGAATCTCGGTGCGTTTATGAATTCTTACGGAGAGCAAGGAAAATTTGGCTTGAATGCCGATTTTGGTTTGAACGATTATAATTATTATGGAATTTATGCATTGAATCCTGCTTCTGATATTAACTTACAGCAGAGAACCAACCAATTCAAAATCAACGGATATTACGATTTTTATTCCAACGAAATTCTGAACGATGTTCGGGTAAAATCTTCATTTCTGAGCGATAAATTTGGGGCAAAAGAAGTTCAGGCGGAAATTTTGCTGAACCTTTCAAAGCACGGTGTTGAAATTCCGAAGTTAGATGAGATAACTTTCAACGGAGATTTGGGTGTAAATTTAGAAACCTTGAAATCGGATTTTTCTTTATTAAATGAAAATTCTTCCGCTTTTTTTAATGCGGCTTTATCGCCGAAAGTTACTTTCTTTAAAGGAAAATCATATTTAATGCTCGGTTCGGATTTTTCTTTTTTAAACGGAAACAATTCAAACCTGATTTTACCTGATGAAGTTAAGGACAGCAAAACTTATTGGTTTCCGAAAGCCGAAGTTTTGTTTGCGGCAACTGACGAATTTAAGTTTTATGCAGGAATTGACGGTGGTTTGAAGCTCAATTCATATTCCGCACTTTTACAGGAAAATCCGTATTTGGTTTCCGACCAGATTCTGAAACCTACGGAAACGAAATACAATGTTTATTTCGGTGTGAAAGGAGATATCAATCAGAATATTAAATATGGTATCAATGCAGGTTTCAGTAAAATAAATGATATTATGTTCTTCAGAGCGAATGATTTATTTGATTATAATCTTATGACAAATCGTTCTGCTTACGACTTTGCCAATACTTTTTCTGCGGTTTACGATAACGGAAATTTAATGGAAATAAAGGGAAGTGTGCAGTATTTTCCTTTGGCAAATCTGGTTTTGGATGGTGAACTGAATTTTGCAAAATACAAGCTGGATAATTATGAGAATATTTATAACAAACCTTTATTAAAGGGGAGTTTGGGAGCCAAATATTCCATACTCGACAAAAAACTGAATCTGGGTGCAAAAGCAATTTTCGCTTCGGATATGACGACCAATTCTTATGAAACAATCGATGTTGCTTTTTCTGTTCCTCCTGTATTTCTTTCTGCGGAAAACAAAAATGATAAAGTGGGCGGATTTGCAGATTTAAACTTGTCTGCAGAGTATAAAGTTCACAAAAATTTCAGTATTTTTGCACTCGGAAATAATTT
>CAYSQR010000036.1:0-14314 GCA_964433195.1 uncultured Kaistella sp. | reverse complement strand
CATCGTTTTAAAAATCGGTTTCAGAAAAAGCAGTTTCGGTTTTTTCTTCGGAATCAGTTCCGCAAAATCGGTTCGGAAATAAAATCTTTTTCCGTTTTTCGGGAACACGTATTGGAATTTTTTTGTTTTGTTATAAAGACTTTCCGCTTCTTTGGTAAATTCTGTGATGGCAATTTTTCCATCATACTTTTCAAAAATTTTATCTAATAATTTCTGGGCGATTTTTTTTCCCCGAAAATCTTCGCTTACATATAAAGTGCTTAACCAGACGTATTTTATTTTTCCGTTTTCCGAAACAAGTTCGTCGGGAAAAGTTCCGAGATAACCGGCGAGTTTATCGTTTTCAAAAGCCAAAGTCAATAAAACATCATTTTCATCAGTTTTTAGATTTTCGGTTTGCGACAAAGCACGGTGTTTGGTAATGGGCAAAAAACCGAAAGTTTTGTATTTCCCGGAAACAACAAATTCCTTCAAATCTCTTTTGTTAAAGCATTTCAGAGTAATCATTCCCGTTGTATGATATTTTTGTTCAACACTTTTTTCAGTTTAAAATAGCAGATTTCCTCTTTCAGGATTTGCTCTGCATTTTTACCGTTTTCCATCGGAATTCTTTGGAAATTTTTCGCAAAACTGTCCAATTTTATTCCGGCACTACCAAAACTACAAAATAGATTTTTATTATTAAAAGCTTTCTCGAAAAATTCACGTTTCACTCCGAAATCGGTAAACGGAAAAGCAAAACTTTCTGCAAGGAATTGATGTTCCGCAAGATATTCATAAGATTTAAACGTGTTTTCAATTTGTTCCTCCGTTGTCAATTCGTGATACAAAGGATGATTCCAGCCGTGATTGGAAATTCCGAATCCTTTTTGGGATAAAGTTTTTAGTTGCCCGAAATCCAGATAAGGTTTCTTGTTTTTCAGAAATTCATTGAAATCCGTTTCCAGAAAAGGAGCAAGTTCATTTAATTTTTCTTGATTTTTGAAATTAATTTTTAAGATTTTTTGTTTTAATAATTCTTTCGATGAAGAATCGGTTTGAAGAATTTTAAAAACTTCGGGATTTGTTTTTTTAGAATTAATGATACTTTCAACAAGCAGACTTGCTTTACAGCGAAACATTAATTGATGATTATCAATAAATTCGGGATTGATGAAATTGATGGCAAAAATCCCTTTTCTCTCCAAAACAGGAACAGCAATATCGTAAAAACCGGAAAGTCCGTCATCGAAAGTCAGTAATGCAATTTTCTTTTTCGGCTTGAATTTCCCGTTTTGAAAATCTTTAAATTCTTCCCAATTCACCCACTGGAAATCTTTGGATAAAAGATCTAAATCCTTTTCAAATTCCACCGTATTTTTGTAACGGATAATATGTTTTAAATGAGGTAAGTTGTCATCCGAAACGGTGTGATAAACGGGAATGAAGTAATCCAAAGGATAATTCTTCCCGATATTTCCCACCTGAAATTTAGCTAAAAAAGGAATGATTTTTATATTGCTCATTGCCGGTTCCGAGATTCGGTTTTTTTATGAAACCTTCAAGGTTTTCAAAATCCCGAAGGTTTCAATATCTTCATCACTTCACCACTTTCATTTCATTAATCAGCCATTTTGCATCGGCATATTTGTCAATGATGAAGAGAATGTATTTTGTATCGACCATAATGTTTCTGCACAATTTCGGGTCGTAATTGATGTCGCTCATTGTTCCTTCCCATTGTCTGTCGAAATTTAATCCGATGAGATTTCCGTACGCATCGAGAGCGGGACTTCCGGAATTTCCACCTGTAGTGTGATTGGTTGCCGTGAAATTTACGGGAACATCGCCGGTTTTGTCTTTATAAATTCCGTAATCTTTATTGTCGTCCCGTTGGATTAATTTTTTCGGAACATCAAACTCATAATCTCCCGGAACATATTTTTCCATAATTCCGGCAATGTGAGTTTGATAATTGTACGTTACTGCATCTCTCGGATTAGAACCTTTTATTTGTCCGTAAGTTACACGGAGTGTGGAATTTGCATCCGGAAAGAATTTGCGTTCTTTGTCGGTTTCCATTTGTTGAGCCATAAATTTCTTTTGCAGAGCATCAATGTCTGATTGCAGAGCATTCACTTTTCCGTCGGTTGTTTCCAGATAAGAACTTCTGAACGCTCCGAACATCTGCATTAATGGGTCGTTTTTAAGATTTTGAATAAGTGCATTCTGATCTTCAAAAAGTTTGTTGAGGTCGGAATTTGCAGTAATTCCATTTAGGTTTCCTCTTCCCGTAATGACGGACATTTTCGAAATATTTTCTACCATTCCGAGATTTTTATTGGCATCTTTCAACAATCCGAAATCTTTCGGTAAAAACTGAGGAGCTGTTTTATTGGTGTACAATGCAAGAATTTTTGCCGTTACTTTTGCATCGAGTTCAGCATCATAATCAGCATAGATTCCCGATAATCTCGATTTTAAATTTTCCACTGCTTTTGCATCCATTTTTCCTGCCTCATAATTCTGAATATAATTGGTATATAAATTTGCCAACATCAAAGTTTCTGAGTTTCGGATGATTTCTCCGTAATAAGATTTGTGAAGATTATAAGGAGCTTGTTCGTTATATTTTTGATTGAGCTGATCAATCGTTGTTTTGATAGCCGGATTTTTAGCCATCAAAGATTGCTCATATTTTTTCTTTTTTCCTACAGCATCAGATTTTTTCAGTCCCTCTACTTCGCCGATCCATTTTTTCCAGTAGTTAGCTATGGAAGCATATTTAGAAGCATATTTAATTCTGGTTTCGTTATCGCTCCGCATTTTTTCATCCAGTGTTTTCAGTGTGATTTCCCGTACGGAAATCATTGCAGGATCTGTTTCTGTCATTATCTTTTCCACAGCAATCGCCGGAAGATATTCCGTAGTTCTTCCCGGAAATCCGAAAACGAAAGTGAAATCGTTTTCCTGCTTGTCTTTAATGGAAACAGGGAGGAAATATTTTGGGGTGTAAGGAATATTGTCTTTGGAATATTCCGCAGGTTTGTTGTTTTTATCGGCATAAATTCTGAACATCGAAAAATCTCCGGTGTGTCTCGGAAAAACCCAGTTATCAGTATCTGAACCGAATTTTCCGATGGAACTCGGCGGTGCTCCGACTAAACGGATGTCTTTGTAAGTTTCAATAAGGTATGCGTAATATTTATTCCCGTAATACATTGGTTTTACGACAATTTTCTGGTAACTTTCTATCTTTTGGGATTTTTGATAAAGCTCAATATTTTCCGAAATTTTCTTGTCGAATTCTTTTCCGGTAAGATTTTCTGCTCCTTTCAGAATTTGGGAAGTTACTTCTTTAATATCTGCAATAAAATCTACTGTTACACCCGGATTCGGAAGTTCGGTTTCCATATTTTTTGCCCAAAAACCGTCCGTCAAATAATCGTTTTGTACAGAAGAATGTTTCTGTATTTGCGAATAACCGCAATGATGATTGGTCAAAAGCAAACCTTGCGGAGAAATTATTTCTGCGGTACAACCTCCGTTGAACTGAACTACCGCATCTTTGATGCTCGGTTTTTCGGTATCGAAAATCTGTTTTGCAGAAATCTTCATTCCCAGATTTTTCATTTCTTTTTCATTGAGTTCCGTAGGAATCCACATTCCGCCGTATTGCTGTGCAAACGCCATTATTGCCGGAAGAATAATAGCAGCTAAAAGGATTTTTCTTTTCATTATATCAATTTAAACTTCACGAATTTAACGAATTTTTTTTAAGTAGGTAATAAATAATTTAACCCATTGAGAATTAGAATGTTTCAATTTTTGATATTGTTTAAATTAACAATACCCAATTTTTATTGAATATTTGAATCCCGAAAGTAGAAAAAATCATATTTTTATACCTAAATTTTTTTTAAATGAAATTCGGACAAGTTGAAGACCCGTTACAAATAGATTTTACTTTGCCTAAAGATCATCCGCAAACGGAAAAGATTCTGAAAAAGAACAAAAAAAGTCTTGAAAATGTTTCCGTTGGTTGTGCAAAATGGAACAAAACCGACCTGAAAGGATTTTACCCGAAAGGAACGAAAGATGAATTAACCTATTACGCAACACAGTTCAATTCAATTGAATTAAATGCCACATTTTATGGAATGCCGACTGCGGAACAGGTAAAAACCTGGAAAGAAAAAACGCCGGAAAATTTCAAATTTTTCCCGAAAATAACGAATACGGTTTCTCATTTCCGCAGATTGCTGAATATTACGGATGTAGTAACGCAATTCGCAACATCTGTTTTGAATTTTGATGAAAAATTGGGTATGGTTTTTCTACAACTTCACGATAACTTTAAACCCAAAGATTATGAAAGATTAGAAAAATTCATACAAGACTGGGTAAAAGAAATTCCTTTAGCAATAGAGCTTCGCAACAACGAATGGTTTTCTGATGAAGAAATTTTCAATAAAATCTGCAGACTCTTCGAGGAAAATAACATTACGAATATCATTGTAGATACTGCCGGAAGAAGAGATATGCTTCATATGAGATTGACGACTTCAAGTGCATTTATCCGTTATGTAGGAGCAAATGCGGAAAGCGATTACACGAGATTGGATGATTGGATTGAAAGAATTGTGAGCTGGAAAAAAGAAGGTTTGCAAAATCTCTATTTTTTCGTGCATCAAAATATTGAAAAAGCATCGCCGTTACTTTCTGCTTATTTTATAGAAAACCTGAACAAAAAAATCGGTACAAATCTTTCGATTCCGAAAATGGCAGCAGATAACGGAAGTTTATTTTAGAATCAACAGATAATTATCAACCTAATTCGCTATTTTTGCACAATGGCGTGGTTTGAAACTTGGTTCGATACTCCTTATTATCATATTCTGTACAAAGACAGGGATTTTGCAGAAGCAGAAAATTTCATTTCTCTGTTAATCAATGATTTGCAAATTCCGGAAAATTCCAAAATCATCGATTTAGCTTGTGGAAAAGGAAGACATTCCGTTTTTTTGAATAAATTGGGTTTTAATGTATTGGGACTGGATTTATCGAAAGAAAGTATTTTTCATAATAACCAATTTGAGACTTCGACTTCGCTCAGTCCTACTTTAAAATTTAAAGTCCACGATATGCGGAATGA
Source organism: uncultured Kaistella sp. (assembly GCA_964433195.1). Lineage (GTDB taxonomy): Bacteria > Bacteroidota > Bacteroidia > Flavobacteriales > Weeksellaceae > Kaistella. The sequence continues at coordinate 9,180 of CAYSQR010000036.1, read as the reverse complement.
AATTTTCCCGAATGTTTCTGATGAAAAAGCAGATGCAGTTTTCAATCTTTTTACCAGTTTCGGGTATTTTGAAAATGAAGATGACGACAAAAAAGTTTTCAGTTCCGTAAGAAATATTCTGAAAAAAAACGGCTATTTCGTCCTCGATTTTTTAAATGAAAAATGGGTGAAAAACACTTTAGTTCCCGAAAGTTTCATTGAAAAGGAAGGAATCAATTTTAAGATTAATAAAAAAATTGAAGGGCAGCACATCATTAAAAATATTGAGTTTAAAGATCAAGGAAAAGATTTTCATTTTTACGAAAAAGTAAAACTTCATACTTTGGAAGAAATCGGGAAATATGCGGAAGAATCCGGCTTTGAAAGAGTAAAAATTTATGGTAATTACAGCTTGGGAAAATTTGATTTGGAACATTCGCCGAGATGTATTAATGTGTTTAAGGTTGGATGATGGAAGATGGAAGATGGAAGATGAATGTTGAATGAAATTGAGTTAATAATAAAAACAATTTTGAAATTTGAATATAAATACGGAATTTGAAACTGGGATTTTAAAACTTCCAGCATCCAACATCTAACATTAAGATGATTATTTTTCTTCTCATATTAAGCGTAGTTGCAGGAGTTTTTCTCGGGAAATTTTTCGGAGAAAGAGAGAAACTTGCTAAAAACCTTTTGATATTAAGTGCCGGATTTTTAATTACCATTTGTCTGAACGAAGTTTTTCCCCAAGTTTATGCCGAAGGAAAAAGCAGTATCGGGATTTTTGTAATTGCAGGAGTTTTGCTCCAGATGTTTTTGGAAAACCTGACCAAAGGTTTTGAGCACGGTCATTTCCATCATCACAACGAAGAAAAAAATATTCTTCCCGTTGCATTGATGATTGGGATGTTTATCCACGCTTTTCTCGAAGGGATTCCTTTGGCAAATGAGCAGGAAAATTTCAGTCCGTATTTAACGGGAATTCTTTTTCACAATTTACCGATTTCGTTTATTCTCGGTGCTTTTTTGGCTAAGAACAAAAAATTTTCAACCTCGTCATTATTGATTATTTCCCTTTTCGCACTGGCTTCTCCGCTCGGTTTACTGTTAGGAAAATATTTCAATCCGGATTTGGAAATTTACTTCCTTGCTTTGGTCGGCGGAATTTTTCTTCATATTTCGTCTGTCATTATTTTTGAAAGCAACAAAAACCACAATGTAGATTGGGCAAAAATCGGTTTGGTCATTTTGGGAGTTTTATTGGCAATGACGGGACATCTTTTTCATTCTCATTAATCATTAGATTTCTTTAGGTTCAAATGAAATATACCCTGAAAAGGGTATTGACAATTATTGGTTTTAGGCAGAAATTTGCAATATAAAATAATTGTTTTTGTAATCTTAAAAATATTTAGTTATGAAAAATCTAATCTTATTTATTGTAATTTTTGTACAGATTCCCTTTGTATCTGCACAAAAAGTGTGGGAAAAATACCATAATTATTCTGATGGAAACGAAGTTCCATATACGGTTATGACGGCACAAGACGGAGGTTATTTTGCCGGAGGTAGCAGCAGAAGCACAGGAGGAGTTCAACAAGCCTGTATTGCAAAGATAGATGCAAACGGCGAATCACTTTGGCATAAAACTTATGGAAACTGGAAACAAGTTGCAAATCTGCACCGCAACAATCAGGGAGAGCTTTGTGCTTTCATTGTCGGTTATAATATGCTGCAACTTGCGAAAATTGATGAAACCAACGGAGAAATCCTTTCGTTTTATAATGTCCCGATTGATTACGGAATTATTAAAATTTATTTTGACTGGTATTATTCCCACGTTTTGCTTCCGAACGGAGATTACATTATTTCATCGACAAGAAGCGGAACAGATATGTCCAATACCAACAAAATTTTCCGTTACACACCGGGAGCTTCTGCCAGAACCTGGTCAAGAGATTATAATAATTTTGCACCTTCAAGTCTTTTATTGGACGGAAATAATGTCGTTGCTTGTGGATATGGGAAAAACGCAGATTATTTCAACAACTTTAAATATGACATCGCTTTGGCAAAAATTACCACTGATAATACCGTTATCTACGAGAAAAGATATTTCCCCGATATTATTACGGTAATCGATAAAGTAGGTTTGCAGAAAAACAGCGAAGGTAATTATCTGATCTCTGCTGTTTGGAACGAGAACGGAATTCTTGCACCGGCAATTCATACAATTTCTTCGGATACGGGAGATTATCTCAAGCGTTCTTCGATAACCAGCTTTAATGGTAAAGATGCATCCGGAATCAGTTACAATATTATTCCTTATGAAAATGGATTTGTATCTGCAGGTTATCTTGTACAGGATGTTTATGACCCGAACAACCAACTACGGGGAATTGGATATGCAACGCTTTATAATATTTCGGATTCAGGTGATATTACCGGAGCTGAAATCTATAACACAATGGGCGGATTGTTTTCTTATGAACTCAATGGAAATACGAATTATAAAACATATCAAGACACCGGAAAAGATTGTGTGCAGACCAACGATGGTAAAATCCTTCTTTTGGGTTCTGCTACCAAAAGAATTGATGACAAAGATGAACAGGGATATTATTATATAAAAACCGGCGGTAAAGGTTTGTCCGTAATGAATGTTCAGAATAAAAAGAAAATATCGCTGTATCCGAATCCTGTAAAAGAGATTCTCCGTTTTTCCGAAGAAGTTTACAATATCAGAATAACGGATTTTTCGGGAAAAGTGGTAAAAACGGTTTCTAACAATGTAAAATCTGCTGATGTTGCAAACCTTGCAAAAGGAGTTTACATTATCACTGCCACTGCAAAATCGGGGGAAGTTATAACCGGGAAAGTTATAAAAGAGTAAGTAATTTTTTGTTAATATTTAAAACCCTTTCTGCATTACAACAGAAAGGGTTTTTATTATGGATTAAATCAGAATTTCCAGCCGAAAGTTAGAAAGAAATTATTTCTTTTATTTTTTACTTTAGAAACAATGGACGCATCGGATTCTACGATATAGTTATACGAAAAATATCCCGTATTATCCGCAGCAGAACCCTGTATAAAAGGACTGTTGTATTCCGAGCTTATATTCTGATAAGCCGCATCGATAAAGAATGATTTGAAATCATAACCGATTCCCGCTCCAATCGTATTTCTTTTGCCCATAAATAAATTGCTGAACGCCGTAGAAGAATGAGAACCATTCTCCGAAAAAGAATCAATATTCATCGAACGGAAAGGACTCGAAGCAAATGCATAACCTCCTCTCAATCTCAATGCACTGATTCTGTATTCCGCACCAATTCTCACTTCCGAAAGATTTTTGGAATGACTGCTAAAGAAATTATTCAGTTCTTTTTCCGCAGCACCATACACTTTGTATTTCGGTTTTGTCAATCCGAAAGCATAATCTACATTGATGGCGAAATTCTTATTCGGAACAAAAGCCGCACTCAAAGTCGCTTTCATCGGAGTAGAAAGACTTCTGTCTTCTGTATAAGTTCCGTCCACAGGATTTTCGTATTCATCATAAACTCTTTCGATACCCCACCAAGTAGGAGTTTCCAGAGCTGCACCCAATCTGAATTGCGGACTTATTTTCCCGATAATTCCTAAGGAAGCCGAAAATCCGTTTCCTGATTCCGAGAACGGGGTGTATTGTTTTTCGTACTCCGAAGTTACATTATTTAAAGCAGAAGTGAAAGCTGCAGTATCGTATTGATCAATAATAGAATTATGAAAGTTCAGTCCTATTCCTACATAAATTTTATGGTCATAATTCCCACCGATTGCCATACTTGTTTTAGAAATATTTCCGTAACGGTTATAGGCGTGTCCCGCATAAGCAAGGTCATCATTGGTTGCCGGAATATGGTAACTGATATTTCCGTTACTTGCGGATTCCGAATAATCTTCCAAAGATTGGGTGGAATAATTAATGGCTATATTTACAAATTTCCACGATGTAGAAGGAGATTCTATGCGAAAAGCTACTACTCCACCCGCATTTCCCAAACCTGCTTTCTTGATGGTAAAGTTATTCGATTTCCCGAATAATGCAGTCGTATTTTTATTGCTGTGAAGCGATAAAGTACCCGAAACTTCACTCGCAATACTTACACCAATTCCTGCAGGATTGGAATAGAGAGTAGAATAATCTCCTCCCAAAGCTCCCATAGAACCAGCCATCGCATTATATTTAGCGGAACCGTTCATCAGCGGAGCCGAATAAATTTCCATTGTATTTCTAATGGTAGAAACATCTTGAGCGTTGGCAAAAAACATTGCTGAAACACTCCATAGAATTAAAGGTTTTTTAATCATTTCTAAATGTTATTTTCTGAAAAAATTATCTTCTGAATCCTCCTGAAGATGAAGATCTCGTAGAACCGGAATTCGACGAACCACTGTTACTAAAACCTCCAGAACTTCCCGATCTGGAATTTCCTGAACTGGAATTTGTCCGAATACTATTGTCATTAGAATTGCTGTTTCTCGGTGGTTGTTGATTATAATTCGGCGTAGAAGTTCTCGGCGTACTGTTATTTGGTTGAGAACCCACTCTGTATCTTGGCTGATTCGTTGTATTCGGTTGATTGAACCTCGGATTGTTTGCAGACGGATTTCCGTTGTATCTCGGATTATCGTTTCTGAAACCACCGTTACTGGTATTTCTATTCCCTGAGTTAGAATTTCTTAAAGAGTTTCTAAAAGCTCCGTCTGCTCCGCTTCTTTTATAATTAAATCCCGGTGCATTGTAACTGTTGTATCCATATCCGTGAGAATAATATCCGTAACCGTAGTAAGGAGAATAATATCCGTAGTAAGGAGAATATCCATAATAAGAGTATCCGTAATAAGGATTGTAATATCCGTAAAACGGATGATAACCAAATCCCCAATAAGGATTATAATATCCTCCGTACCAAGATGAACCCCATCCGAAACTCATTCCATAACCCATACCGAAACCAAATCCTGAATAAAATCCGTAAGGATATCCCCAAGAATTATCACTATAATAAGTTTCTGTTCCCGTATAATTTCCCCAATCGGAATTTTGATTATCATTCCAGTTTTGGTTCCTGTTATCGGAATTAAGGTATTTATTTTGGTCGTAATTATCTTGATAATCATAGTACTCTCCTACTCTGTTCATCACCATTCCTTCGGGTAATGTATCCCTGTTCGGATCATAATATACCCCATCGGTTTCGCTGTATGCTCCCATCGGAACACCACACGACATTAAAATCAAACCGCCCGAAATTGCTAAAACCATTTTGGATTTCAGCATTTCCATTAATTTTTTATGTGTAAATTTTTTCATAATAAGGTAAGAAGTTTTAATTTGATTTATATTTGCATTTTATACCAAAATTGTACCAATCAAAGCGGTAAATTTTGAGTAAAAATACACTTTTTAGTTTAGATAAAAGTATTGCAGCAAAGTTAAATCATAAAGACAAACGAAAAATAATGGCAAAAATTACTTCAAGAGCAGAAGACTACAGCAAATGGTATAATGAATTAGTCGTAAAAGCCGATTTGGCAGAAAATTCCGGAGTTCGCGGTTGTATGGTCATAAAACCTTACGGATATGCAATCTGGGAAAAAATGAGGGACGAAATGGATAGAAAATTCAAAGAAACAGGACACGAAAATGCCTATTTCCCGATTTTTATTCCGAAAAGTCTGTTTGAAGCCGAAGAAAAAAACGCAGAAGGTTTTGCAAAAGAATGTGCTGTTGTAACCCATTACCGACTGAAAACAGATCCCGATAATCCTAAAAAACTCATCGTAGATCCGGAAGCGAAATTAGAGGAAGAACTCATTGTTCGTCCCACTTCCGAAGCCATCATTTGGAATACTTACAAAAACTGGATTCAAAGCTATCGGGATTTACCGATTTTGATTAATCAATGGGCAAATGTTGTACGGTGGGAAATGAGAACGAGATTATTTCTGAGAACTGCCGAATTTCTTTGGCAGGAAGGTCATACTGCACACGCTACTAAAACAGAAGCCATTGAAGAAACCGAAAAAATGCTCGATGTTTATGCCGATTTTGCAGAAAACTTTATGGCAATTCCCGTGATTAAAGGAATTAAAACCGCTTCCGAAAGATTTGCAGGAGCAGATGAAACCTATTGTATTGAAGCATTAATGCAGGATGGGAAAGCTCTTCAAGCCGGAACTTCGCACTTTTTGGGACAAAATTTCGGAAAAGCATTTGATGTGAAATTTACTAATAAAGAAGGAAAAATAGAACATGCATGGGGAACTTCTTGGGGAACTTCAACAAGATTAATGGGTGCCTTGATTATGACCCATTCCGATGATTTCGGTTTGGTTTTACCTCCTACTTTAGCTCCGATTCAGGTTGTGATTGTCCCGATTTTTAAAGGAGAAGAACAGTTACAGCAAATTGATGAAGTGGCTTTTGAAATTCAAAAAAAATTAAAAGCAAAAGGAATCTCCGTAAAATACGACAACAGAACCGAAAACAAACCGGGGTGGAAATTCGCAGAATATGAGCTGAAAGGAGTTCCGATAAGAATTGCAATGGGTGCAAGAGATTTGGAAAACAAAACCGTCGAAATTGCAAGAAGAGATAATTTAACCAAAGAAACCCAACCAATAGAAAACCTCGATAATTATATCGAAGAACTTCTGAAAACGATTCAGAAAGATATCTACAACAAAGCATTGAGTTATCGTGAAGAACACCTCACGAAAGTTGATTCTTATGAAGAATTTAAAAAAGTTTTAGAGGAAAAAGGAGGATTTATTTCCGCACATTGGGACGGAACCGCGGAAGAAGAAGAACAGATAAAAAACGAGACTAAAGCGACAATCCGCTGTATTCCTTTAAATAATCCTTTGGAAGACGGCGTTTCATTAATCACAGGAAAACCTTCCAAACAACGGGTAATTTTTGCAAAAGCGTATTAAACTAAATTAAGATACCATATCCTTTAGTGTTAATGTTTTAATAAAGTTCATTAATAATCAATGAATTGGATTAAATTTTGCTTACCAATAACTTAATTAAAATTTAAAAATAAACTATTATGTCATTAAACATTATTGAGCTTATCAAAGGACAATTAGGTCCTGCTTTAATTTCCCAAGCTGCTTCTGAGTTTGGCGAAAGTGAATCCGGAGTTTCCAAAGCAATCAGCGGATTGCTTCCTGCCGTTATTGGCGGATTGGCAAACAATGCCGATAAACCGGGAATTCTCGATGCTATTACAGGTGCTGCTTCAAGCGGATTACTTGGCAATTTATTAGGAGGTCCTACTAATAATTCTGTGGTTTCTACTGTGCTTTCCTTAATTTTCGGTGACAAAGCGGGAAGTTTGGCAAACGCAGTTTCCGGATTTTCGGGAGTAAGCAACGCTACTTCAAATTCACTTTTGAATATGGTTACAGGTGCGGCTTTAGGTTCTATCGGTAAATATTCGGCGGACAACAATTTAGATGCTTCAGGAATTACCAAATTATTAGGAGAGCAAAAAGGAATTGTATCTTCTCTTCTTCCTGCAGGTCTTTCTTTGGCTTCCTTAGGATTTGGAAACTGGTTTGGAGGAGAAAAAACCGTTGAATCCGAAAAAGTAAAAGTTACTTCTTTCGATGAACCGAAAATAGACGTTACCAGAGGTGGAAATACCAATGTAAATGTTGAAAAAAATGATGACGGTTCTATCTGGAAATGGTTATTGCCGTTGCTTCTTCTTGCTCTTGCTGCGTGGTTCTTGTGGAAACAGTGCGACAAAAACAATGCAGCCACTGTAAATAATACAGATTCTGTTTCTGTTACTACCAATTCTGCCAATATAGATGCTGTAGATTCTTCTGCAACAATTGTTTCTATTGAAAAAACCGATTCTGAGATTGATTTAAACGGAATCAAATTGAAAGGATATATCGGAGGAATGGAAGACAAAATGATCTCTTTCCTGAAAGCAGGAAGTTATAAAAATGCAGCCGATGATGCCTCATTGAAAGATACTTGGTACGATTTTGACAAGGTAAATTTCAAAATGGGATCTTCAACCGAATTAGAAGACGGTTCACAGGAACAATTAAATAACCTGGTTGCAATTCTGAAAGCATTCCCGGATGCAAAAATCAAAATCGGAGGTTATACCGATAAAACAGGAAGCGAGGACGTAAATCTGAAAATCTCCAAAGCCAGAGCAGAGTTTATCAAAAAATGGCTTTCTGATAAAGGAGTCGGTACGCAGGTTTTGGCAGCCGATGGTTACGGAAGCGAATTTGCAACGGTAGATGCTTCTGCTTCCGATGAAGAAAGAGCAGCAGACAGAAAGATGTCTATAAGATTTGCAAAATAATTTCATAAAAATATTCCCATAAAAAATACCGAAAATTTTCGGTATTTTTTTGTTTCCATCTCTTTATTTACCTAATGATTTTGTATTTCACTTTCAGAACACCGCTGTTGAGATTTCCTATTCTTTTGAAAGCACCCTGACTGAGATCAAACTCTCTGGAAGACTTTAGAGGTCCTCTGTCATTTACTGTTACAATTACTTTCTTGGAATTTTCGGGATTGATGATTTCCACTTTTGTACCGAAAGGCAGTGTTTTGTTGGCAGCAGTCATTTTGGAGTGTCTGTAAACTTCTCCGCTTGCGGTTTTTTTTCCTTCAAATTTGTTGGCATAATAAGAAACCGTTGTGGATTTGTAACCGGATGTTGCTGCATTATTTGCGGCACAGGAATAAAGAAAGACACTTGTTATAATCACAGATAATAAATTGATGATTCGTTTTAATATCAAAGTCATTTTCATTTTCTTTACATAAAATCCCCGCTGCACAAAGTCTCCTGACTTTGTTGAGCCGTTCTTAAAAACCCGATATACTTGTCTTGTAAAAATATCAATCCAGTCCACAATAGTGCAGGTAATAAAGTGTGCTTTATCTTGCTCTCTGATTACATAACCTGCTTTCATTATTGTTTGATTTTATCAAAGATAGTTATTTTTTTAGTTTGCTCAAAGTCAGGAGACTTTGCGTAGCGAATTTCATCAAAATATAAGAGCAGGAATGGAGGTTGCAAACGGAATTTTATAAGGCGTAAAAGTAAGAACCAGACCCGTTGTAATGACCGCTTTGATGGCATCTATCGGATTACTTCC
>CAYSQR010000035.1:6339-14348 GCA_964433195.1 uncultured Kaistella sp. | reverse complement strand
GGTTCGGGAGAAAAGCAGAAAGGTATTTTGTGGTTTGCAGGATTTCTGATTGTAATTGCAGTTGGTTTCAGAATCAATGTGGGAGCAGATTATCCTGTGTATAAAATGCTTTTCAGGGATTTTTCCATCTATACGAATTATGGCGATGTTTGGGATAAAGCACTTTTCCGTCCCAATACGATGGAAATAGAATGGATTTTTGTATTCATTAATAAAATTATTTTCGATTTAGGTTTTCCGTTTTATATCGTTACGCTCATTATGGCGATGATTACGGTAACTCTGAAATTTACCACAATATATGAGAATGTAGAATTTCCGGCACTTGCAGCGTTGTTTTATTTTATGCCGATTATGTTTTTTGAAGATTCGGGACAGATGAGACAGGGAATCGGAATTGCAATTTCTGTGGTTTCATTCAAATTCATCAAAGAAAGAAATCTGCCGATGTTTTTGCTGTGTATGTATATTGCGCTTGGTTTTCATAAAACATCGATTATGTTTCTTCCGGCGTATTGGCTTGTGAAAATTCCTATGAACAGCAAAAGAATTTTCTGGGTTTTGATTTTGGCGGTACTTTCTTCTCCTTTTGAGCTGTACAGATTCGGCGGAAGTACCTTTTCTTCCCTTACTCCGGGAGATGTTTCCAGTGCTTATACAGGATATATGGATGATAGATATTATGGGACAGAGGTGGAAACGGGACTAAATGATATTGTGAAGCTGTTTTTTATCGGGATTTTGATAAGGTTTGATAAAAAAGGTTGCGATGAAGTTTGGTGGTATGAATATATGAGAAATCTCGCGGTTTTCGGAATGGCTTTATTTTATTTTCTTCGTGGGAATTCAATTTTTGCGGTGCGTCTTCCGGGAGCTTATATGTTTTTTGTAACAATGTTTTGTATGCCGAGTTTGGTATATGCTGCAAAAGACAAGGCAAGACAGTTTCTCTATACAGGATTTATGACGTATCTTGTGATGATGTTTTTTTATTTCGGGAAAGGAAACGGATATTATGGTAGATTTACTACGGACAGATATAACAACGAACTTTGGTAAAAACGAAAAATAATCTATATGGAAGAACTTTTTACTCACAATAATTATATTCCCGTATTCTATGTGAAATTAGGGTTGGGTTTTTTGTTTTCATTTATGCTTACATTTTTTTCCATTCCTGCCGTTATAAAAATTTCCAGAAGAAGAAATCTGATGGACGAACCGGGAATCAGAAGTTCGCATCTGAGAAAAATACCGAATCTGGGAGGAGTTGCAATATTTTATTCACTTTCGGTATGTGCATCTATTTTTGCTTTTGAACTTTTCGAGTCATATAAGTTTTTATTTGCTTCGCTGGTCATCCTATTTTATACCGGTGTGAAAGATGACATTATGATAATGCGTGCATACAAAAAATTATTTGTGCAGATTGTTGTATGTGCTTTGATGGTAATAGGATCTGATGTAAGAATCAGGAATTGCTTCGGAGTATTCGGAATTTATGAACTCAATTATTTTGTGAGTGTGGTGTTCAGTATTTTTACCTTTATTATTTTGATTAATGCTTTTAATCTGATTGATGGGATTGATGGTTTGGCTGGAAGTTATTCCGTTATCTGCTGTATATTCTTTGGGATAAGTTATTTCCGGCTCGGCGAATATAATTATCCTTTGGTAATTCTTTCCGTAGTGATTATCGGTTCTATTTTGGGATATTTGTATTACAATCTGTCAAATTATCGGTATAATAAAATTTTTATGGGAGATACCGGATCTATGATTTTGGGATTTTTATTGGCATTTACGGCGATTAATTTTATTGATATTTTTATCGACAAACAATTACCGAATGTACCGAGATATTATTTGCAGTCTGCACCGGCAATTGCAGTGGCAATACTTATTCTTCCCATCGTAGATACGCTTAATGTAATCATTATTCGTCTTTCGAGAAAGCAATCTCCGTTTATTGCGGATAAAAATCATATTCACCATACGCTTTTGGAATTGGGAATTACCCACAGAAGATCTACTTTTTACATTATCCTGTATTATATTTTCATTGTTGCGGTTGCATATTATTTCAGGCACATCAATGTAAACTTATTGATATTGATTGTAATTGCATTGGGATTTATGGGAATATATATCGCGAAACTCGTCCTTTATATGAGGAAAAAACATAATTAATTATTTATTATTTTTGTAAATTAAATTAAAAAATGACAATATATAAATTCACTTTGCTGCTGGTTTTGCCGTTTTTGCTTTCTTCTTGTATTTCAACAAAAGATGTGAGATATATGCAGCCCAACGAAAATCTTGTCATTAATGAAGAAGGTCTCGTTCCCTATAATATTCCCGTTTACAGAGTTACCAAAAACGACATTCTCAAACTAAATATTGTAACCACCCCGAAAGGAGATGCAGCACAATTCTATTCAAGTCTAAATACATCCACCACAGGAATAGGAACAGGAGGAGTCACAAGTTCCAGAGGAGTCGGTGGAAATATGGTTTTTTATTTTAATGGCTTGAAAGTAGATTCCAAAGGAGATATCAACGTATTCGGAATAGGTTATGTAAAAGCGGAAGGAAGAACGATAGAAGAAATTACAAAAGACATTCAAGATAAAGTAAACGAAAATTTTTTGGAAGGAAAAGCTGAAGCCCGTCTTGATACTGATGGAATTACTTACTATATTTTAGGAGATGTGGAAACAGTGGGAATGACAGGTGAAAAAACCGCCCATAAAAATACACTTACACTTACCGAAGCAATTTCCATAAACGGCGGACTGAATCGTACCATCGATAGAAAAAATATCGTGATTCGCAGGAAACTACCCGAAGGAATCAAAACTGCCAAAATAGATCTTACCAGAGAAGATGTGATGAATTCTCCGTATTACTGGGTACAAAACGGGGACGAAATCTATCTGAATACAAGAGCCAAAAATCTCAGCGGATTTGGAAAAGACCCATTACAAACGCTTACTACCGGAGTTTCCGTGATAACAACGGCGATGTCGATTTATTTAATTTTAACAAGGTTATAAGATGATTCCGGGAAAAGAAAATACAACGAATACTGCTGTTGCCGCTCCAAAAGAGAAAGTTGGCTCCTTTGCTTTTTTCGACATCGAACATTTTGTCAGAAGAATCCTTAGACATTGGTATTGGTTTGTACTGATGGCAATAATAGGATATTCTATTGCTTGGTTTTATAATAAATATTATGCACAGCGAATTTATGCATCCAGTTTATCGCTGAGTATATCAAACAATACCGCAAGTTACTTCACACCGAACCAATCCATCAATTTTATTTGGGGACAAGGCGGAAACCAAGACGGAGTTTATCTCAAAAAAATGCTTCTTTCTCGTTCTCATAACGAATATCTGGTAAAACAGCTCGATTTGTTTGTTAATTATTCCACCAAAGGAAGCATCAAAGAAACTTATCTTGATAAATACGATTCTCCCGTTTTTTTGGAGGTGGATAAATCTTATCCGCAACAAGTAAATTATCCTATAACACTTATTCCCAGAGGAGAAAAATATGAAATAGATTTGCCGAAAGAAGGACAATCTACTGCTCTCTATTCTTATGAAACAGAAAGCTACGAAAATATTCCTAAATACAACCGTCCCAAAAACAAAATCATTTCCATCAATGAATGGTATGTATCGCCAAATCTGAAATTCCGGCTTGTTAAAAATCCACAACCGGTTTCCATAGAGTTTGACAATATCATTGTTAATCTTTCAACGGTCAATCAAACCGTCAATAGTTTGGTCTCTACAATCGGAGTAGATTTCGATAAAGAAATCGCCTCTATTATGATTGTTACAAAAAGAGGATACAATCTGAACGGAACTGTCAATTTTTTGAATGCTTCGGTAGAACAGTTGCAGCAGAAAAGAATGATGGATAAAAATACGGTGGATAAAAACACAGAGAAATACCTCTATGAAAATCTTGCCAAAATTCGGAAAAAACTTGATTCCAGTGGGGCAGTCCTTAATTCGATGAAAATTACCGAAGGGTTGTACGACATCAAAGACAGGGACGAAAAAACAATCCAAAAAATAAAAGAACTCGAAACCAAAAAAGCAGATTTGCTGACCAAGATGAACTCGCTGGACAATATCCGTAATACTTTGGCTTCACAGAATCTGGATCAAATGATAAGTACCAATGCCGCAGGAGTTGAGGATGGATTGTTCAACGCAACCGTTTCCGAACTGAAAGCATTATATGCAAAAAAAAGAGAACTCTCCCTGATTTATACCCCAAATTCGGAACCTATGCGGGAAATCAACCGATTAATCAGCGAAGCAAGAGGAAGCTCAAACAATTCGATAAAAAGTTATTATACCATTTATTATAATGAGATTTCTAAAATTAACGAAGCGATTGCAAGTTCCGGATTTGAATTGAAGTCTTATCCTGAAAAAGAAAGAAGATATCTAGATGCGGAACGAGCATATAATATGATTGAAGCCACCTACAATAGTTTACTCGCCAAACAAAACGAAACACAGATAAGGGTTGCAACCAACAAATCGGATATTACCGTCATAGATATGGCAAAAAATCTAGGACAAGGACCCATTGCTCCGGATGTTGAGAAAACGAAAAATATGATTATCGGGGGTTTATTGCTTTTGCCATTATTAATCTTGGGAATTTCGGAAGTAATGGACAACAGAATCCGAAACATCAAAGAGCTGGTTCAAGTAACAAAAATTCCGCTTCTGGGAGTTATCGGAAGAAATACCCACGAAAACAACCTTACCGTTTTGGAACAGCCGAGATCTTCTATCTCAGAAGCATTTCGGGGAATAAGGGCAAATCTCAGGTTTTTGCATAAAGAAGACAGCAAATCAAAGGTTATTCTTTTAACATCGTCCATCGGAGGAGAAGGGAAAACTTATATTTCCATCAACATCGCATCTGTTCTTGGATTAAGCGGGAAGAAAACAATACTTCTGGGAATGGATTTAAGAAAACCGAAAATTTTCGGCGACTTCAAAGTCGATAACAAATACGGAATTTCCAATTATCTCACAGGAGGAATAGAAATGAACGAGATTATCAACCAGACCAAAATCCCCAATCTCCACGTCGCAACTTCGGGACCTATTCCGCCGAATCCCTCCGAACTTTTGATGAGCGAGAAAAACATACAATTCATCGAAGAACTGAAAAAACAATATGATTTTATCATCATAGATTCACCACCGGTTGGTTTGGTTGCAGATCCTTTTGAACTGATGAAGCACGCAGATGCAAGCATATATGTGGTAAGACACGAATATACCGAGAAATATATGTTGAAAATGATTACCGAAAAATACCAAAAACACGAGGTTGAAAATCTGGGATTCGTGTATAATGATTATCAGATGAAACAAGGATACGGTTACGGATATGGTTACGGATATGGTTACGGTTACGGTTACGGTTACGGTTACGGATACGGTTATGGATATTTTGAGGAAGACAAAAATTATAAAGAACCTACTTTGATTAAAATAAGGAATAAAATCAGGAAAATTTTCGGGAATAATTAATTCTGAAACCCTCGCAAAAGAGGGTTTTATTTTTCCAAAATCATAAAAAGATTTATTTATCGTTTCTAAATCAAAAAATTATGCCTTTTTGAGGTTATTTAACTAAAAATTAAGAATTTTCTTAAGCCAAAAATGTTTTATATTTGCAAAATTATTTATGAAAATTGAGGTTCATCCGTTTATGCTAAAGAAATCTGTTTGTGCTTTTATCACCCTGTTTTTAGTAATGGTTTCCGTGAAAGGACAACGCCACGAAATAGGTATGCAGATAGGACTTAGTAATTTGGTAGGAGATATCGGGAAAACAAATTATATCTTGCAACAACCGGCATTCGGAGATGTTGCCAATTATGGGATTCCGTTTTACGGCGGTGTTTTATATAGAATGAATTTTAATCCTTATCAAACGGTGAGATTAAATATAGGTTTTAGCCAGATACAGTTTATTGATGCATTGTCCAAAGAAAAATACAGAATTGACCGAAAACTATGGGGAACCAATTCCATTATTGAAGCAGATTTGCTTTTCGAGTATAATTTTTTTCCGGTAAATGATGAGCAGAAAAGCCTTCTCAGTCCGTATGTTTTTGGTGGAGTAGGAGGTATGCTTGCAAATACACTTCAGGCAACTTTAGAAAACGATTTTCGGAGAGATGCAGCAGGAGTTGCACAAACACCGCTAAACGATACAGATTTTTTAACTACCCCGACTTACACCTCCGGTAAACAATTTACAATGGCAATTCCTTTCGGAATAGGATTAAAATACAAATACAATTATAATTGGGCGATGTTTATGGAACTGATGTTCAGACCTACTTTTTCAGATTCCATTGATTACAGCGTCATTGATGAAAGCAGTGTGAAAGTCCTCTATAATAAAGACATCCTTTCGGGGGCGAAATCTCTTTTGGAGGATGATGTTTATAAACCGGAAGTGGAAAGAAGGACAAAAGAATTTATAGAACAGAGACAGGTAGGAAATATCAACTCAAAAGACTGGGTAAACTCGATAACTATAGGGATTTCCTATGCGTTTGGAAGACCACCGTGTTATTGTAAATAAAATGGAATCGATAAGAGATAAAATAAGCCCGGATAAACTTCCCAAACACGTTGCCATCATTATGGATGGGAACGGAAGATGGGCAAAATCACGAGGAAAAGAAAGAACTTTCGGACACAAACACGCCATCGAAGCAGTGCGAAACGCTGTGAATGCCTGTAACGAAATCCATATTCCTTATCTTACGCTTTACACTTTCTCATCAGAAAACTGGAACAGACCAACAGATGAAGTAAATACTTTGATGACCCTGATTTCCGAAACGATGCTTTTGGAAGCCGAAGAAATCTTTACCAAAGGATTGAGAATGCACATTATCGGCGACATCGAAAAACTGCCGGTTTTGGTAAGGGAACAAATGCTGAACTTGGTAGAGATTACCAAAAACAATAAAAGAGGGAATCTGATTTTGGCACTAAGTTACGGCTCACAAAAAGAAATACTGAATGCGGTACGGAAAATCAGTACAAAAGTAAAAAACGGAGAACTGAATGAAGAAGACATCAATGAAGAAATAATGGAACAGCATCTTTATACAAAAGATTTCCCACCTGTAGATTTGCTCATCAGAACCAGCGGAGAAGTGCGGATAAGTAATTTTTTGCTTTGGCAGATTGCTTATGCAGAATTGCAGTTTTTGGATATTCTGTGGCCCGATTTCGGGAAAGAAGATTTCTTCCGCTGTATATATAATTACCAAAACAAAGAAAGAAGATTCGGCAAAACAAGCGAACAGCTTGAAGAAAATTTATAAAAAAGTTAGAAGATAAAAAATGAAGTTTAAACTATTATCCATTATCATATTTGTCGCTTCGGCACAGTTCTATGGTCAGATTACTCCCGAGAAAAACAATCAGGATACGGCAATTTATGCCCAAAACGGAGTAGAAAATTACATCCTGAAAGACATCGTGATTGATGGAGTAAAAAAATATTCTCCCGCTCAAATCTTAAGATTTACAGGGCTCAACAAAAATGAAAGCATAGAAATTCCGGGACAAAAAATAAGCAATGCCATCAAAAAACTATGGGATCAGCAATCTTTTTCCCAAGTGGAAGTGTATGTACAAAGCATTGAAGGAGAAAATGTCATCCTCAGATTCAATCTTCAGGATTTGAAAGATTTGGGAGAAGTAAAATTTACCGGAAAAGGAATCGGAAAATCCAAAAGCGAAAAACTTGCCAAAGAAAACAACCTGAAACCCGGAACAAAAATCACGCAAAACCTCATTTCTACCCTCAAAACAAACATTCCGAAAGAGTATATCAAAAAAGGGTTTGCTGATGCCAAAGTAACCATTCAGGATAAAGTGAATGAGCAGGATCCGGATCTTGTCGATTGGACGATTAATGTAGATAAAGG
>CAYSQR010000035.1:0-6329 GCA_964433195.1 uncultured Kaistella sp. | reverse complement strand
AATCAGCCATATCGAATTTGAAGGAAACTCAAGTGTTTCCGACGGTAAACTCAGAAGAAAAGCATTGAAAGATACCAAACAAAGAAGATTCGGTATCAACGGAATTTTGAAACCCTCCAAATTCATTCAAGAAAAATATGAAGAAGACCGGGATAATCTGATTAATTATTACCGTTCTTTAGGATTCCGTGATGCAAGAATCATCTCAGATTCCGTATGGAGAAACAAGAAAAATGATTACGAAATCAACATCAAGCTGAACGAAGGAAAAAAATACTACATCGGCGATATCAATTTTCTCGGAAATACCGCTTATACCACAGAATTTCTGCAAAAAGTACTTGGTTACAAAACCGGTGATATATATGATGCAGTAGGTTTCAATAAAAAAGTTGGTGAAGATGGAGGAAAAGAAGACGATTCCGACATCAAATCGATTTATATGAACAGTGGCTATCTTTTTTCCAGTGTTACACCCGTTGAAAAATCCGTTGTGGGAGATTCCATTAATTTGGAAATCAGAATTAGTGAAGGCGAAAAAGCAACCTGGAACAGAGTTACCTGGAGCGGAAATACCACTACTCACGACCACGTTATTCTTCGGTCATTGCGGACAAAACCGGGAAGTCTGTTTGCAAAAAGCGACATCAAAAGAACTTATTTCGATTTGGGAGGGATGCAGTTTTTCGATCCACAGCAAGTAGGGCAGCAAATCACTCCGCATCCGCAAGACAATACTGTAGATATCCATTGGACTTTGGTAGAGAAGGGTTCTTCACAGGTACAGCTTCAAGCAGGTTATGGAGGTGGTTCGTTCATCGGAACTTTAGGACTTACTTTCAATAATTTTTCTTTGAGAAATTTTATGAAGTTCAAAGATTTCAGACCCGTTCCACAAGGAGACGGACAAACGCTTTCCATTCAGGCACAAGCAGGACAATACTTCCAGAATTATGGGATTTCATTTACAGAACCTTGGTTATTCGGAAAAAAACCCACTGCACTTTCTATCGGATTAAACCAATCATTGGTAAGATATACCGATATGTATGGAGATACCCAGAAACTTAATATTTTCTCGGCAAGCGTAGGATTAAACCGGCTTTTAAAATGGCCCGATGATTATTTTTCCTTATATACAGGAATCCAATACCAAAGTTATGATTTCAGTAATTACCCGTTCCAATTCGGGAACATTACGGAATATAATGGATCTGCGAAAAATTTCAGTTTCAATTTAGGTTTAAGCAGAAATTCAGCAGGAATCGACCCGATTTTTCCTACACAAGGTTCCAATATAGAAGCATCAGTAAAATTTACCCCGCCGTATTCATTATTCAACAAGAAAGACTATTCTACAATGAGTGCCATTGATAAATATAAATGGCTGGAATTTTATAAAGTGAAACTTAAAGCCGATATTTACAATGCAGTTGTAGGAAAACTGATTCTGAGAAGTACTGCGGAAATGGGATTTCTCGATGGATATAATAAAGAGCTCGGAGCTCCTCCGTTCGAAAGATTTTATGTAGGAGGAACAGGACTTTTCGGAGGAAGATACGATGGTCGTGAATTGGTTCCGCTTCGAGGTTATGAAAATGCTTCTTCTACAGGAGGAATGTCTGAAGATGTAACTCCTTACGGAGGAGCAACCATTTACAACAGATTTGCTTTGGAATTGAGATACCCGATTTCTATGAACCAAACTGCAAAAATATATGCACTTTCTTTTCTTGAAGGAGGTAATGCGTGGAATTCTTATGGAACCTATAATCCTTTCCAGCTGAAACGTGCTGCAGGTATCGGAGTAAGAGTTTATATGGGAGCTTTCGGTTTAATAGGCTTCGATTTCGCTTACGGATTTGATAAAACAATCATAGGTACAGAACCTTCCGGATGGAAAACGCACTTCCTGATGAACCAATCATTATAAACTTAATAAAGATGAAACAGTTAAAATTATTTTCAATCATTCTTGTTGTATTTTCAAATTTTGCAAATGCACAGAAAATAGGAGTTGTAGATACCAATTATATACTTGGTAAACTTCCGCAGTATAAAGACGCAGAATCCAGATTAAATTCTCAGATTGCTTCGTGGCAAACCGAAATACAATCTCTCCAGAGTGAGTTCGATAAAAAGAAAACCTTATTGGAAAACGAAAGAGTACTTTTGGTAGGCGATCAATTGAAACAAAGAGAAAAAGAAGTAGATGATTTGGACAAGAAAATAAAAGCAATGCTCAACAACAGATTTGGTACATTGGGAGAAATCAATAATGCAAGAACAAACCTTACCAAACCTTTCCAAGACCAAATCTGGAACGCCATCAAAACCGTTTCCGAGAAAAACAGTTTAGGCATAGTTCTTGATAAAAGCAACAACATCAGTGTAATTTTTCTCGAAAAAAGATACGATTATACAGATAAAGTATTAGATTTGCTGCTGAAAAATTCCGGTACAAAAACTACAGGAACTCCAGAAGCAGATAAAAAAGGAACACCGGTACAAGATAGCAGAACAAGAGGTGGTACAGGAGAAAGACAAATAAAAAGAGGCTCGATGAGAGCTTTGGAAGGAAAAGCAAAATAATTAAAAACCAACAATAAATTTATTTACCCCCGATTATGAAAAAATTAAGTGTATTATTTGCAGCAATAGGAATGTTTTTGGCTGTAGGAGTTGCAAAAGCTCAGAAAGTTGCATCTATGGATTATGAAGTAGTTTTAGCAGCAATGCCGGAAACTAAAAAAATGACTGCCGATTTGGATGCTTTCAGTAAAACTAAAGGAGATGAGCTAAACAAACAAGCAGAATCTTTCCAAAAAGAAGTGCAGCAATTTCAAGCTGAAGCAGCTAAAATGACTGAGGCACAAAGAAATACCAAAGAAGCAGAATTGCAAAAGAAACAACAGAATCTGCAACAAATTCAGCAAACCGCTCAAAATGATTTGGCTCAGAAAAGAGATGCAGCTGTAAAACCAATCATCGAAAAACTGAACAACGCAGTAAACAAAGTAGCAAAAGCAAACGGATATGATTTCATCATTGATGCAAGTGCTCTTATTTACAAAGGCGGTGCAGATGCAACCGACGCAGTGAAAAAAGAATTAGGACTCTAAGAAATAATTTTAGCACATAAAACCACTTCTTTCGGAGTGGTTTTTTTATTTTTGTAAAATGGAAAAAGAACTTTCAAGCACAGCAAAAGTACGTTTCAGCGATTGCGATCCGATTGGTCATCTCAATAATGCAAAATATCTGGAGTATATGCTCAATGCAAGAGAAGATCACGTAGAAGCAGGATATGGTTTTACCTACGAAGAATATACCCGGAAAACCGGATGTACTTGGATTACGATTCAAAACGAAATTGCTTATCTGAAAGAAGTGCGGTACAATGCAAAAGTCATCATTTCGAGTAAAACCATCGAAATTGGCGACCGTATTTCAAAAGTTGAAATTTTAATGAAAAGCGAAGACGGCAAAACCATTCACAGCATTTTGTGGCTCACTATCATTTATTTCAATATGAAAACCCGAAAATCCGAATTGCAGCCCAAAGAAACAACAGAACTCTTCCGGAAATTTTTAGTAAATTTAGAACAGAAAGATTTCCAAAGCAGAGCAGCATATCTCAGAAAACAAAATAAATCAGCAGAAAAATAATGAAGAAAATACTTATCATCGGAGGAAACGGACAACTCGGAAACTGTTTTCAAAAAATAGCACCCGATTTCGAAGACCGTTTTGAATTTAATTTTACCGATTACGATACTTTAGACATCACGGATAAGGATAAAGTTTCAGATTTTTTTTATGATTACAAACCGCATTTCTGCATCAATGCTTCAGCTTACACCGCAGTAGATTTAGCGGAAACCGAAAAGGAAAAAGCTTATGCGGTAAATGCAGACGGAGTTGCAAATTTAGCAGAATCCTGCGTAGAAAATAATACGGAACTGATTCATATTTCCACCGATTACGTTTTCGATGGAGAAACCAATATTTCCTATTCCGAAGACGATTTTACCAATCCGCAAGGAGTTTACGGAGCATCAAAATTAAAGGGCGAAGAACTCGCTATTGACATTAATCCCAAAACAATTGTCATCAGAACATCGTGGCTGTATTCCGAATTTAATAAAAATTTTGTCAAGACGATGCTGAATTTATTTTCTACGAAAGACGAATTGGGAATCGTTTCGGATCAATTCGGTCAACCAACCAATGCAAATGATTTAGCGGAAGTTGTAATGAAAATCATCGAAATCGAACCAAAAAAATATGGTATTTTCCATTTTTCAAATGAGCCGGAAACAACGTGGTTTAATTTTGCTGAAAAAATTGCCGAATTTTCAAATTCAAAAATAAAGCTCAACGCAATTTCTACCGAAGAATTTCCCACTCCCGCAAAAAGACCGAAACGAAGCACAATGTCTTTAGACAAAATCGAAAAAGTATATGGAATCGAACTGAAACACTGGGAAAATTCGCTTGAAGAATGTATCGAAATTTTACAGAAATAATGATTAAATGAAAAAATTCTTCTTTTTATATTTAATGTTTTTGGGGCAGATTTTTTTTGCCCAGAATGTTGTTCTGAATAAAGTGGTGAAAACACATTCAAATGACGATAAAGTTTTGTATAAAATAAATCCGGATTCCGTATCATCGGAATATCTCGGCGAAATTGAAGTACAGGGATTTTCTGATGACGATGCGAAAGTTTTCGGGATGGTTTACAAAAAAGCAAAAGAAATCGGAGCAAATGCCTTCTCTTACCAACCTTTTGAAACCATTGACGAAACCGTTCCGCAATTTGATTCCGCTCATCATAAGCTGAGTTTATATTATGTTGTTCCAAACGGATTTCCAAAAGAAGACAATGTAGTTTATTTAATTTCTTCCCCCTATAAAAAGCAGACAATCGGCATTAATAAAAAGAATATCGTTTTCGAGCCAAGAACGTACCGAAAACTGAAATTGTTGCCCGGAGAAATTTATACCGTTTCCACCAAAAAACTTTTGGGTTCTTCCATTAAAGTTTCAGCACAGGAAAATCAGCCGGTTCAGTTTTTTCAGTTTTCGGCATTTTCAGTCAATTCAAATCCTTATGGAACTGCGGGAATCAATTTAAAATCCGGCGACATTACGAAATTAGAACAATCTTACGCACAGTTTTTAACCACGATTTATCAATATCAAAAATAAAATGAAAGCAGATATTTTAGCAATAGGAGCACATCCTGATGATGTAGAACTCGGTTGTGGAGGAACTTTGGCAAAACTTATTTCCGAAGGAAAAAAAGTTGCCGTTTTAGATTTAACACAAGGAGAACTCGGAACACGCGGAACCAATATTACAAGAGCTGAAGAAGCTGCAAATGCTTCAAAAATTCTGGGCATTTCTGCACGGGAAAATCTTAAAATGAAAGACGGCTTTCTTCAAAATTCCGAAGAATATCAAATGCAAATCGTGAAAATGATTAGAAAATTTCAACCCGAAATTGTATTTGCAAACTCCATTGATGACCGACATCCTGATCACGCAAAAGCAGCAAAATTGGTTTCCGATGCGTGTTTCCTTTCAGGATTAATAAAAATAGAAACCAAACTTGATGGAGAAAACCAGAAAACTTGGCGACCGAAACACATTTTCCATTACATTCAGTGGAAACACATTACACCGGATTTCGTGGTAGATATTTCAGAATTTATGGAAAAGAAAATCGAAGCGTGTCTTGCTTACAAAACCCAGTTCTATGACCCGGATTCCAAAGAACCGATGACTCCGATTGCTACCAAAGATTTCCTGGACAGTTTAACATACAGAGCACAGGATTTAGGACGACTTTCGGGAGTAGAATTTGCCGAAGGATTTACGACAGAAAAACTCTTAGCTTTCAAAAATTTTGATGGAATAATTTTGTAATATATTGAAAAGTGCTATATTTGCAGACCTAAAAACGGTGATTGTAGCTCAGTTGGTTAGAGCGTCGGATTGTGGTTCCGAAGGTCGCCGGTTCGAAACCGGTCATTCACCCAAAAATAAAACGCATTGATTTTCAGTGCGTTTTTTTATTCCTTTTTTAGATTTTCAATTTTGGAAACAAAAAAACATCCGAACTTCGGATGTTTTCTAAAATTTATGCAAAAATTTATTAAACCTCGTCGTCAGATTCTATTGTGAACGATCGGGATCTGTAGTCTTTGTCGTGTTTTTCGGAAATCACATCTTCGCCTTTTTGACTGATGATAAAATCCGATGATTCTTTGAACATTTCTTCAAAACTCTTGAAATCTTCTTTGTAAAGATAGATTTTGTG
>CAYSQR010000034.1:0-15141 GCA_964433195.1 uncultured Kaistella sp. | reverse complement strand
ATCGTCTTTAATCTGAAAAGCCATTCCGGTCAATGTGCCGAATTCTTTCATTTTTTTCGCCAGATTTTCATCGGCATCATTGGAAAGAACCCCGATTTCACAACACGCCGCAATTAAAGTCGCCGTTTTCTGACGGATGATTTCATAATAAACATCTTCCGTAATATCAAGTTTCCGGGCTTTTTCCAATTGCAAAAGTTCTCCTTCCGCCATTTCCCGAATCGTTCTGGAAATTACCGCCAATAAATCGAAATCTTTGTGATCGGTGGAAAGTAAAACCGCTTTCGATAAAAGATAATCTCCTACCAAAACCGCAATTTTATTTTTCCATAAAGCATTGATAGAGAAGAAATTACGTCGTTTGAAACTTTCATCTACCACATCATCGTGTACCAAAGTTGCGGTGTGAATAAGCTCAATCATCGAAGCTCCACGAAAAGATTTTTCATTCACTTCACCTACTAATTTTGCACAGAGAAATACAAACATCGGTCGCATCTGTTTTCCTTTGGTAGTAACGATAAAACGGGTAACTTTATCCAAAAGCGGAACATTGCTCTGCATAGATTCATAAAACTTCTGCTCGAAAAGTTTCATTTCATTTGCAATCGGTTTTTTGATTTCTTCTACGATGTTTGCCACGAACGATGATTGATAATTGATGGCAAAGATAATTATTCTAAATCTTTGAAAGGTAGAAAATACAAACTTTGTGGCACTTTTTTGATTTTGATGCTGAATGCTTCTCCGGAAATATAAATCCCGTTTTCATCAACTGCAATTCCCTCGATTTGCCCGATGTTGTAAGCCATTCCGAGAAAATATTTTTTCAGGGGTTCTCCGAAGAAAAGATTTTCGTTTTCATCTTTTTCAAAAATCATCAGGAAAACTTCCATCTTTTTTGTATAACCTGCAACGTATAATTTATTCTCAAAAAAAGAAGCATCGGTTACGACAAATCCCGTATCAAAAGTTTCTAATTTTTGTGCCGGTTGATTGTCCGAAAAATCGGGATTGATGAGGTAATGCGAAACCGTATTTGTTTCCCATTCCTTGGTAAAAAGATGAATATTTCCGCCGAGAAAAATCATTGCTTCCGCATCAAAATTATTACTGATATTTTTTGCGGTAAAATCTGTTTGTTCGAGATAAAAAAATGAAATAGTCTTAATGGAATCTACAACTAAAGAATCATTTCTAAAAGGAATTTTATAGATTTTCAAATCTTTTCTCGTTCCTCGATTATTCCCGAAATCTCCGATGTAGATGTTTGCGGAATCGCTTGTTATTGCTTCCCAATCTTTGTTTTTAAGATTGGTTTTCAGTGTTTTAATGATTTTACCTGAAGTCTTATCGAGTTCAAAAATTTCGGAAGAGTTTCCGCTGTCATTAATTGTAAAAAGTTTGTCCTTAAAAAAATCCAAACCCGAACTTTCTTTGACGGAATCGGAAAGTGTTGCAATTTTATATTTTTTAAGCGGTAAAGTTTCTGATTTTTGTGCGGAAATTCCTTGAAACAGGAGAATTACTATAACCAAAAATATTTTTTTCATTTATCTAATCATCATAATGTCCATAAGCAGAAATAACTTCCACCAAAACTTCATCTTCGAAAACTTGATAAATCAACCGGTGTTTTTGGTCAATTCTTCTCGACCATTTTCCCAAAAGATTTCCTTTCAGAGGTTCCGGTTTTCCTGTACCTTCGAAAGGGTGAATTTCTAACTCGTCAATCAATTTTTCTATTTTTTTCAAAAGAATTTTTTGTCCGGATTTTTTGAAAATCTTGATATGTTCTTCTGCAATTGAAGAAATTTCAACAATATAACTCATTATCCAAAAAGTTCTTTCCGAAGTTCTTTTGTTAAAATTCTTCCTTTTCCTTCCCGAAGTTGTTGTTCACCGATTTTTATCATTTCAAGATTTTTAGGATTTTCAAACCATTTGTCTTTGCTTGGACTCGGATTTTTATCAGATTCTTCTATCTCAAAATCTAATGCTGAAAGAAGTTTCTTCAGGGTGGAAAGTTGTTTTTTAGTTCTGTATTTTACATATAAAGTTCCCATTTTTTTGTGAATTTTCATTCAAAAATACAAAATTTGTGCGACTTTATTTTGCTTTCTGTTTTTTCTTTTCCCAATATTCTTTTCGGTATTGTTTCACGGTTTTTCCCATTCCGTCGTGTCTCCAACCGGGAGAATTGAAAATATAATTGAAACGGTCTTTCAACGTAAGATTCGGTTGTTTCAAATCTTTACGGATTTTTCGCCATTCATAAAGCAAAGTCGTAACCGGACCATCATCGGGCATTTTCGGATAAATCCCGAATTTTACAGGAACTTTCGGATCTTCCGGCTCGAAGGTTCCGAAAATTTTGTCCCAGAAAATAAAAACCATTCCCATATTCCGGTCAAGATATTTGATGTTACAACCGTGATGAACTCTGTGATGAGAAGGTGTTACCAGAATATATTCCAAAAATCCCATTTTTTTTACAGTCTGTGTATGAACCAAGGTTCCGTAAACCTGTCCGATTGCGTAGCAAACCATAATTGTCCAAGGATTAAATCCTAAAAATGCCAATGGCGAAAAGAACAAATACCGATAAAGCGGTTGGAAAACCGGACTTCTGAAACCTGTTGTTAAATTGAAATATTCGGAATTATGATGCGTGATGTGAACCGCCCAAAAAACTCTGGAACGGTGATCAACCAAATGATGAAAATAATACGCCAAATCTGTTGCCAGAAAACAAAACAGCCAATAATACCAACTCGATAAATCGAAATCGAAAATACGGAATTGATAAAAGAAAAACATCACGCCCATTGCAAACGCCTTCATCAGAAAATCCAACCCGAAATTTGTAAGAGCAAAAGAGATATTCGTGAAAAGATCTTTCCGGCTGTATAATTTTGCTTCCATAAAATGGCTGAAAATCATTTCTGCGAAGATAAAAATTGCAAGCAAAGGCGTTGTATATGCATATACATTTTCCAAAGCATTTTCTTCAAAGATGAATTCCATTTTATTTGTTTTTACAAGTAAATATAACTCTAAATTATAAGCAAAAGATTAAGAATATTTTCTTTTGGCAAGCAGGATTTTAATTTTCACAAAATCAAAAACGAGTCCTACAATAAGGATAAAACTTCCCAAAAACAATGTTTGAATTCCAAAATATTTATATGAAATCCCACCGATAATTCCACCTAAAAAAAACATTAATATAATAGTAAGACGCAGTTTGATGGATTTGATAAGTTTATTTTTATGGTCTTTGTCTTTGTAAAAAAACAGTTGCGAAACTTCAATTCCCATATCGGTAAAAAGTCCCGTTAAATGTGTAGTTCTTACCACCGAATGTGAAATACTCGTTACCAAAGAGTTTTGCATTCCCATTGCAAAAAGCAAGCAAAATGCTATAATATCCGAATGGGATTTCACAAGAAAATTTCCGAAAGCGGCAATCGCCAAAAGTATAACAGCTTCTGTAAAAGCTGAAATAGTGTAAACCAAATTTTCCCTGATTCTGGACTAGGTTTCTACCATAAAATTGGAACAAAACGCCCCAAACAAGAAAAAGAAAACATACAAAGCGGTATGAAATGCCTGAGTAAATCTGAGTGTAAAAGCTTCATCTATGAAATAAGCAAAATGACCTGTAACATTGGTTGTAAGTTTACTTACTGCCATAAATCCGACAACATTTACCAAACCCGCAACAAACGACAATAAGGATGCAATTCCCAAATTATGCTTATCGTTTCTGGTTTTTCCTTTGTGGCTGAACATTTTTTAAACTTTTTCTGTCGTTTTATTTGCCAGTTGTCCGCAAGCTGCGTCAATATCTCCTCCCCGACTTCTGCGGATTAAAACAGTAATTCCCGCTTTTTCCAATTGACGAACATAATTTTCTTCCGCCTCTTTATTACATTGGTCATATTTTCCGTCACCGATTGGATTGTATTGAATAAGGTTTACTTTACTCGGAATTTGCTTACAATACCTTATTAATGCTTTGATGTCTTCATCTCTATCATTAATGTTTTTCCAGACACAATACTCGAAAGTGATGATATTTCCGGTTTTTTCGTACCAGTATTTCAGGGAATCCATAATTTCGGTTAAAGGAAATTTATCCGAAAACGGCATTATTTCATTTCGTTTTTCCTCGATTGCGGAATGTAAAGAAAGAGCTAATTTCACCCGCAAATCTTCATCAGCAAGCATTTTTATCATCTTCGGAATTCCCGATGTAGAAACGGTAATTCTTCTTGGCGACATTCCCAAACCTTCCGGTTCGGTAATTTTTTTGATGGATTCTACCACGTTTTTGTAATTCATCATCGGTTCTCCCATTCCCATAAAAACGATGTTGGAAAGTGGTCTGTCAAAATACAATTTACTTTGCTTGTCAATCAGTGCAACCTGATCTACAATTTCGGCAACTTCTAAGTTTCTCATTCTTTTTAAACGAGCAGTTGCACAAAATTCACAATTCAGTGAACAACCAACTTGCGAAGAAACACACGCTGTAGTTCTGGTTTCTGTAGGAATAAGAACGGATTCCACTAAAAGTCCGTCGTGTAATTTCACTCCGTTTTTAATGGTTCCGTCTTTGGATTTTTGAAGTTGATCGACAGAAATGGGATTAATGATATATTCCTGTGAAATCTTTTCCCTTAATTCTTTGGAAAGATTCGTCATTTCATCAACAGAATGCAGGTTCTTGCTCCATAACCAATCATAAACCTGTTTCGCACGAAAAGGTTTTTCGCCGAGTGAAACGAAATAATTTTTTAATTCTTCTAAGTTTAAGGTTCTAATATCTTTCATAAATTGTAGGAAGATGGATGCTGGAAGATGGAAGAAAATTGGGTGCTGTAAAAAACTTCCAACACCCAACTTCCAGCTTCTTTACAAAATCAGCATTGCATCACCGTAAGAATAAAATTTGTATTCATTCTTAATGGCTTCTTCGTAAGCACGCATCACAAAATCTTTATCGGCGAATGCGGCAATCATCATCAGTAAAGTAGATTTCGGGGTATGAAAATTAGTAATCATCGCATTGGCAACTCCGAAATCGTGAGGTGGAAAAATAAATTTATTTGTCCATCCGTGATAAGGACCTATTTTTTTGTTGGAAGAAACCGATGTTTCCAAGGCTCTCATTGTGGTTGTTCCTACTGCACAAACTCTTCGCTGCTCTTCAACGGCTTTATTGATGATGTCTGCATTTTTTTGATCAATAATAGCTTCTTCAGATTCCATTTTGTGTTTCGATAAATCTTCTACTTCGATTGGGTTAAAAGTTCCCAAACCGACGTGAAGTGTAATTTCGGCGAAATCAATTCCTTTGATCTCCAATCTTTTCATCAAATGTTTTGAAAAATGTAAACCTGCAGTGGGAGCTGCAACTGCACCTTCGTGTTTTGCATAAATCGTTTGGTAACGTTCTGCATCTTCCGGTTCTACGGCTCTTTTAATATATTTCGGAAGCGGAGTTTCTCCCAGTTCTTTTAATTTAATACGAAATTCTTCGTAAGAACCATCATACAAAAATCTCAATGTTCTACCTCTGGAAGTGGTATTGTCGATTACTTCTGCAACCAGAGCTTCGTCTTCGGTAAAGAATAATTTGTTTCCGATTCTTATTTTTCTTGCAGGATCTACCAAAACATCCCAAACACGGGTTTCTTTGTCGAGCTCTCTTAAAAGAAAAACTTCAATTTTCGCTCCTGTTTTTTCTTTGTTTCCGTACAATCTTGCAGGGAAAACTTTGGTATTATTAAAAATAAAAAGATCGTGCTCGTCGAAATAATCTACTACGTCTTTGAACAATTTGTGTTCAATGGTTTGAGTTTTTCTGTCGAGAACCATCAACTTTGCTTCGTCTCTGTTTTCACTTGGATGTTCTGCCAAAAGTTCTTCCGGCAAATGGAAATTAAAATCGGATGTTTTCATAAAATTTACGGATTTTACGTTTAGGTTAAAATTTAAGTCTGCAAATATACGATATAAAAAAGGCGTTGTCAAGGATTAAATTCGTACAGAAAATTCTCATCATTTATCAAATACATTTATCGGAGAAATATTAAAAAAAAGTCAATATAAAAGTAGAAAGAAGAGATTTTACATTGCTTTCTCCCGAGAATTTTGCCGAGAATTTTTCTATATTTGTAAACTCACAATCCTCAAAAAATATTTTTATGAAACTAAAACATACCCTTCTTGCCATCGCAACGCCTTTTCTTATGAATGCACAAAATGTGATGACCCCGGAAACTTTGTGGACTCTCAATAAACTTGGAGTTTCTGCGGTTTCTCCGGATCAATCGTCTTTGATTTATAAGGTTTCCAAAACCGACCTCAAAACCGAAAAAAACAAGAGTGAAGCGTTTTCTTTAAATATACTGAACGGAAGTTCTGCAAAAATAGATTTGGGTAAAAAATCTCTTATTCAATGGGATAAAAACGGAATTTATGCACAGGAAGATGATAAAATTTATCTCTCAAAAGATAACGGAAAAACGTGGACAGAATTTTACAACATCGGTGAAGCTGATAATATCGTGATTTCTCCGGACGGAAAAAAAATTGCGTTCAGCAAACAGGTTCTTGTAGAAAAATTGTTGGGAAAAGACAAATATTCCGATGTTCCGAAATCTACTGCACATATTTATACCGACCTTAATCATCGTCATTGGGATGAGTTTAATGAAGGAAAATACAACCACGTTTTTGTGGTAAATGTTTCCGAAAGTGTGGATAAAGCAAAAGATTTGCTCGAAGGAAAAACCTGGAATTCTCCGCAGAAACCTTTCGGAGGAAGCGAAGATTTCGTTTGGAGTCCCGATTCTTCACAGCTTCTGTATGTTACAAAACCATTGAGCGGAATGGAATATGCAAAATCTACAAACACCGATATTTTCGCTTATGATTTGAATTCCGGTATCACAAAAAACCTTACACACAATCAAGGTTACGATGTGGCTCCGAAATTCAGTCCGGATGGGAAAATTTTATTGTGGCAATCGATGAAAAGAGATGGTTATGAAGCCGATAAAAATGATCTCAAAATGATGGATTGGAAAACCGGATACATAACCAACCTTACCAAAAATTGGGACGAAAGTGTTTCGGGAGATGTTTTCTGGTCACAAGATGATTCCAAAAATATTTATTTTACTTCGGCTTTCAGAGGGACAAAACAGCTTTTTTCTTTGGATGCTAAAACTTCAAAAGTACAGCAGGTTACAAAAGGAGATTTTGATGTGAATGAAGTTTTTGCATTGAACCAAAACAATCTTTTGGTTTCCAGAACCGACATCAATCATAATGCGGATTTATTTTCCGTTGATTTGAAAAGCGGTTCAATGAAGCAGATTACCGATATTAATAAAGAAAATTATGCCAGAATAATTCCCGGAAAATCCGAACTGAAAATGGTAAAAACTACCGACGGAAAAGAAATGGGAGTTTGGTTTCATTATCCGCCAAATTTTGACCCGAACAAAAAATATCCTACACTTTTGTATTGTCAAGGAGGACCACAATCTGCTCTTACTCAATTTTTCTCCGTACGCTGGAATTTCGCTTTGATGGCTGCAAACGGATACATCGTAGTTGCACCAAACAGAAGAGGAATGCCTGGTTGGGGAACAAAATGGAACGAAGATATTTCCAAAGATTGGGGAGGACAAGTAATGAAAGATTATTTATCGGCGGCAGATTTTGCAAAAACTTTACCATATATTGATGGAAACAGAATGGGTGTAGTTGGAGCAAGTTACGGTGGTTACAGTGCTTTTATGTTAGCTGGAATCCACGAAAACCGTTTCAAGACCTTCATTGCACACGACGGACTTTTCGATATGAAATCGTGGTATCTTACAACGGAAGAATTATTTTTTGCCGATTGGGATTTGGGAGGAACTCCTTTTGATAATCCGATTCCGAAATCATATACCGATTTTAATCCCATCAATTTTGTGGATAAATGGAATAAACCGATTATGATTATTCAGGGTGGAATTGATTACAGAGTTCCTTACGAACAAGGACAGGAAGCGTTTCAATCCGCAAAACTGAAAGGTCTGAAAACAAAATTCCTATATTTCCCGAACGAAAATCACTGGGTACTTCATCCACAAAACGGTTTGGTTTGGCAAAGAGAGTTTTTTGAATGGCTGAAAGAAACGTTATAGAATTTTCTGCATTTATCTCAAAGTTATCTGTAACCATTTTACAATATTTCGTTTAAAATGAAAAACGTGTTTTTGATTCTAACTTTATCACTTTTGCTAATTAATTGTAATAATGAAAAAATAAATTTTGATAGGCTAATTTATAGAACTACTGGTTGTTTTGGAACTTGTCCAAGTTATTACATTGAAATTAATAGTGATAAAACTTTCAAACTTTTTGCTGAAACTGTATATAAAGCAAATACTTCAATTTTCGATTTTGAATATGACTCAGCAAAAATTGGATATTTTCGTGGAATTTTAAGTGAAGAAAATTTTAAAAAACTAAACTCTAAAATTGAAGTTGTAAATGCTAAAGGTTACAAATACGATAGAAATGAAATGATTACGGATACTCCTGAAATATCATTAATTATTCAACGTGGTGGAGATAAAACTTGTTTTCAAACTTTTTATCCAACCAAAAACTTTAAAAATAATGTTGTTATTTTTTTAAATGATATCTGTGAAAATTCAAAAATGGTAAAAACTGAAGAATTTTATTTAGAATTTAAAAATGGCTGCAGATAATATAGTATTTGCAAAATGCGGGGTTAAACTCTAAGTTGAACTACTCTACTATTTTAGTCGCCAATATTTTCCAATTCCACATTTTTAATTAACTTAGTCCCATTGAAAAATATTGGCTACGATTGGTCTGAACTTGAACTTTCTTTCAAATTAAGCCCGCACTTCGCCAATACTTTTTCGTTAGCTGTAATGCTTCTAAAACAATGTAACAAAATGAAGTTCAAAATATTTATAATAATTTTATCATTTTCATTTACAAAGTTATTTGCAACTGCTCAAGCTCCAGATAGAATAATAATTGACAATAAAGAATATGATTTATTAAACAATCCTCTTGAAAATTATTTTACTAAAAATCCTGAATTAGATCCTATTTATGGAGGAAAAATTAAAATGTTTGAAAAATACAATAATGAAATAATTCCAATACCATTTTCTACAGGAAATTATAGAGGATATGTTGCAACTTTTAAATTAGAAGATGATTCATTAAAACTTATAGATATTAGAATACAAAATATTGAATCTGAAAAACGAGAATACATATCTGTTTATAAAGAATTATTTGGAGATAAGAATATAATTTTAAATTATTCTGGAATTCTAGTTATTCCAACTGGAGATTTTTTGGATTCTGCAAATTTTGGTTATTCATATTTATATACTAAATATAGGCTTGTTACAGTAAATAACGATAAAGTCGTAAAAGACAAGAAAATAGATAAAGACGAATATCTAAAATTCAAATTCAATCAATTTTCCGAATACAAAAAAAGCAACCAATATCAAATTGATGTAAGAGAATACTATCAAAATTGGAAAGACGATAAAAAAATCGAATTATCTAAAAATAATACTAAAAATTTAACTAAGAAAGAAATTTCAGAACTTAAAAGAGAATATGAAAATCCACCGAAAATAGAAATGGTTGAAAATTTCTTATTTCTAACAAAAAATATTGATTTTATAATAGTTGAATATTAAAAAGCACTGCAGCTAACATCGTATTTGCAAAATGCGGGATTGAAGTTATAAGTTTAAATTTTTGTAACTTTTATCCGCATATATTTTTCCGTTCACGATATTTTTTCTAATTTAGTTCACGGAAAAAATATCTATATTTGAATTGCATTTCTGAAACAAAAAATGAACGTAAATCTACCGGACAAATTATACTATTCCATTGGTGAAGTGGCAAAAGCATTTAGCGTAAATGCTTCTCTTATCCGGTATTGGGAACAAGAATTTCCGATTATAAAACCCAAAAAAAATAAAAAAGGAAACCGCTATTTCACTCCCGAAGACATCAAAAATCTGAAAATAATCTATCATTTGGTAAAGGAAAAAGGTTATACTTTGGACGGAGCAAGAATTTCTTTAGCTACCAATTCTAAAATTTCCGAAACCATTACAATGATTGACCGATTGGAATTTGTAAAAGCCGAATTGCAAAAACTAAAAGAATCTTTGGTAGAAAACCCTGATTGAATATAAGTTTTCTCCTATCATCGAAAATAATTTCCACATAAAAAATTACGATGAAATTGCAGGTACAACTTTCGGGAGCAAAAAATTATTTTTTGGGATTTGCTACTTCGGGAGCTATTTTGTCTTTGGGATTGTTCTACTTCAATAATCAAAAAACTAATGACAAAGTTCCTTTTGACATAGAATATCTGTCGTCAGAAAAAATCGGGTTGCAAGATTTCGACCCCAATACATTAGACGAAAACGGCTGGAAAAATCTCGGTTTTTCGGAGAAACAGGCTGCAACGATTCTGAAATACAAAGAAATTGTCGGAGGAAATTTCAGTTCAAAAAAACAACTGAAAAAATGCTACGCAATTTCCGCTGAAAAATACGAAGAGCTGGAAAATTATATTCTTCTTCCCGAAACTGCAAAAAACACTTTTTACAACAATCCTTTTTATCAATCTTCTGATAAAGGTTCTCATAAAAAAGAACTGCAAATTCGGGGAAAATTCAATCCCGATAATTATTCTGCAAACGATTTTGTAAAAATGGGTTTCTCTGAAAATCAGGCAAATGCCATTCTGAAATACAAAAATTATCTCGGTGGAAGTTTCATCAGCAAAGAAAAATTCAAAGATTGCTTCATCATCAGTGAAGAAAATTACCACAAATTAGCTCCCTATCTTTTGTTGCCGGAAAAAACTCCGGAAGATTTCACGGCAAACAGAAATTATAAAACCGAAAAACAGCAACAAAATTATAGGATTTTTGACCCGAATATAACGGATACCGATGGTTGGAAATCGCTCGGATTCTCGGAAAAACAAGCAATGGTTATCGTAAATTATCGGGACAGAAATCTGAAAGGAAGTTTCCGGACTATGGAAGACATCGAAAAATGTTTTGTAATTTCTGCGGAAAAATTCGAGGAAATGAAACCGTATATTGTATTGAATCCCGAAAATTTTAAAACTAATGTTCAAGAGAACACCTCTGCAAATCAAAATAATACAGCTTCAAAAAAATCGAATTTCACAGAACCTAAAACAGATTTTACCAAAACGGATTTGAATGAACTCACTTTCCGGCAACTTATTGAATATGGTTTTGATGAAAAAAGTGCTGCAGGTTACATAGGTTACAGAAATAAGTTGGGAGGTTTTGTAAACAAAAATCAGATTATGGAAACTTATGGTATTGATAAAATTCTTATTCAGAGATTGGTTTATTCAGCACCTTTAAATACTGAGAATGTCCAAAAATATTCATTGCTCGATGCTCCCGAATCTTGGTTGAAAAATCATCCTTATTTCAAATATTATGCGGACAAAATCATATACTACAGAATTTCTTTTCCGGATGAAAAAAAGATTTTAAAGAAACTCAATACAAAATCCGAAACGGAAGAAAAAATGAAACTTTATCTGAAATAATACCGTATGCTATTTTTGATAATGCGGTCATATACAATTCCATTCCTTATAAAATTCATCAAGGAATTTCAGCATAAAATCGTGTCTTTCAGATGCTATTTCTTTTCCTTTTTCGGTATTCATCAAATCCTTTAAAAACAAAAGTTTTTCGTAGAAATGATTAATCGTAGTTCCGTCAGATTTTTTGTATTCTTCTTTGGTCTGATTTAGATTTGGTGGGATTTCCGGATGATACATCACATTATTTTTGAATCCTCCAAAGTTGAAAGTTCTTGCAATTCCTATTGCTCCGATTGCATCGAGCCGGTCTGCATCCTGCACAATTTTCAACTCGACAGGAAGATTTTCAGGAGCTTCTCCCCTGTTTTTAAAAGAAATATTTTTAATGATAAATAAAACCTGTCCGATAATTTCCTCCGGAACATTCTGATTTTCAAGAAATCCACGCGAAATCTGCAATGCCAAAGTTTCGTCGCCATTATGAAATTTAGAATCGGCAATATCGTGAAGCAATGCAGAAAGTTCTACCACCAAAAAATTGCAGTTTTCTGTTTCTGCAATTTTTTTCGACAGTTTCCATACCCTTTCGATGTGAAACCAATCGTGTCCTGCTTCTGCTCCTTGCAGTTTTTCTTTTACGAAGCTAATGGTATTCTCGATTAATTGCGGTGTCATTTTTTCTGAGTTATAAGAATCATCGGAATAAATTCCGATGCTGTAACATCGGTTATTCCTACGGAACTTTTTTAAAAGAAATACTATCGACAATGTTATTGTCTTGATATTTTTTTATGTATTGTAATTTTCCGCTTTCGTCATAATATTTCCAATTACCGGAATAAAACCAGTGTCTTAAATTATTAGTAACGATTTGTTTGGATTGCCCTTTTTCCATCAATTTTCCGTTTGGAAAATAAACTTTTGTAATCGTAATACTGTCTTTAATTTTGTCTTTTTGGTAAAGTTTTCCATTGCGGTAGGTTTTCCATACCCCGATTTTTTCACCCTTTTTATATTTTCCTTTCATTACAAATTCAGCATTTCCGACCGAATCTTTCTCAATCCATTTCCCATCTCTTTGCTTTTGAATTTTTGAAATTTCCTTGTACTGATTGATTTTTGTATGACACGAAAGTTGAACTAACAAAATCGGTATTAATAAAGAGAATTTTTTCATTATTAATTTTTTGAGATTTTAAAAACTTTGACAAAGCAACAAAAGTTCTTCTGAAAGCTTTGTCAAAGTAAAAAGCAGTATTAAGAAATCACACCCAATTCCTTCCCTACTTTTTCAAAAGCCGAAATCGCTTTATCTAAATGTTCTTTGGTATGTGATGCAGAAAGCTGTACACGGATTCTCGCTTTTCCTTTCGGAACTACGGGATAGAAAAACCCGATGACATAAATTCCTTCATTCATTAAATTTTCCGCCATTTTTTGAGCTAAAGGTGCATCGTATAACATCACGGGAACAATCGCCGCATTTCCATCGGGAATATCGAAACCTTTCGCTTTCATCTGTGTTCTGAAATATTCTGCATTTTCCATCACTTTATCTCGAAGAGAAGTATCTTCGGAAATCATATCCAGAACTTTCGTCGCAGCTCCCACAATTCCGGGAGCAAGGGAATTTGAAAATAAATAAGGACGGGAACGCTGTCTCAACATATCGATAATTTCTTTTTTTCCGGAAGTGAATCCGCCTAAAGCTCCTCCTAAAGCTTTTCCTAAAGTGGAAGTAATGATATCTACTCTTCCCATCACTTCATTCGCTTCGTGTGTTCCTCTTCCTGTTTTTCCGATAAATCCTGTTGCGTGGGAATCATCTACCATTACCAAACAATCATATTTTTCCGCCAAATCGCAAACTCCTTTTAAATCGGCTACAATTCCGTCCATCGAGAAAACACCATCTGTAACGATAATTTTGAAACGATGGTTCTTTTCGGAAGCTGCTTTCAGCTGTACTTCCAAATCTTCCATATTGTTGTTTTTGTAGCGGTATCTCGCTGATTTACAAAGACGAACACCATCAATAATTGAAGCGTGATTTAATTCATCAGAAATAATCGCATCTTCTTCGGAAAACAGCGGCTCGAAAACTCCGCCATTCGCATCGAAACAAGCGGCGTAAAGAATCGTATCTTCCATTCCGAGAAATCGGGAAATTTTGTTTTCCAGTTCTTTATGAATATCCTGAGTTCCGCAAATGAAACGCACGGAAGACATTCCGTAACCTCGGTTTTCAATCATTTCCTGCGACGCTTTCATCACTTCGGGATGGTTGGAAAGTCCGAGATAATTGTTTGCACAGAAGTTCAGGAGTTTTTTTCCATTGGCTTCTATTTCGGCAGATTGTTGGGAAGTGATGATTCTTTCTGTTTTGAAAAGACCTTCGTTTTTGATATTTTGCAGTTCGTTCTGTAAGTTTTCGAGATACTTTTTAGAAATCATAATTAAATTTTTAGAAATGCTAATTTAAGAAAAAAGCTCTCATTTCTGAGAGCTTTTCGGATTTTATTCTTTAATGAATTTAAGGTTCTGATTTTCAATTTTCAGAATGTAAGTTCCTTTAGACAAAGAACCAACGTTGATTGTTTTGTCTGAAGTATGCGTTCCGGATTTTATTAATTTCCCGTCCAAACTGTAGATTTCAAATTTCTGGTTTCCTTTGATTCCGGAAACCGACAGTTCATTTTTCACAGGATTCGGATATAGATTTATTTCATTTTTCATTACCTCATTTGTTGCAAGAATTGTAGGATCTTTCACTACGGTAGAATTTCTTTGTATGATTTGATACTGATAATTAAACTGAATCGATGCAACAGTAAAATCCAACTGATTTGCGAAAATTTGATTATTGGTAGTATGATCCAAAACCAGATAAGCTACTTCTCCCGAAGTTCCGTTCACTTTTATCGGCAAAGGCATTTCGAAGAAACTTACTGATGAATGACTTCTTGTTTGTCCAACTCTGAAACGGATTACTTTATCTGCAGTTTGATTCCATCGGATTTGGTATGTAGGATAACCTTGTCCGTAAATCCAATCGTTGAAAAATTCGGTAAAATCTTTTCCTGTAGATTGCAACAAAGAGTTTTTTAAATCCTCGGTTTTCGCATAGTTATAAGCAAGATTTGGTCGGTTATGATAATCCTTAATTGCCTGATAAAAAACATCATCTCCCAAAATCCATTTGAGCATTCTCACCACATATCCTGCTTTGGAATAAGTTAATCTCCCGCTGAAAATTGCATTCACATTTCCCAGATTCGTATCGGAAACATATATGCTTCCTCCCGGAGAACTTGTAATATAATCCATTTCATTGGCAAGATAATTCAAAAATTGATTATTGTTCATCAATAATTTTTCGTTCGCAAGATGTTCACCGAAAGTTGCAAATCCCTCATTCAGCCAAATGTCATTCCACGCTCCGCAAGTTACTT
>CAYSQR010000033.1:5978-15509 GCA_964433195.1 uncultured Kaistella sp. | reverse complement strand
ACCAAAACATTAAGACCTGTTCCGAAACCGAGTTCTAAAATATTAATTTCATAATTATTTATTAAATTCATTCCGTTTTTTACAAACACGTGCTTTGCTTCCTGTAATGCACCGTGATGAGAATGATAATTTTCATTTAATTCATTAATAAACAATGTTTTACTACCGTCCGATGTTATTTTTATTTCCCTTTTCATTGCAAATTTTTCCAAAATTAATTCAAAATTTTGACATTTGAAAAATTATATTATATTTGTAGAACATCAATTAAAATTTATAAAATGATAATTCAGAAATCAACCAATCCTAGAATTTCGACATTCGATTTCAATAATTTTTCCTTTGGAAATACCTTTATTGATCATATGATTATCTGTGAATACGAAAACGGAAAATGGGGCGATGTAAAATTAGTTCCTTATGGTCCTCTTCTTTTTTCACCTGCAATGATGGGAGTAAATTACGGACAAGCTTGTTTCGAGGGAATGAAGGCGTATAAAGATAAAGATGGTGAAGTTTTCCTTTTCAGACCGGAGAAGAATTTTGCGAGAATAAACAAATCTGCTTCTCGCCTTGCAATGCCCGAAGTTACAGAAGAAATGTTTCTGGAAGGACTGAAAACTTTGGTAGATATCGACAGAGAATGGATTCCGCAAGGAGAAGGAATGTCGTTGTACATTCGTCCGCTGATTTTTGCAACAGAAGAAGTTTTGAAAGCCAGAATTTCCAATAAATATATGTTTGCCATTGTAGCAACTCCGGCGAAAAGTTATTATACAGAACCGGTTTCCGTAAAAATTTCGGATTTTTATTCCCGTGCTGCAAACGGAGGAGTTGGTTCTGCAAAAGCTGCAGGAAATTATGCCGCATCTTTTTACCCTACAAAATTAGCAACCGAAGAAGGATACGAACAAATTATCTGGACCGACGATTCTACCCACGAATTTTTTGAAGAAAGCGGAACAATGAATGTTTTCGTAAGGATAAATGATACGATTTATACTCCACCGACTTCCGAGAAAATTCTTGACGGAGTTACAAGAGACAGTTTCATTCAGTTGGCAAAAAGACGGGGAATTGAAATAAAAATAGAGCCTATTCCGGTAAAAAACGTTATCGAAGCACAGAAAAACGGAACTCTGAAAGAAGTTTGGGGAGTTGGAACTGCAGTGGTTACAACTGTTTTCAAAGCGATGGGTTATAACGGCGAAAAACTAGAATTACCGGAATTATCTGCTGAAGAAAGTTTTGCGTTATCGCTTCAAAAAGATTTGGTAGATATACAAACCAATCTCGCTGAAGATCCTTTCGGATGGAGAGTTTCTGTAGAGAAAAAACATTAGAAAAAATTAAAAATCACTAATTTTAAAAAGCTGTTTAGATTTTATTTAAACAGCTTTTTTTATCGACTTTAAGAAACCTAAAAACCAAAGATAACTTTTTTTCGTTTTAGAATCTGATATGAAATGCTTATTTTCGCAAAAGTTTTTATGTGAACAGATGAAAAAAATAATTTTAGCGACATCTCTCATTTTGGTTGGTTGTGTTCAAAATTCGCAAACACACTCTCCTATCGGTAAAAGCTTAAGCGAAAATGATTTGGAGATTTCAAAAAACAGAACGAAAAATCTGAACCAAATCGAAAGAAATCAGATTAAGGAATGGATAAATGAGCAGAATGAAAAATTCTATCCGATGAGTATGAATTATTGGATAAATATTGAAAACCTAAATCAGAAAACAAGAAAAAATGACGGCGAACGGATTTCTTACCAATACGACATCTATGATTTTGATAAGGTAAAATTATATGAAACTCCAAAGAAAAACAAGAATGCTCAGTTCGGGCGTTTTGAGGAATTAGACGCGGTGGAAGATGCGTTGAGATATATGGACAAAAATCAGGAAGCTACACTTCTGATTCCTTCGGTTCTGGCTTTCGGAACTTATGGAGATCGTGATAAAATCCCAAATGATATGCCACTCATCATCAAAGTAAAAGTATTATAAAATTTAGTAATGATAAAGAATTTTTTAGTTGTATCAGCAGCAATTTTGCTGACAAGTTGTACCCCAATTTATAAGAAAATGAACATAGAAAAAGAAACTTACGAAAGTCTGAAAGACGGACTTTATGCCAATTTCCAAACTTCCAAAGGAAATATGATTGTGAAATTCGAGGATAAAGAAGCTCCGGTTACAGTAGCCAATTTTGTTGGTTTAGCCGAAGGAAAAATTGATAACAAAGCAAAAGCGAAAGGAGTTCCCTATTATGACGGAACGATTTTTCACAGAGTAATCAAGGATTTTATGATTCAGGGAGGTGATCCTCAAGGAACAGGAATGGGAGATCCGGGTTATAAATTCGAGGACGAAAAAAATGATTTGCAACACACCGGAAAAGGAATTTTATCTATGGCAAATTCCGGTCCCAATACCAATGGTTCTCAGTTTTTCATTACCGAAGTTGCAACACCTTGGTTAGACGGAAGACACACTATTTTCGGAAAAGTAATAAAAGGAGAAAACGTTATCGATGAAATTGCAAACGTAGAAAAAGGTGCACAAGATAAACCGAAAACCGATGTGGTTTTGGAGAAAGTTACTGTTTTCAGTAAAGGAGATGAATACAAAAATTATGATGCTTCAAAAATCTTTAACGAAGGAAAAGGAAAAATTCAGGAAAATAATAAAGTGATTACCGACAGATTAGAAGCTGAAAAAATTAAAAAAGAGCAAGAATTTGTGATAAACCAGCAAAAGCTTGTTGATGAGTTGAAAGCAACAATGCAATCTACTCCATCCGGATTATATTATAAAATCACTAAAATTACCAACGGAAAAGCTCCGAAAGCAGGAGATAATGTTTCCGTACATTATGCAGGAAAATTGGTAAATGATGTAGAATTCGATTCTTCTTTCAAAAGAAATGTACCCATAGAAATATCCGTAGGAACAGGACAAGTTTCCATCAAAGGATTAGAAGAAGGAATTCTTTTAATGAAAGAAGGTGAAACTGCAAAACTTGTTGTTCCTGCCGAACTCGGTTTTGGAGA
Organism: uncultured Kaistella sp.; assembly: GCA_964433195.1. Taxonomy (GTDB): domain Bacteria; phylum Bacteroidota; class Bacteroidia; order Flavobacteriales; family Weeksellaceae; genus Kaistella. Next base: position 12,453 of record CAYSQR010000033.1, on the reverse strand, counting down.
AAAAGGAGCAGGAGGAGTAATTCCACCAAATGCTTGGTTACTTTTCGATGTAGAACTGATAAAAGTAAATAGCATTTTAGCACAATAAAAATTAAGGTAAAATTTTTTATCTATAAAATCGGAAGAAAAAATCTTCCGGTTTTTTTTATTTAAAATATCATCTGCTTTCATAGTGAAATTTATTTTTCTATTTTTACAAAACATAAAGAGGATTCTCAGAATTTCTGATTTCCTTTTTATAGATGATGTTGTATAATACTCTTATTTACTTTTCACTAAAAATTTATGAATTACAATTTTTTCAGGTACAGGATTTTACTTTTGGTTTTCACGGTTTTGGTTTACTCCTGTTCTCCGCAGAAAAACCCAACCAAAAATTCAACAACAAAACCAACGACAAAGCCAATTCCAAAAGAATCTTCTCCCACAAAAAATACGGTAAAAAATGAAGAGAATTTAAAACTGAATCTTCCGAAAATCAATCGGGAATTTCGGGGAGTTTGGATTGCAACAGTTGCAAATATCAATTGGCCTTCAAAAAATAATCTCACGACAGAACAGCAAAAAGCCGAAGCAATCAGAATATTAGATGTATTGAAAGATGCCAATTTCAACGCCGTGATTTTCCAAGCAAGACCTTCTGCAGATGCTTTATACAAAAGCTCTTACGAACCGTGGTCTTATTTCCTCACAGGAGAAACGGGGAAAAGTCCGTCTCCGTATTACGACCCACTGGAATTTTGGATTACGGAATCCCACAAACGCGGTATGGAACTTCACGTTTGGCTAAATCCTTATCGTGCACATCATACTTCCGGAGGAAAAGTCGGGAATCAATCTTTGGTAAAAAAAATGCCCGATGAAGTCGTAAAACTCCAAAACGGAATATATTGGTTTGATCCTTCAAACGAAAAAACACAAAACCACGCTTCAAATGTGGTAAAGGATTTGGTAAAAAGATATGATATTGACGGAATTCATTTTGATGATTATTTTTATCCTTATGCGTCGTACAATGGTGGTAAAGATTTTCCCGATGACAAATCCTGGAACAAATACAAAAAATCCGGCGGAACACTTTCCAGAGCAGATTGGAGAAGAGCAAACGTGAACAAATTCATCAAAAGAATCTACGATGAAATAAAAGCCGAGAAAAAAGAAGTGAAATTCGGAATAAGTCCTTTTGGAATTTGGAAACCCGGTTTTCCTAAAGATGTGAAAGGTTCTTCTCAATATGACGAACTTTTTGCCGATGCAAAACTGTGGTTAAATAACGGATGGATCGATTATTTTTCGCCACAATTATATTGGCCGATAAATTCTTCGGGACAAAATTTCAATTCTTTGCTGAAATGGTGGCAATCTGAAAATACGATGAACCGTCATCTTTGGCCGGGATTAAATACAGTTGAAGTGAAAGTTCCGGATCGTCCCACAGAAATTGTAAACCAAATTTCATCTACCCGACAAATTGTCGAAAAAAGCAAAGGAGCAATCCATTGGAGTGTCGCCGGAATTACCAAAAATTATAAAATGCTGGATGCTCTGAAAAACCAGTCCTACAAAGAAAAAGCCCTCGTTCCGGAAAGTCCTTGGATAAAATCCGAAATCCCTGCAAAACCAAAACTTTCGGGAGAAAATTCGGGAGATTTCATTAATGTAAAATGGAGTTCATCTCAATCCAAAAAAGTTTTTCACTGGGTTTTATTTTCAAAATACGGCGAAGTTTGGGAAACCGAAATCCTCGATGCAGAAACGCTCTCAAAGCAAATACCTCTGAAAAAATCGGGGAAAACATTGAATACAGTAGCTTTGAAAGCAATTGATCGTTTTGGAAACGAAAGCGATTATGATGCGGTGAAACTTTGAGGATTTATCAAATTCAGCTAATCTGAAAATTCTTTCTCGCCAGTTCTTTCCGAACACGGCTCAAACTTTCCGGCGTAATTCCGAGATAACTTGCAACCATCCATTGCGGAACACGCAGCAAAATATCGGGATACATTCGGATGAAATTCATATATCTTTCTTCCGCAGTTTCTGCCAACAAAGAATTTACACGGTTCTGCAAATTCCTGATGTGTTTCTGCAAAAGCAACTCACTATTTTCCGCAATATTGGGAAACTTCTCGATAATGCCGGTAAAAAAGCCGTTTTTCAGAAGCAGGATTTCGGATTCTTCTACTGCTTCGATATAATATTTGGATTTTTCATTGAAGTAAAGCGAACTCCGGTCGGAAATCAGCCATTTTTCCGGAGCAAACTGTATAATGTGTTCTTTCCCGTTTCTGTCGATGGAATACATTCTGAGCAAACCTTTTTCTACGAAAAAAGTTTCGTTGCACACTTCTCCTTCACGAAGAAGAAAATCGTTTTTGCCCACTTTTTTCGAGGTATAAAAACTGTTGCAGTTTTGTGCCGTTTCCAAAGGAATTTCTAAAATTTCCGATAAGTAATTGGTAATGTTTTCCATATATTTTCCTCTTAAATCAAACCGGTTCCAATGTTTTGATGAGATGCACTTTTCACTGCTTTTCCGTTCTCTAAAACAATCAGTTGCGGACTTTGATGTTCAATGCCGAAATCTTCTGCAATTTTGTTCGATAAATTCCGGTGAGTCAGCAAATCCAGAAAATAATATTCCACTTCTTTATCGGAATTTTCCACTTGCCTTTCAAAATTTCTCAACACGATTTTGCTGATGTGGCATCTTGTGGAATGCTTGAAAATTGCCACTTTTTTATGGAAAGATTCTTCGACCGCTTTGTTCAAATCTTCTTCGGATTCAATATAATTCCAGAATTTTTGAACCGATTTTTCTTCTTCGGAACTGCCAAAAATTTTATTAAAAAAACTCATACTCCAAATTGTTTTAAGTGGTGATTGAGATGTTTATATTCCATAAAACCCCAATCTTTTTTTGTCATTTTTCCGAAAAGTTCGTGCTTTTCCGGAAGTTTGTTTTCATTGGAAATTCTGATGAATTCGTCTAAAGTTTCCATCAAACCTTCTCTTGATTCTTCAAAGTTACAATTTTCTTCTACAATCAGCTTTCGGAAAGTCGGCATATTCGGCGGAATTCCGTTATTGAAAATCTTCATTTCAAATTTTGTAAAATTCCCGATTGCATAAATCAGAAAATTTGTTTTTGGCAAAACGATTTTTCTTAGCGGAACTTTCAGAACTTTATTGCAATGACAAAGCATTTGAGCAACATTCATTCTCCCCCATTTCTGTTTGGAATTGTTTTTCAAACTTAAAATTCTTGCTTTTATTTCCGTTAAAACTTCAGGCTGCAAAAGCGATTTTTGTTTTACCAACCTTTTTCTTTTTTAAGGTTTTCGATGTGGGCAAAATGATGGTTGCAATGCCAAGAATAAAATGCCAGATTTTCTTTTAAATTGATTTTCCTGTTTTGTTCGGGATGAAAAAAAGTTCGTTCAAACTCTTTATTGGTCATCGTTTTCAGCAAATGAACCCATCTTGAATGTAGCCCTTTCAAAATCAAAAATGCAGATTCCACCGGTTCATTTATGCTGTCTTGCAATTCTGCCCATTTCGCTTCGTCATAAGGTTTTATCACAGGATTTTCTTCCGTTAAAGCCAGTTTGAATCTCGCAAAACTCTGCATATGACTATCGCAAAGATGATTGATTAATTGACGAACTGTCCAACCTTCTTCTCTGTATTGGGTTTCAAATTGTTCTGCAGTCCAGTTTTCTACAAGATTTTTGAGTCTTCCCGGGAAATCTTTAATGGTTTCAATATGCTTATCAATCTGTATATCGGAAATTTTTTCAGGGATTTGAAATTTTCCGATGGGGTATTTTTTATGTTCAGGGTTTCTCATTTTTTTATTTTTTGATATTGTCAGCAAAAATATTTTTTGCTGACATTTTGTGTTTTGGTACTGTAAATTTACCCAAAATTTGATTGCCCCCGATTAATTTTAATAAAGTTTAACTTATGAAAAAACTTCATCTGAAGTGGATTATAGAAGAAATCTGAAAAGAAAAAAATCAGGGAAATTTATAATTTTGAAATGCTTTTGAAATTACCAATGAACATTTGAATTAAGAAAAGCCGTTTAAAATTCGAGTAAATCATCAGAAACAAAATTCGGCAACGTTACTTTCAGGTTCGGTTCCGCTTCCATCGCTCTTTTAATTGCAAAAACAGCACCCTCATTTCTTGCCCAGCTTCTTCGGGAGAAATTCTTCCATATTTTCTTAAACAAAAGTTGTGTTTACCCTTCAAAATGAGAGCAGTCCCAACTTGTTTTCACGCTTTCCGGTAATTTCAATCGTTGTGTTTACCCTTCAAAATGAGAGCAGTCCCAACCATAACCTATAGTTGGTACTTTCGCAGGACGTTGTGTTTACCCTTCAAAATGAGAGCAGTCCCAACTTCTTCCGGAGTAGGAACGTGGTCTATAAGGTTGTGTTTACCCTTCAAAATGAGAGCAGTCCCAACTATAGTTATCTTTGCCTCATATGCAACTATGTTGTGTTTACCCTTCAAAATGAGAGCAAAATATTTTTTCGGGGATTTCAAAGAGCGTTTTTTTCTTTATTATGATGATTTTATTTTAACAGGGCTTCAAAAAAAGTGTGCTCTGCTTGTTCTCTCTTTTGCCTTTTTTGTTCAGGCGTATCTTTTTTGTTTATATTTATGGTGATTTCATCGTGTATTTGGTTCATAAAAACCAGCAGCGTTTTTTTCAGCATATACGGACATCCTTCCAAAGAATTATAACGGTTGGCTATTTCCTGTTTTACAAATTTTATTTCCATTTCTTTAAAAACCATTTTGTATGTTTTTTTCAGCGGGAGATTCATATGAAATGCCGTATTTCGTATGTGCTTGTCTTCTTCTGTAAAATAATCTTTAAGTTCGGGTATATCATACATTACAATTCTGTTATTTTCTTTTGTTTCAGAGTTTTGTATCCTAAATCTGTTCTTCCAGATGTAGTATTCTTCCATTGCCATAATACAGTTGGTAAACCTGCCTTGCTGCGTAATCAAGTGATTATTGAGTGTACTGATGTGTGCAAAAGTAATTGTTTTTTTATCTATAAAGCTATGATACACCTCTCTTAGCTGGTGTATGTTTTCTTTATTGCTGTTTACACTATTAAGATATTTAGGAAGATTTTCCAATATTTTAAAACTGCTTTGTTTCTTTTGGTCATCAAAATACTTCAGCTGTGCATATTTTTCCAAATCTTTGAACGGAACGCTAAGCGTGTATTGCATGTCTTGTTTTTGCAATTTGTTCATTTCCATGGGAACTTCCTGCGTAAGAATCTTAGAGAGGTGCTCTTTGCTCGCCTTTACAATTTCGGAATCGGAGTGCATATACTTTAGTGCTACTTTGTATAGCAAGCAATCTTCCAGTCGGTTTTTGAGTAGTTTGTACAGGAAGTTTCGATCGCTTTTTTTTGCATTTAGGTTGGTTAAATCTATATTATAATAGTTGCCATATAGGTATTCTGAATTTTCTTTCACACATGGTCTTATAATTTTTTGGTTTTCTTTTTCTACGATTCCTTTGTCTACAGCAAAGCTAATGAAATGGGAAAGGTTGATGAATACATTTCCATTCTCCATCCAGTCTTTATAGTTTGCGAGTTGGAAACGGTTTTTCTCATATTCAGGAGAATTGTTTTTCAACCATATTTTGAAGTTTTGTTTCGTATTGTGGTAAAAGTGATCTAAGGTATTTGAACTTTCAAATAGTTTTTTAAATTCTTCACTTTCAAATAGTTGTTTTTCATCCAAAAGATTCTTTAATAGTTTTTTATAGTCCGGAACTTCGTCCATAGCAAACATCCATCTGCAGAAGTCGTTGTATTCGTCTCGGGTGATGTTGTATTTTTTGTGGTGTCCGTATTCGTGTTCGTTTTTTTTTGTTTTTCCGGATTGCTTTTGAGCTACTCCTTCTTTTTCTTTTTGTATTTTGTATTGCTTTTTCAGATACATCAGTTGCCAAACCCTGAAAATAAAGCGGAGTTTGAATTGTTTCCCTTTGTTTTTTTTCAGGAACAAATCTATTGTACCTTTATCTTCGGCTTCTTTTCTTTTCTTAGCATAGCGTTTTTCTGCTGTTTCAGCTTGGGTCATATATTTTTCAAAAGAATTGGCAATCTGTTCGGTATTGTTTGGTTGAGACGGAGAATAGTTGTGGAGCAATCTTTTCGGAAAAAATTTTCTCAGCTTACTTTTTTCGGTAGTGGTAATTTCAGATACACCGGAAAGTGTGCTTATTCCGTCTTGATATTTTTTTATTTTCAGATTATGATATTCCTTTAAAAGTTCTTTACCTAAATTTTGTGGATTCTCGGAATAGAGTGCGTGTTCCAAAAGATAGTTCAGCAAATCTCGCTGTAGGCAAAATGCGGCATCTTTCTCGAGGGTAACTCCGGAAATTTTCACATATACCGCATTGTTCTGAACCACAAAAGGCATCTCCC
>CAYSQR010000033.1:0-5968 GCA_964433195.1 uncultured Kaistella sp. | reverse complement strand
TCCCAATCCGGATATTTTTCTTTATGATTTTTGTACGTAGAAAAGCCGGTTTGTTTACCATTGTGGAAATGCAGTTTGTCTAACACTTTTTTATCCCCATTTTCTTTTAAATTATTAATAGCTTCCTGTTCTTCTTCAGAATAGTAATAGCGGTACATTTTGAATTCGGCATCTTCCCCGAAATATTCGGATTCTGCCAAATACCGCAGTGCAAACTCCATAAACCGATCATTGTTTCTGCCATTAGAAAGATATATCAAATTGTTTTCGATTCTTTTTTTCAGTTTTTCGGTATTTTCATTTACGAGATGGTCGTTATTCTCTTTGATTTTATCATTTTTATATTTTAAATTTTGAATCTTCCTTAAATTTTTATCATTATTTGGAATCGTAGAAATTGATTTCAGATTATTGGCATATTCTGGATTTTGGTTAAGAACCAAATCGTATTTTTTCTTATTCTCGGGATTAATTTGATTAGTATTGCCTTTGCATAATAATACATTTTTTGCATAAGCTATAAATTCATCTGGATTTTCAATACTAAATTCTTCAAATTTTTCATTAATAAATTTTTCTCCAGCTTCAATTTTGTAACTTCTTTTTATTTCAGATTCTAAAATATGGTTTTTTAGATTTTGTACATAATACGAATCGGTATGTAATTCGGCATTCCATAGCACCGGAAATTTTGCTAAATATTGTATCATATCCCTGAATTTTACCAGAGAATTATGCTCACTATCTATATCCTGGCTTCTGAATTTTTTAGAAAAAAAACGGAATATGTCTAATTTTGCCGCATCTTCCGAAGTTCCGGATTTCTTAAATCCTTTTAGTTTTGGAATTAGATAATTGGCTTCATTGGCATACAAAAACAAAGAAAGTGCAAAAAGGCATCCTTCAAAAGACAAATATTTACCTTTGGGAATATCCAAAACTGTATGAGTATGATTACCACTTTTATCGTTTTCTTCTCCTTCGGGATTAAGTATCCATTGTGTATCTTCGTCAATATCATTGAACAAAATCCATTCTATCCATTCATCTTTAGTTGTTAAATAATTATCTAAAGTCTCTTTCTTTGCTTTATTATATTCTCTATCTTTGCTCAAATTTTTATCAGTGGTTTTGTAAATAGTTTGGTAAAAGCATTCTTGCATAAAATTTACCAATTCCTTATCTTTATCTTTTATAATCTCGGTTAAAATCTCGTCTTTCTGCTCATTGGAGAGAAAATCAAGATTTTTCTTAGACTTTTTCTTGTTGCAATTTTTTTTAAACAATGACTGAATAAGTGCAACTTCAAAACTTTCCTTCAAAAATGTAATAAGTTTGGGTTCAATCTCATCCACTTTCAAACGCTCGAAATTATGGATAAAATGAGCATTGATATTTCTAATGTTATCAATCAAGTTTTTGAAATGATCTTTTTTATTTTCGACGAATTGAAAATTATACTGCTGCAAACTCTGGTATTTTGTAGGAACAGTATTTTTGTTGTCATCTAATAATTGGTAATCAAATATTTTTTTGGTATCCATATTTTTAAATGTATGACCAACAGCAAAATAATGAAGGTTGGGTTGCTTTATTTCATTATTATTAAATTTTGATTTGTAGTTGTTAAATGATTTTTCTGCAACAGCTGCTAAAATTCCTTTATTGCTAAATATTGAAGTGAGATTCTCTTTATTTTTTTTAATTTTTGTAAATGGTGTATTCATCGTTTATATTTTTTTTAAGTTTAATTTTCCATAGCTCATTCTCTGTTTACCATCATTGAAGTATTCACCAATCAAGGTTTTGTTTTTTTCGTTAAATGTTAAACTACACATTCCTGAATGGTCACACAGTGGGTTATTTTTATAATCTTTATGAAACCTATCAACTTTGTTCCTATATAAATAACTGATAATAAACTCATCATTCTCTTTTTTTAGAATATCGTGGGTAATGCTTTCGGAAAATGAAGTGCAATTATTTACATATTGATTATCAAAAAATTGTGCTTCTACATAAAATCCGTTAATATTTTGGGAAATAATTAGCTTTACAAATTTTGTAGTACTGTTACTACTAATTAAATCTCCTAAATATGTTCCTCTTATATCAGGTAAATCCAAAAGTTTAAAAACATAATAGTTTATTGCATATTTATTGAAAAGACTAAAAGCCAAAGCAACAACTGAGGAACTTCCTGTAATCCAAAAAATTGTAGTCCAAAACGAAGGTACAGGATGCAAAAATCCTTTTACGATTATAATTATAGCTATAATTACACAAAACAAAAATATTAATATCCTCGCCGGATAATATTTAAAGTTAAAATCTTTCATTATAATATTATTCTTTTTATTTAAAATAAATTTTCATCCACAAAATTCGGCAACGTTACTTTCAGGTTTGGTTCCGCTTCCATTGCTCTTTTAATCGCAAAAACAGCACCTTCATTTCTTGCCCAACTTCTGCGGGAAATTCCGTTGTTCACGTCCCAGAAAAGCATTGATTTTAATCTTCGGTCTGCATCATCACTTCCATCGAGCAACATTCCGAAACCACCGTTGATGACTTCTCCCCATCCAACTCCGCCTCCGTTGTGGATGGAAACCCAAGTTGCACCACGGAAACTGTCACCAATCACATTATGAATTGCCATATCTGCTGTAAATCTTAAACCATCATAAATATTAGAAGTTTCGCGATACATAGAATCTGCAATGGAGGAAATTAATAAATTAACTTGGTCTGTTTTTAACAAGCAACCATCCTTTAAGTAAAGTAAAATTGGGGATTTCAATAATATACCAGTATGTTCCAGTAGATAATTTGATTTCATTATTTGCAAGATTTTTCCCATTATTTATGGTTAATTCTTTTACTAAAGTTCCATATTGATTAAATAGTTTCACTTTGATGGTTCCTGAATAAAAATTTAATGTACTTAAATCCCAAAAATCATTTATTCCATCACCATTGGGAGTTATCACATTCGGAATTGAGGGAATATGAATTGTTTTAGACGCAACACAACCTGGTTTGCTCTTTTCTCTTACGAAAATAGTATATGTATTGCCCTTTGTGTAAGGAAATTGATTTTCATTTTGCCATATAATACCATTTAAAGAATATTCATAGGGACCATTTCCCGAACTTACATGCACTATTAAATTGCTGGAAACTACTTCAACATTAAATTCTGGCAAACTCCCTTCTTTAACTAAAACACATTGCACAAACGAACAACCTTCAGTCGAAGTAATTTTAACACAATATTCGCCCGGAGTATTAACATTTATTTTTTGAGAGGTTTCATTTGTAGGTGACCATTCATAACCAGAAAAACCTTCGCCAGCATCTAATTCTAATGTTCCATTACATATATAATAGGGACCTTCACCCAAAGTTTCTGAATATGGATTTTCTCTAACATATAAATTCAATGTTGAATATACTGTACATTTGTTGGGAACAGAAATTCTAGCAAATATGATATCTTGATAGGGAACTTCATTGAGATAAGAATTTTCATTCAGAATTTGGTTTTGATCCTGCTCTGCATCTTGCAAAGCTTCAAAAAAAGTTACCGTTGCATTGGTTTCTGTACTTAATGATACTTTTGTTAATGGTAAATCAAAACTTCCAATTCCTGCTCCACTGATATCACAACTGAAAACATCCAAATTTTGAGTATATTGGGGTTTTGATGATATAGATATTTGTTGTGAATATGTATTTGGAGCAATACAGTCTGCTAAAGATCCAGGATAATGATAAGTAATTGTGTAAACTCCATTTTGACTACTTGCAACATTTATCAATCCTGTTGTGGCATCAATTGATAAATTCGTGCTGGATGAAGAAAACACTCCTCCTAATTGAAAGCCAGAAGGTAAGTTAGGTAAAACAGAAACAACATCATTACAAATTGCATTAGGAAAACTAAAATTAACCACAGGATTTGTGTAGGCCTTGATTTCAATAAAAGTACCATAATCAACAATTCCGCATGTTGGATTTACATATTTATTATAATTTATTATATAATTTCCTGGCGATGACTGAGCCAAATTAATCACTCCTGTTGTCGGATTTATTACTAACCCAGATGTTGATGAAAAAATACCGCCTGCAGAAAAACCTGCTGGCAATTGCGGTGATAAAAAATTATATTTTTTAATACAAACAGGAGATTCATAACTGAAGTTAAGATTTATATTTGATGGTAATGTATTAACTAATTCTACATCATCAAAAACAGTACAAATACCGTTAGAAACAGTCCAGCGTAATATTGCTGTTGGTGAATTTAAAACAAAAATTTGTTTTGGATCTGATGAAATACTAGGTGAAACATTACCATTGATAATTTCCCAAAATCCATCTTCTCCGGTTGCAGGTAAATTGGCATTCATTTGAAATATATTTGAACATTTCGTTTGATCTATACCTGCATTGGCGATAGGTTTCGGAACTACTTCTACCAAAACATCTTTAGTTTTAGAACATGCACCGGTAGATGATACTCTATATAGCGTGGTTTCAGAGGGTGAAGCTACAACATGACTCCCAAATGAAGTATTTAATCCTGTAGATGGGCTCCATACAAATGGACCGCAACCTTCTATTACCTTTAAATCAACTGAATCTCCTGCACATATTTTCGCAGCTGGAGGATCTACAACAATTTCCTTCATATTAATTCCTGCTGTTTGTTCAATAGCATAATCAAAATAGCATTTGTTATTAATTCCTTCAAGTTTTATGGTATACAACTCGCATTCTTCCAAAATATTATTTAGCTTCAATTCATAATAATTGGGATCTGGTATAGTATTCAAATTATAGGAAAAAACAAATCTCATTAATGGTTGAGATCCCGAAGTGATACAATCTGAACGATAAACACTAGCATAAAGTTCAATAGGTAAATATCCACCTATATTAATATCTGGTCCTCCATTTTTTATCCAAACTCTAAAAGTAGCACTTTTTCCGGATGCTTTGAATTTTAAATAACCTTTCTGAGGATTAACAACAGGTGTCCCATATGCATTATTATAAACTCCACAAAATGATTTCCCGTAATCACAAAAAGCTTCGGTTGTGCATGTTGTCGGGATATTAGTATTACACTTTGGATATGGCGGATCGGGAGGAGTGATGACAGGGTTATTTCCAAATGTTAAAGTCCAATTTATCAAATTTCCAGATAATGATGTTGAATTATTGTAAATTATTAAAGACCATTTTCCATCTCCGGACCGATTATTATTTAAAATTCCCAGTGAGCTTTCCGGTAAAAAATTCCCTATAAATGGAGCTTCTCCTATGGCAATACTTTTTGTTGATACTCCATCAAAACATGTTCCTAAATAATCCGAACCTTGTCCGCCATTATTTTCACTTAGAGGAATCATTGAACCGAAAGGCGAACGCAAGACTAATTTTAAATTCTCATCATGTGGGAAATTTATATTAACACAAATTTTTTCTAAGCCGTAGCTGGAGTTTAAAATTCCAATTCCGTTAACAGTAATATCAAAAATAGTATAATCATTTTTGGGGAAATTTCCTCCTACACCACTGAATGTCTGTGCTGTACAAAAATTAAAAACAATTGTTAATAATATTATAATATATTTTTTATAAAACATGTGCTTTAGGAAATGTGCCTGCAATGTAAGGAATATATTCTTCCTGCTTATTATTTTTTTAGAATGAAATATTTTGGAAAACCAAAAATTTCTATAAGCCAATCATTTGATTTTGAAAATTCACAATGCAGAAAGTATGTGCTTGCAAATTGATTGTGAATATCCATTTTCAAATTAGAAAAGGTTTTCATCCACAAAATTCGGAAGCGTAACTTTCAAATTCGGTTCTGTATCCATTGCACGTTTTATGGTGAAAATTGCACCCTCATTTCTTGCCCAACTTCTGCGGGAAATTCCGTTGTTCACGTCCC
>CAYSQR010000032.1:13007-15588 GCA_964433195.1 uncultured Kaistella sp. | reverse complement strand
TCCACGATTCAGTTGGTAATGGTTCTGAATCCTTTGCGTAAAAAATACGGATTGAAAAGAGTAGTGGTTTCCACTTACCAATCTGTAACCGGAACCGGAAAAAACGCAGTAGATCAACTGAATGCCGAAATTACAAATTCCGTAAATCCAAATTCTGTCAACGCCGAAAAAGTATATCCTTACGAAATTTTCAAAAACGCACTTCCGCAATGCGATGTTTTTTCTGATGACGATTACACGAAAGAAGAAATAAAACTGATGAAAGAACCCAGGAAAATTATGGGAGATGATACTTTTAATATCACGGCAACTGCAGTAAGAGTTCCTGTTCAGGGAGGTCATTCCGAAAGTGTAAATATTGAATTTGAAAACGATTTCGATTTGGATGAAGTGAGAAAAATTCTTGCCGAAACTTCGGGAGTGGTGGTTTTGGATGATGTTCAGAATAAAAAATATCCGATGCCTTTATATTCCGAAGGAAAAGACGAAGTTTTCGTAGGAAGAATCCGAAGAGATTTATCGCAACCCAAAACATTGAATTGCTGGATTGTAGCCGATAATTTACGAAAAGGAGCCGCAACAAACGCAGTGCAGATTGCAGAGTATTTGGTTGCAAATAAATTAGTTTAAATAGAATGCTCACCAAAAAGTGGGCATTTTTTAATGATTAGATTCATCAAACAATTTATATAAAACGAATAAAACTAAAATGTCAAAAACTGCAAATTCCTCAAAAAATAATTTTACATTCCAGCGGAATGTTGCGATAGTTGGGATTTTACTTTTCGTCGGGAAACTCGTTGCGTGGAGATTGACCAATTCCGATGCGGTTTTTTCCGATGCTATGGAAAGTATTGTGAATATCATCGCCGCTTTTATGGGATTATATTCGCTGTATCTCGCAGCAAAACCCAAAGATTTGGATCATCCTTACGGACACGGAAAAGTGGAATTTGTAACTTCCGGAATTGAAGGTGCATTGATTATTTTTGCCGGAATCGTCATTATTGTTCAGTCCGCAAATTCGCTTTTGCACGGAAATATTCCCCAAAAATTAGATTGGGGAATGTTCATCATTGCCATTACTGCAATCATTAATTATTTGATGGGTTACATTTCTTACAAAAAAGGAGTGAGAGAAAATTCACTTGTTCTGCAAAGTTCTGGCAAACATTTGCAAAGCGATACGATAACAACTTTGGGCGTAATCATAAGTTTGGTTTTGATTTATTTTACAGGATTATATTGGATAGATGCGGTTGTAGCATTAATTTTCGGAGGATACATTATTTTTGTCGGTTACAAAATCATCAGAAAATCATTGAGCGGAATTATGGATGAAGCCGATTTGAAAATGCTCGCTAAACTTTCAAAATTCCTTAATGAAAATAGAAAACCGGAATGGATTGATTTACACAACACCAGAATCCAGCAATTCGGAAGCGGGCTTCATATTGATGCTCATCTTACACTTCCTTGGTATTTTGAGCTGAGAACTGCACACAACGAAATGGAAGAAATGTACAAATTAATCGGCGATAATACCGAGAGAAGCATTGAGTTTAATTTCCATTTGGATGATTGCAAAACATTTTCCTGCGAAATTTGTCAGCTTTCGGAATGCAAAGTCCGCCAGAAACCGTTTGTAAAAAAAGTAGAATGGAACGCCAAAAACATCTCGCAAATTGATAAGCATTCCGTGAAGAATTCTTAAATAAGAAAATCCCCGATTTTCCTGTCATTTGCCAATCTCGGAATTTTGTTTTGTCCGCCGAGTTTTCCCTGAGATTTTGCATAATCCTGAAAAGCATTTTTCTTTAATTTAGAAATAATTAAAGGTTGCAGAATATTTCCCGAAACCAAATCATCATAATACGAATTTCTTTTCCGCATTTCTTCATCGAGGTTTTTTCTAAAGCTTTCCAAATTTTCCGGCTCTTTTTCAAACTCGATAAACCATTCGTGATAAGGAAGTCCCTCTTTCGGATTCACTTGTGGAGCGAGATGAAACTCGGTAATTTGTGCAGGGAATTTTTCCACCGTTGCTTTTATCGCTTCTTCCACTTCAAACGCAATCACGTGTTCCCCGAAAGCAGAAGTGAAATGTTTCGTTCTTCCGGAAACCAAAATCCGGTACGGATTTTTGGAAATAAACCGCACCACATCTCCAATCGAATATGCCCAAAGTCCCGAATTGGTCGTTAAAATCAAAGCATAATCTTTGTTGAGTTCAATGTCTTTTAACGTCAAACGTTTGATGTTATGCTGAGAGGAGCCGAAGCGTCCAAATTCTTCGAGCGGAACAAATTCGTAGAAAATTCCGTGATTGGTAAGAAGCAACAAACCCTCTTTTTCAAAATCATCCTGAAAAGCAAAAAAACCTTCACTTGCGGGAAAAGTTTGTATCGTATCAATTTGTTTACCAAGTAGTTCATTCATTTTTTCACGATACGGTTCATAATTTACGCCGCCTGTAATGATGAGCTGAAGATTCGGGAAAAGTTCGGTAATTTTTTTGCCGTTTCTTTCAATGAGTTTTTCAAAATACATAATCAACCAAGGCGGAATTCCCGAAATCAAA
>CAYSQR010000032.1:0-12997 GCA_964433195.1 uncultured Kaistella sp. | reverse complement strand
ACTTTGGTTTCCCAATCGTCGATTAAATTTGTTTTTAAGCTCGGTAAGCGGTTTTTTTGCAGATAATTCGGGATATGATGTGCAACGATTCCTGATAATCTTCCGGTTTTGATTCCGTTCATTTCTTCCAATTCGGGACTTCCCTGCAAGAAGATCATTTTCCCCGAAACAAAATCCGCATTGTTTTTTTGATTGATATAATGAAAAATCGCACTTTGTGCCGCCGAAACCTGAAACGGCATTCCTTCTTTGGAAATCGGGATGTATTTAGAACCGGAAGTTGTTCCCGAAGTTTTGGCAAAATATTCGGGAGTTTCTGTCCAGAGAATATTACGCTGTCCTTTTTTTACTTTTTCGATATAAGGTTTCAAATCTTCGTAATCAGCAATTGGAACGTGATTTATGAAATCCTGAATATTCTTTATTTCTTCAAATTGATGCTCTCTTCCGAACAAAGTTTTTTCCGCAGTTTTTACTAAAGAAAGTAAAAGCTTTTCCTGATCTTCAACAGCATTTTGCTTAAAGTTTCCGGTTTCTTTAACGTGTTTTCTTGCCCAGATTAAAGCGATTTTTTTCTTGATGAAATTTAGCATAGAGCAAATTTAGAAGATTTTCGGAATAATCTTTATTATTGAATTTATTATTTTTAAAATTAAAATAAAACACATAAGTCACATAAGATTTAGTTTAAAACCGTGAAAATAAAAAGGACCAAAGAGTTGAAAATCTTTGATTTTCAATCTAAAGTGTTCTTAGCCTGTCCTGAGCTTGTCGAAGGATGAACTTTTTTGGTGCTAATTGCTCATAACTAATGTGTCAAAAATAAAAATCAAACAAACCCTTAGAAGAATCAGAAATTATAACGATAACCCAAACTTAAACTAAGCAAAGTAGAACGGCTGTAAAACTTCCGTATTTCGGGATTTTCGTTATACACATCGGAATAATAAAAATTGACTTTCCCCGAAAGAAAAACCTGTTGAAATCCTTCTCTGTCAACAGTGTATATCAGTTTTCCGCCGAGATTGAAACCCATTCCACCATCATTGAATTTATGGTTTTTGTCATCAAAAAGTGTTGTCGCAAGACGATAATAACTGAAACCCGCCATTTCTTCGAGCCGGAAATCTTCGGATAATTTTTCACGGTGCGTAAGGTAAAATTCGATATTTGTCATTCTCGGAGCTCCCAGATTTCCATAGACATTTTGCTGATCGGGTTTCACGTTGGAAAACAGGATATTGTAATCGAACCCGATTCCGAAGTTTATCGGCGTCATCAGATTTCCGCCAAATCCGAAACCGTAAAACGGCTGCATTGTTTTCGCCAGAAAATTATTTCCTACTGCTTTCATCATAATTACTTTGGCTTCTGCATTGGAAACTACATCCATCGCAAATTTTTTTTTCTGGGAAAAAGCAAAAGCTGAAAAGCCGAAAAAAATTAAAAAAAATAATCTCATTATTTAAGCATTATTTCATTAAAATTAATATAAGTAATTCCGCTTGGAACGAGAATCCGCAGAGAATCCGCAGAAAGCGTACAACCCGGTTTGGATGAGGAAAAAGATTTTATCTTCCTGTTGAGAACCAAAGAAAAAGTATCGGAAAGTGAAGGTCCCGACAAAACAAAATTCCCCGAACTTTCCGGAATTGCAGAGGCGATATTTTTGCCATTGCTGAAAGCATCTATGGAAATTTCATCGAAAAAGAGATTGTTTCCTGCTATTTTTCCTTCTACATATATTCGGGAATTATTTCGGTCTTCCGAAACACAGCCGGAAAAAAGCATCAATAAAAAAATACCGAGAACAATAAAGGGTTTCATATATTTTTGTTCAAAGTCCAAAGTTACAAAATCGGAAATCAAAGCTCGAAGTTTATTAAGAATTAATGTCGAAAAATCTTCATAAAAACAAGTAATTGATTTACAATTTATTGTAAATTTGTTTTCACTAAATCATTTTAATTATGAAATCGCCTCAATAATTAAAAATATAAAAGCGATTCCATAAGACTTTTAAAAAACAACTAAAAATTGACTTATGAAAAAATTTCTGAAAATTCTGGGAATAATTCTGGCAATATTTATTGCCTATTGTGTGATTGCAATGCTGTTTTTCGACAGTAAATGTCATAACGAAAAATCGGTTGTCATCAATGCTCCGAAAGAAAAAGTATGGCAGAATGTGAATTCTATGAAAGCATTCAACACCTGGAATCCGTGGATGAAATACGACCCGAATCTTGTGGTAACTTACAACGGAACAAGCGGTGAAATCGGCGACAGTTATCACTGGAAAGGAAATGACGATGTAGGTGAAGGAAAACAGGAAATTACCGCAATTGTTCCTATGGAAAAAATTTCCTCGAAAATGCAGTTCATCAAACCGATGGAAGATACGGCAACTTCCGACCTGCTTCTCGCAACGGAAAACGGCGGAACAAAAGTAACTTGGACGATAGATTTTGAAATAGAACCTTACTTCAAACCGATGAAGCCGATGATGGATTATCAAATGAACAAAGCCTATTCCGAAGGATTGGCAAAGCTGAAAGAACTTTCCGAAAAATAAAAAAACCGCCTCAATTGAGGCGGTTTTTTGTTGAGGATTTATTTATTCTCTTTGTACCTTTTGTCCGGAGTTCCGTCTTTTTTCAGACGCTTGTTCGCTTTGTACCTTTTGTCGGGAGTTCCGTCTTTTTTTAGCTTTACTCCGGATTTTGCGGGCGTTGCAGCTTCTGCTTTTTTCTCTTTTTTTACGGTTTCTTTTGCTGCTTTTTGTTTATTTGCTGCATCAACTTTTTGTGCGTTTGCAAATCCGAGTACCAAAACAACGGACAATGCGGATAATAATTTTTTCATACTTTCAGATTTTGTTTTTAATTAAAATTTTTTCACAAAGTAAAAGTAATAAAAATATTTTTACTTAAAAAAACAATTCATAATCAACGATATAAAAGTAATTGAATAAAATTTAAACAGACTCTAAATCCCGCTCCGATCCAAATCTCCACCTCAAATTATTTCCTTAGATTTGCAATCGTATTCACGGTTTCGGAAAAGTCCCGAAATCGCTTTTGTCGTTTTAATTTTTTTTAAAATGATTTAAATTTTCTTCATCTTAAATATATGCAGCTAAAAACCATCAGTGAAACTTTTCTTCCCAATCTTTTAAAGAACGAATTCGGGAAAGAAATTTTTGAAAATTTAGAACAAAATAAACACGTTTCTGTAAAAGGTTTCGCCGGTTCATCGCCTTCGGTTTTTACTGCCGAACTTTTTCTTACCCACAAAAAAAACATCCTTTTTCTGCTGGAAGATAAGGAAGAAGCACTTTATGTAACGGCAGAAATGGAGGATTTGCTCGGAAAAGAAAACGTGCTGTATTTTCCGGCAACTCATCTGGAACCTTACCAAATCGAGAAAACCCAAAATGCAAATCTGGTATTAAGAACCGAAGTGCTGAACAAATTAAATTCCGTGAAAAAACCGAAAGTCATTGTGGCGGGTTTTTCTGCTTTGTCTGAAAAAGTGTTGAAGAAAGAGGATTTCAAAGCGATTTCTCATCAGATTAAAGTAGGCGAAAATCTGGATTTTGATTTTACCGAAGAATTGCTTCATCAGTTCAATTTTAATTTAGCCGATTTTGTTTCCGAACCGGGAGAATTTTCTGTGAGAGGAGGAATTGTGG
This sequence comes from uncultured Kaistella sp., assembly GCA_964433195.1. GTDB lineage: Bacteria > Bacteroidota > Bacteroidia > Flavobacteriales > Weeksellaceae > Kaistella. Next base: position 9,303 of record CAYSQR010000032.1, on the reverse strand, counting down.
ATGTTTTTTCTTATTCAAATGAAGAACCTTACCGGATTACTTTTTTCGGAAATGAGATTGAAAGCATCAAAACCTTTAATATCGAAACGCAGATTACCAACGGAAAAGTGAATGAATTTCAGTTGGTTTCCAATATGAATTTTGCAGATTCGGGAAGTAAAGTTTCTCTTTTTGAATTGTTGCCGAAAGATAGTTTTGTGGTTTCCAAAAATGCTTTTTCGGGATTAAGCAGAATTAAAAATTTTTATGAAAAAGCGGAAGAAAAATTTCAGACTTTAAGCCAGGAAATCAGCCACAGAAAACCGGAAGAATTATTTCTTTCCGAAGAAAAGTTTATGGATGAGTTAAAGCAATTCAAAACCATCGACTTTTCCTCTCAAACCCTCGAAATCTCAAACGCTCAAACTCTCGAACTCCACCAAACTCCGCAACCAAGTTTTCATAAAAATTTTGAACTGCTTGTCGACGATTTAAAGGAAAAAAAAGAACAGGGTTTCAAGGTTTATATTTCTTTTTCCTCTGAAAAACAAAAGGAAAGATTAGAGTCTATTTTACACGAAATTAGCTCCCTCTCCTTTGGAGAGGGTTGGGGAGAGGATTTCAAATCTGAACTCCACGAAGGTTTTGTGGATTTTAATCATAAAATTTCGGTTTATACCGATCATCAGATTTTCGACCGTTACCAAAGATTCAAAGCCAAAAATTCATTTGCAAAATCCGAACAATTGACTTTGAAAGATTTGATGCAGATGAAAGTAGGCGATTATATTACGCATATCGATCACGGAATAGGGAAATTTATGGGTTTGGTAAAAGTGAACAACAACGGGAAAGTTCAGGAATGTTTTAAGCTGGCTTATAAAAATAACGATTTGTTGTATGTTTCCATTCATTCGCTTCACAAAATCTCGAAATACAACGGTCCCGACGGAAAGGAAATCGTATTGAGCAAACTCGGTTCTCCTGCGTGGAAATCTTTAAAACAGAAAACAAAAGCGAAAGTAAAACAGATTGCTTTTGATTTGATTAAACTTTACGCCCAAAGAAAAACTGCGAAAGGATTTCGGTTTTCGCCCGATTCTTATCTGCAAAACGAGTTGGAAGCAAGTTTCATTTACGAAGATACTCCCGATCAGGAAAAAGCAACTTTGGATGTAAAAAAAGATATGGAAGCTGAAACCGTGATGGACAGATTGATTTGCGGCGATGTAGGTTTCGGAAAAACGGAAGTCGCAATCAGAGCGGCTTTCAAAGCAGCAACCGACGGAAAGCAAGTTGCAATTCTGGTTCCTACAACAATTCTCGCTTTTCAGCATTTCCGGAGCTTTAAAGAACGGCTGAAAGATTTTCCCGTGAATATTTCTTATTTAAACAGATTCCGAAGTGCAAAACAAAAAGCCGAAACTTTGGAAGGTTTAGAAAACGGGAAAATCGACATTGTCATCGGAACTCATCAATTGGTGGGAAACAGTGTGAAATTCAAAAACTTGGGACTTTTAATTATTGATGAAGAACACAAATTTGGTGTTTCGGTAAAAGACAAGCTGAAAACTTTGAAAAATAATATTGATACTTTAACTTTAACAGCAACACCGATTCCGAGAACTTTGCAGTTTTCTTTAATGGCGGCAAGAGATTTATCGGTCATCAAAACTCCACCTCCGAACAGACAACCTGTTGAAACACATATTGTTGGATTTAATGAAGAAATTATCCGTGATGCAATTTCCTATGAAATCCAAAGAGACGGACAAGTTTATTTTATCAATAACAGAATCGAAAATCTGAAAGATATTGCAGGATTAATTCAGCGTTTAGTTCCCGATGCACGTGTAATTACGGGACACGGACAAATGGAAGGAAAGCAACTGGAGAAAAATGTCCTCGATTTTATGGAAGGAAAATACGATGTTTTGGTTTCTACAACCATCGTGGAAAGTGGTGTAGATGTACCGAATGCGAATACAATTTTCATTAATGATGCACAACGTTTCGGAATGGCGGATCTTCATCAAATGAGAGGAAGAGTAGGACGAAGCAACCGAAAAGCATTTTGTTTTCTGATAACGCCGCCTTTTGATATGATAACTTCCGATGCAAGAAAACGATTGGAAGCGATTGAGCAGTTTTCGGATTTGGGAAGCGGTTTCCAGATTGCGATGAAAGATCTGGAAATTCGAGGAGCGGGAGATTTATTGGGGGGTGAACAAAGCGGTTTCATCAACGAAATGGGATTTGATACGTACCAGAAAATTATGCAGGAAGCTCTGGAAGAATTGCAAAATGATGAGGAATTCGGGGATTTGTTTGAAAATGAAGAAGACCGCAAAAAGCTTTTCAAATCTACAAAAGAAGTGAATATTGATACGGATTTGGAATTGATGCTTCCGGATTTTTATGTTCAGAGTATTGAGGAAAGACTTTCGCTTTATCAGAAATTGGCGGAAATTCAAAACAAAAATGAATTGCAAATATTTGAAAATGAATTGATTGACCGGTTCGGGAATTTACCGGAAGAAGCCAAAAACCTTTTGAAATCGGTACAACTGAAATGGATTGCCGCAGAAATCGGTTTCGACAAAATCGTGGTGAAAAACGGAATTTTCCTCGGATATTTCCCGCCGAATCCGCAAGATAAATTTTACCAAAGCGAGAAATTCAGGCATATTATTTCTTATTTAAGCCAAAATCCGAAGGAAGCCACTTTAAAGGAAAAAAACAACCAACTGATGATGAGGAAAGAAAACGTGAAAAATGTGGATGAGGTAAATTTGGTTTTGGAGAGGATTTTAAGCAAATAAACTTGCCAAATAGAAAGTTGCTAAGTAGCAAGTTTTTGAAATCTGGTTCAAGAAAATTTATTTTAATGAAAATTATTTGAAATAAAACAAGTGAATTATTATTTCAAAAAAACATTACTTTTGCAAAAACGTTTTTAAAATGAAAAAAACACTTCATATTTTCACTTTAATTTTTAGCATAATCATCCTTGTTTCCTGTGAACCGAGCAGAGCTGAAAACGGAGATTTGCTGAACGGATTAAATGAAAACCTTACCGGAAACACAACGACAAAACTGCTGAAAAAACTTACCGTAAGCGACGATTCGGGAAGTCCTGTAACCATCAATTATTTTTATGATGGAATCCGGCTTGTTTCCGTTACCACAAGTGACAACAGCTCGTCGTATGAGATTACTTATGACGGAGATTTTATCAGCCAAATTGTTTACGTAAATTCTGATCAGGGAGAATCCGTTACTTCAACGCTTGATTTGCTCTATGACGGAAAAATCCTAAAAAAAATTAATGAAGAGCAAGATACCAACGGAGAAATCATAAAATCGGTTACTGATATTACTTATGACGGGATGCAATTATCCCAAATTAAAAGAACAACTTTTACCAATGATACTCCGCCGAAAGAAGCATTAATCCTTACAAGCGATTTGACTTTTTCCGGACCCAATGTTTCAAAATGGATTTTAACTACAGAATCTAAGATTCCCGTTATTCCCAAAATTGTTTTAACAGCGAATATAACAAGCTACGATGATAAGAAAAATCCGTTTTCTCAATTGCCGAAAGAATTTAATATTGCCACACTTCATTTCGAAACTTCGGGACAATCTATTTTAGGGTTTTGCAAAAACAATCCGAAAAAAATAACCGTTGCAGGACAAACCGCCGATTACATTTATGTTTATGATTCAGATGGTTATCCTGTTTTGGCGACTGTAGATGATGAAACCCTAAAATATGAATATTATTAAATTAAAGGTTTGATGAAATACCTTATCGTCGGTCTCGGAAACAAGGGAGAAGAATATGCGGAAACACGTCATAACATTGGTTTCAAAGTAGCCGAAAAGATTGCGGAAACCATTGAAGCTCCTTTCAAATCCTCCAACTTCGGACTTTTGGCGGAAGGAAAATACAAAGGCAGAAAAATTTTTATTCTGAAACCCGATACGTATATGAATCTTTCGGGAAATGCCGTGAAATTCTGGCTTCAGAAAGAAAATATTCCATTGGAAAATTTAATGATTATTACCGATGATTTGGCTTTACCTTTCGGAACTTTAAGGATGAAAATGAAAGGTTCCGATGCAGGTCATAACGGTTTGAAAAGCATTCAGGAACAATTACAAACTCAAAATTATTCGCGATTAAGATTCGGGATTTCCGCAGAATTTCCGGATGGAAAACAAGTAGATTACGTTCTGGGAAAATGGGCGGAAGATGAAAAAGAAAAACTTCCCGAAAGAATCGGGAAGTTTTCCGAAGCGTGTCTTTCTTTTGTTTTCGCAGGAATACAAAATACGATGACTGCTTTTAATGGGAAATAATTGATTATTATTTCACGATATAATTCTTTACCAATTCTTTGGCTTCTTTGTTTTGTTTTGGCGATAGCTTCATAATGCCGTTGTAAAGCAGTATTTCTCCTTCATTCGGCTTTATGGAAATGTCTTCGTTTTTCGTTAGTTCTTCGTTCCAGGATTGTCTTACTGAAGACCAAAGCGGTGCATATTCTTTCCAGTAATTTTGTCCTACGATACATTTTCCGTCTTCAATTTTCGTGTAGTATTCAAACCCTTTTTCTTCCACGATGAGTTTGTCTTCCTCACCGTCTTTTCTTATGATTTTCTTGTTGTCCTGATCGTGCAACCATCCCCAATCGAAGATTTCGTGGTGGTTATTACGGTTCATCACGTTGTAATCTTTTCTGGTGGTGTATTCTCTTCTTGGTAGAGGTGCATCTGCATTGCTTTCCCAGTAAGTTCTTCCGTCCGAATGAATCCACGTTCCTGAACCGGAATATCTCGGTGCGTCATCTACCTGATAAACAGCTTGTGTCCATTGTCCTTTCACACTTTCCGGAGAAAGTTTTTTAAATTTCCAGTGTCCGTCTTTATCAAAAACATAAAGGTCTGTATTCTCATAAAGCCAATCTTGTCTCCAATGTTTTACGATGGCTTCTTTTCCGGAACTCATCGGATTTGTGATAAGAATATGCTGAAGCACAATTTTATTTGGAGTTTCTTCTGCTACTTCCACCCATTCCAATGCTCCGGATCTGTAATTTTTTTTCTTTTCATAACCTTTTTGATGAACGAAGGTTTCTGCAAAGTTGAAACTTACTTCATAACAACCGGTCATTGCTTTGATGGCTTTTATGTCTTTCGGATTCTGTGCCTGTAAAAAAATTGCAGTTCCTATTGCAAAAAAGGATAATAGATTTCTTGTTGTCATAATATATAATTGTTGAAATTTTTATTAAAGTGCTTTATATTCAAACTGAGGATAACCTCTGTTACCTTGATCGTCCATCATTCTCAACATCCGGATTTTAAAGTAGAATCCGTCGCTGTTTTTCAGAACATAGAATCTATTACTGAAAACTTCTATCCCGTTCTGTCCTGTTGTCGTTCTCCAGTTGCTTCCTATTGCTCTTTGATCATTAAAAAGAAATTTGGAATCATCGATATCTTCTTTTTTGAAATTGTTATATGCCGTTTCTCCTTGTCCTGTTGCGGTGGTAATTTCATAAGCTCCTACATTTCCAAGAATGTTGTGCATAAAAAAATCGGGATAGATGTATGAAGTATAAGTATTATCGGAAGGATTCAAGGTTAAATTGGTAAAAACCGTAAAGCACAAATCCCATTCTTTCTTTTTCGGTTGTATGTCTGCATAAGTTCCGCTCTTTAAAGAGAAGAACCGGTAATTGTAATCCGCATCTTTCGCTACGATAAATTCTTTATGTTCGGTTTCGTCCAAATCCGCATACTGAATTTTGTATCCTGAAGGATGCCTCAGAATCCTGATTTTTTTCCAACCTCTTGCATCGCCGATGTGATAAATGCTTCCCGGAACGGTACTCCCGGTATAGGTTTTATAACCCATATTCAGCAGATACACATTATTGAAATTATCATTTTCGCTGATTTCTGCAATTCCTGATGTCTGTTTGGTAACATCCCCATTCGGATTATCAATGTACTGTGAGTTATCGGCGAAATTTCCTACTACAACAAGTTTTTTCAGTTCTTTCACGGTTTGCGAATTTACCGCATCTATATTGTATGCGTTTTCTATTTTCCCGACGGACATTACCAAAGAAGTATTCAGCATTACCCGAAATTCATCACCGCAATAAAATCCAAGATCCCAAAGTTCTCTGTGAGTTTCGGTAATTTTTCCTGTACCGAGTTCAATCCAGAACTGGTTTGCTTCCGCAGGATCGGCTTTTTCATTCAACGTAACAACAGCTCCGTCAAAAGGAGGAATTTTCACAGGAGTATCGTCTTCGTGAATACACGAAATGAAAGTCGATAAAATCACGATTAAAACAAAAGTGAATGTAATTTTTTTCATAATTAAAAATTAAAATTTAAACGCCCGAAATAGCTTATTCCGTAGAACATTCTTTCGGCACTGCTTCCTGCTGTTCCGTGATTTCCTCCCGTTCCTTGCGAAAGATTCAGCACATTGCCAATATCAAAAAGGTTTCTTACTCCCAAAGTGAGGGTAAAATGGTCTTTCCATATTTTTTGGGAAACCGATGCATCCATTAAAGAAAATGCATCTTGCTGGTTCTGAAAATATTGGGTAACTCCCAAACTTTTGTCTTCGGTAACACGGTAGCTTTTTCCTACTCCTTTATAATACACCGCAAATGAAGTCTTGGTTTTCAATAGATTATAATAAGCGGAAGCATTGATTTCGGTGGAATAATTGAATTTATTGTCTTGATTTCCGCTAAGATCCAATGCTCTTCCTATAACAGAAAATCCTACATTTACCCCGAAATTTTTATTGGAAATTTTTCCCGAAACCGTATTCAGCCAAGATTGATAAGTATCTACATTGATGTATTTGTATTGTAAAGGAATTTGGCTGATTTCTGCCAATTCTATGCGATCCTCGGTTTGCAGATACATAGAACTTACATCAAAACTCCATTTGAGTTTTTCATCGGGTTTGCTGAAAAGCGAGTAATACAAAGTTCCCGAGTAAGAATTTTCCGGTTTCAAATCTTCATTTCCGCGAATATCGTGATTTACATTTACCATATAAGTAAAAAGTTCCTCGAATGTAGGATTCTTATTTGCCGAACCTACAATTGCCCGAAATTCGGATTGGTCATTTATTCTGTTTTTGAAAACCAAAGAAAAGTTGGGTTTCGTTTGGAAAACATCGGAAAAATTAATTCTGAAACCCGGTCTCAGAAACCAGTTTTCACTAAGGTTAAATTCCGCAGAGGCAAAAACACCTACATTCAGAACATCCTTGATGATGTCTTTATCGAAGTTTCGTCCGGTTTCCCATCCTGCAAAACCACGGGTATAATCAGCTTCATAACCGATTTGTGCATTGGTTTTTTCGGAGTTCAGGAAGTTGCTCAATGTTCCGCGTGAATAATACGTTTCCGCTTGGTAATAAATGCTTTCTTCATCTCTGGAAAGCTCTGCTCTTGCCGGAATATCGAAAATATAATCTTGTTTTTTTCTCGTTTGCTTTTGGTAAGAAAAGTCGCCGGTGTATTTTGTTTTTTTGAAGAGTTCTGTCTGAATGTTGAAATGATGCAACATTCTGCTCGTATTATAATCAATGTCTTTTGCGGTAAAAGTTCGGTTTCCTCCTCCGAGGTTTTTAAAATTAACCACCGGATTATAATAGTTTACCTCTTCCAAAAGGTAATCCGCTTTGTAGAAAAACTGTGTTTTCGGAGAAGAAAATTTCAATAAAAAAGCGGGATTCCATTGTTCTTTCGGTTGCCATTCGTAGCCACGGCTTCCGTCTTGCTCAAAATAATTTTTCCCTTTTTTATCTCCCCAAAATCCTTGGAAATCGTTTCTGTTCAAAGACAAATCTGCAAACCATTTATCTGAAATATTTCCTGAAATCCCCAAAGATTGTATGTGTCTTCCTTTTCCGTAATCGATTCGGTCATATTCTTTTCCTACGGTTTCTTCCTGCACGAATCCGCGTACATTCCATTTTTTTGCTGAGGATTTTTTGGTAATGATATTGATGACTCCTGCAACGGCATTGTTCCCGAATTCCACTCCCATCGAACCTTTCACGATTTCTATTCTCTCCACATTATCCAGCGAAAGCTTCGTTAAATCAATATTACTTCCCAATCCGGTATCACCGACTACGGGAATATTGTCCACGAGAATTTTGGTGTAATCTGCTCCCATTCCCATAATATTTGCTTTGGAATCTCCCGAATTTTTTTCGGGAACAATTAAAATATTTAAAGTCTGGTTGAGAACTTCCGCAACATTATTTACCGCCATTCTTTTGAGGTCTTCACTACTGATGACTTCAACTTTATAGAGTGATTTTTTTATGGATTGTGCATTATATTGACCGGTAATGACCACTTCCTGTATATTGACCGTGTCTTTTTTTTGTGCCGAAAATCCGTTGTATAAAGTGATTACGGCAAAGAAACCGAATAATTTCTTTTTCATTTTAAAAATTATTTCGCAAAAATATGAAAATTATTTTTAATTGTTCTAAATAAGTTAATACATTTGCCGAACAAATTATTTATAACAATTCTAAATAGCAATAATTATGAAAAGGAAACTACTTTTCGCGGCTCTTTTTACAGCCGGTACATTTGGGCTTACTAATGCTCAAACAGATGCTTATGGTTACACTACCGTAAATGCAACAATGGGTGCATCTTACCAAAACCGTGTCTTTTTCGACTTGTCTGAAAACACTTTAACTCCTCAACCTGCAAATACTTGGGACGTTGCTTTTTACAGAGTGAGCTCTATGGATTTCGGTACAAGAATAAATGATTCTCAGAACATCGAAGTTTACGAAGCTTCTGATGATCCTGCAGATTGGGATAATATCAATATTGCAAATATTGATTCTTGGGGAGAACCTTTGTATAATCCGGATATCACGGATAACATCAATGAAGGTGCATTTGAGCAAGGTTCTGCAACTTACGGATGGGGAGAATATATGCCAAATCATCACATTGATGGAAGAGTGATTTTCGTCTTGAAATATCTTAATGACAATTCTTTCATCAAATTTATGATTACGGATTATTTCGGAGGTTATACTTTCAAATATTCCAAATGGAACGGATCTTCTTGGGGAACAACAACGACTAAAACTATTGCAAACGGAACAACGGACGCTTATTTCAACTATTATTCCTTAATCAATGACGGCGAAGTAAGTAATCTGGAACCACCAAGAGCAAACTGGGATTTTATGTTTACCAAATATTATACTTTCTATATGAATATTATGATGTATCC
>CAYSQR010000031.1:9786-15783 GCA_964433195.1 uncultured Kaistella sp. | reverse complement strand
TGTAAATCCCTCATTAGCTGATTATCAAAAAGGAAACGTAACTTACCCTTTCAGAAATTTATCTCCCGGACAACATCAACTTACTTTTAAAGTTTGGGACATCAACAATAATTCCACAACCTCTACGTTAAACTTTGTAGTTAAAGATGAAGCCAATCAAAATTTAATCATCAACAGATTATTGAACTGGCCAAATCCATTTACCAATAAAACCTATGTTCAGTTCGAACATAATTGTGATGATGTTTTGGACGTGAATGTACAAATCTATACCATTACCGGAAAATTGGTAAGAACAATGAGTACTACTGTAACTGCAGATCCGTTTTTCCAAGGGTTCAGAACACCGAGAACCGCTATTGAATGGGATGGTAAAGACGATTTCGGAGATGCTGTAGGAAAAGGAACCTATATTTTCAAGGTTTTTGCAAGAAGCCAAAATCAGGAAAAATGTAAAGGAGGTGCAACTGCAGTGGAAAAAATGGTATTATTAAGATAAAAAAAATTATATATAAAAACAGACTTTATGACATTTACTAAAAAACTCTTTTTAGGTTTAGGTTTAGGGATATGTATTACCGGCTATTCACAAATAGGTGACAATATTGTTCTTACAGGAGCTCCGTTTCTAAGGATTTCTCCCGATGCAAGAGCCGGAGCAATGGGAGATCAGGGTGTAGCAACTACCACCGATGCTTTTTCACAATTCTGGAATGCCGCAAAATACCCGTTCAGTAAAACAACTTCAGCAATTGCGGTAAATTATACTCCCTATATGAGTAAACTTACCAATGATGTGTTCCTGCTTTATGCAGCTTATCACAGGTTTTTGGGAGATGAGGAAAGATCAACTATTTCTGCAAGTTTATATTATTTCAATATGGGAGAAGTAGATCTCACAGATATTACCGGAGCCGATATGGGAACTGCAAAACCAAATGAATTTTCTATTGATGTTGCTTACGGACTAAAACTTACGGATACTTATTCTATGGCAGTTACAGGTAGATTTATCCGTTCAGATTTGTCGGGAGGATTCAACTCAAACAATACGCTGAAACCTGCAAATACTTTTGCAGTAGATGTTTCGGGATATTATATGTCGCCAAAACATACCAGTATCGGCGAATACGAAGGAAGAGCAAGAGCAGGTTTCTCGATACAAAATCTGGGACCGAGATTAGATTATACCGGAGATGAAGAATCTAGATCTTATTTACCTACTACAGCAAGACTCGGTGCAGGATATGATGTATTTCTTGATGATGTGAACAGAGTGGGACTAAGTGCAGAAGTATCAAAACTTCTGGTTCCGGGAAGAGACGACACTGGTGCGGTTCCAAATGTAGGAGTAATGTCGGGAATCGGAAAATCTTTCAGCAACAAAAACAGTTTTATGTATAGCGGTGCAGTAGAATATGAATATGACAATGCTTTTGCAGTAAGAGGCGGTTATTTTTACGAAAGTCCGGAACAAGGAGCAAGACAATTCGCTACAGTAGGAGTAGGTTTGAAATATATGTCTTTCGGATTGGATTTGTCTTACCTTGTCAATCTTTCCAAAGTAAATTCTGCTCTTGATAATACACTGAGATTCGGACTTACCTGGAATATCGGGGAAGACTCCGCCAATGCACAGGATTATTAATTTTCCAGAATAATATCTTATAGAAAAGTCTCAATTTTTGGGACTTTTTTTATAGGATAATCCCGTAAATTTGCAAAATGAATTACACTACAGAACTCCGGAAATTTGCAACCAGCCAATCTATTTTTTCGGCGGTACGGATTTCTTTGGCGGTAGTTATTCCAAGTATTATTTTGGCTCATTTCGGTTTGCTGAAAGAATATTTCCTCTTTCCTCTTGCAACCAGTTTTGTGGGACTTACCGATCAACCGGGACCATTTATCCGAAGAAGAAATTCGCTTATCCTTTCGTGTTTTTGTTTTTTTGTTGTAGCACTCGTTGCAAGTTTTGCTAAAAATTTTCCGGTTCTTATTTATGCCGAAATTATTTTTTTCGGAATCTTTTTTTCGATGATTGGCGTTTACGGACAAAGATTGGCTGCAGTCGGCTCGTTATCGCTTGTTGTTCTCGGGATATTTATTGACGGACATTTGTCGGGAAATCATATTTTCAAAAGTTTACTTATCTTTTTTGCAGGATCTGTTTGGTTTGTAATAGTTTTCCTGATTGTTTCCAAGATTCAGCCGTATAAACTTGCGGGACAAATGATTGGCGAAAATTATCTGGAACTTGCGGAGTATCTTAAAATAAAATCTAAATTTTACTCATCTCATCCTGATTTTGAAAACCTGTATTCGCAAGTCATTAATCAGCAGATAAAAATCAAAAACCTACAGGAAGCAACACGGGAAACGGTTTTCAAAACCAGAAAAATCGTTAATGAATCCACTACGACAAGTCGGCTTTTGATGTTGATGTTTCTCAGTTCCATCGAGCTTCACGAAAAACTAATGACTTCCGAAAGCGATTACAGGAAAATTCAGGAAAACTTCGGAGATACCGGATTTCTAAATTCGGTCAGCGAATATTTATCTGTGCTTTCCGAAGAAATCGGAAATATCGGTATTGCCCTCCAAATTGGAACTAAAGCAAAACCCATCAGAAATATCGATGACGAAATCGAACGTATTTATGAAGAATATTTCGATTTGCGGAACAGGAAAATGTCATCGCAAAATCTTGAAAATTTTATGATTATGCGGCAGATTCTCGTAAGAATTACAAATCTGACCGATGAACTGAAAACGATTTACAAGGTTTTTTCGCAAGACCAAAAACTGGCAAAAAGTCTTTCTACCGGTTTGGATTTAAAGAAATTTATGCCGAATGAAGAAAAGCTAAATCTGAAAGTTCTGCTCACGAATTTCTCGTTGAAATCCTCACATTTCCGGCATTCTGTGCGGATTACGATTGCTTTGCTCATCGGGTATTTTATTTCAAAATTACAATTTCTCGGAATCGGGCATTCTTACTGGATTCTCATTACCATCATCGCCATTATGAAACCGGCGTATTCTACGACAAAACACCGTAATCTCCTTCGTTTGTACGGAACGATTATAGGTGCGGTTTTAGCTTACGGAATTTTATTTTCCATTTACAGCAATACTGCACTTTTCATTATTTTGTCATTAAGTATGATACTGTGTTTCAGCTTATTGAAAGAAAAATATTTCTGGGCGGTTTTATTTATGACGATTTACGTTTTTCTGAGTTTCAATTTTCTGAATCCCGGAAACATCAATATTATTTTTAAAGACCGTATTCTCGATACGGTAATTGCAGGAATTGTGGCTTTTGCGGTTTCCTATTTTGTGCTTCCGGTTTGGGAACATACGCATAACCTGGATTTGATGAAAAAATCTGCCAAAAGTAATCTGAAATATTTCAAAGCGGCAATGGATTTTTTTAAAGATAAAAGCAGCGGAATACAGGATTATAAGCTGAAAAGAAAAAATGCCATTATCGATTTGGCAAACCTTTCGGATAATTTCCAGAGGATGATTTCTGATCCGAAAAACCAACAAAAAAAATTAGAGAACGTACATCAGTTCGTGGTAACTTCTCATCTTATTACCGCTTATATCGCTTCTTTTTCGCAATATTCTAAAACTCCCGAAGAATATCCCGAAATCGATACACAAAGCTGGAACCGGAAAATTTCCGCAGAACTGTTACGCACAAATTTAGTTTTAAACAAAAAAAATCCTCAGGAAGATATTCTGGAGGAAAGCAGACTGAAACCTACAGATTCTATAGAAAATCTGCTGCAAAAAAGAAAAGACGAAATACGGGAAAACGAAGTTTACGACCAAAGAGATCCCAACAGAATTACCTATTTAACGGAGCTGAAAAATTTAAAGGAAATACTGGAACTCATCTATGACGTTGCACAGGAACAAAGAAAAATTGCAGAAAATATAGCGGCAGAAAATCAATCGACTACCGTAAAACAATAGTTATCAAAAAACTCTACCCTTGCTTTGAACAAATCCGAAACCCTATCATCGTGAACTCTGCATTTGATGTCAAACGGAAAAGATAAATCAAACGGTTTCACTTCATAATGCTTTTTCAGCGACCAGTAATTGGAATGATGGATTTTGTACAAACTTTCTTTCAGCGACCAAATCACGGTAAGATATGCTATTTCCCTACTCTTTTCTATAAAACCCGATTCTTCTTCCTTCAGGAATTTATTTTTTACCCGAAGAATTTTCTCGTTAAAAGGTTCAATATCAATTCCGATTTTATTTTTAGAAATTCCCAAAGCCGCGAAAGGAAAAGAATGAGTGATGGAGATTTCAAAATCATTCGGCGAAAGAACCGGCTGGTTTTCTTCGTATAAAATTTTGTGATCCGGCAAAACCGATTTCAGAATTTTCCTTACCAAAAGCAGCTCTTTCAGCTTCTTCGGATGATAATCTTTTACCTTTTCATAATTTTCCTTTTCGAGGAGAACATCAATATCAAGCTCTTCTCTCTCCTCATATTTCCAAAGAAGAATGGTTGCATTGTCATCAGAAAAATCTCGATAAAGCGGCATATTTTGCAGTGCAGAATTTAGTTTGTAAATTTGCAAAAATTTTTTCAATTTAATGGAAACTACAACACAATACCTTCCTTACAAAGTTAAGGACATTTCCCTCGCTGAATGGGGAAGAAAAGAAATTCAACTCGCCGAAGCTGAAATGCCCGGTTTAATGGCAATCCGTGAAGAGTACGGTGCTTCTCAACCTCTGAAAGGAGCAAGAATTGCAGGTTGTCTTCACATGACCATTCAAACTGCCGTTCTCATCGAAACTTTAGTTGCTTTAGGAGCTGAAGTTACCTGGTCTTCCTGTAATATTTTCTCCACACAGGATCACGCCGCCGCTGCAATTGCTGCTGCAGGAATCCCGGTTTATGCGTGGAAAGGAATGAACGAAGAAGAATTCGATTGGTGCATCGAGCAGACTTTATTTTTCGGCGAAGACAGAAAACCTTTGAATATGATTCTCGATGACGGAGGAGATTTGACAAATATGGTTTTCGACCGATTCCCGGAACTGACGAAAGACATCAAAGGACTTTCCGAAGAAACCACAACAGGAGTTCACAGATTGTACGAAAGAATGCAGAACGGAACTTTGGTAATGCCTGCAATCAACGTAAACGATTCTGTTACCAAATCGAAATTCGATAACAAATATGGTTGCAGAGAATCTGCGGTAGATGCGATAAGAAGAGCAACCGATATTATGTTGGCTGGAAAAAGAGTCGTAGTTTGCGGATTCGGAGATGTAGGAAAAGGAACTGCAGCATCTTTCAGAGGAGCTGGTTCTATCGTTACCGTTACCGAAATCGACCCGATTTGTGCATTACAGGCTGCAATGGAAGGTTATGAAGTAAAGAAACTGGATTCAGTTGTTGCCAATGCAGATATCATCATCACAACAACCGGAAACTTCAATATCGTAAAAGGAGAGCATTTCAAAAAAATGAAAGACAAAACCATCGTTTGCAACATCGGTCATTTCGATAACGAAATCGATATGGCTTGGTTAAACGATAACTATGGTTCTACAAAATACGAAGTGAAACCACAAGTTGATGTATATAATGTTGATGGAAAAGAAATCATCATTTTAGCCGAAGGAAGATTGGTAAATCTCGGCTGTGCAACGGGACATCCGAGTTTTGTAATGAGCAATTCTTTCAGCAACCAGACTTTGGCTCAAATAGAATTGTGGACAAATTCCGGTGCATACAAAAACGAAGTTTACACATTGCCGAAACATTTGGACGAAAAAGTTGCCGCTTTACATTTGAAAAAATTAGGTGTGGAATTGGAAACGTTAACTCCGGAACAGGCAAAATATATCGGTGTGGAAGTAAAAGGACCTTTCAAACCGGAATATTACAGATATTAATTATTAGCAATTAGCAATTAGCAATTAGCAATTAGCAATTAGCAATTAGCAATTAGC
>CAYSQR010000031.1:0-9686 GCA_964433195.1 uncultured Kaistella sp. | reverse complement strand
TAGCAATTAGCAATTAGCAATTAGCAATTAGCAATTAGCAATTAGCAATTAGCAAAAATAAACGCTTCGGAAATCCGGAGCGTTTTTTTAATTTTAAATCACGAACTTTGTAAACCTTAAACGTAAAAGAAATGCTCAATTTTGAATTTAAAAATCCCACAAAAATCATTTTCGGAAAAGGCGAAATCGCAAAACTCGAAAAAGAAATCCCGAAAGAAGCGAAAATATTAATGCTTTACGGAGGCGGAAGCATTAAAAAAAACGGAATTTACGAACAGGTAAAAACCGCTCTGAAAAATTTTGATGTGGAAGAATTCGGCGGTATTCCCGCAAATCCGGAATATGAAGTTTTAATGGACGCTCTGAAAATCATTAAAGAAAAAAACATCAATTTTCTACTCGCAGTTGGAGGCGGTTCTGTAATTGATGGAACAAAATTCCTTTCCGCCGCCGCAAATTATCCCAGTGAAGACAAATGGGAAATCCTCACAAAACCCGTAAGAACTTTAGAAGATGAAGGATTACCTTTTGCCACGGTTCTCACACTTCCTGCAACCGGTTCCGAAATGAATTCCGGTTATGTGGTTTCGCGAAGAGCAACCCACGAAAAACTTTCAACAGGCGGTCCCGGTTTGTTCCCGAAATTCTCAATTCTCGACCCGGAAGTAGTGCGTTCGATTCCGAAAAACCAAATCGCAAACGGAATTGCCGATGCCTATACCCACGTTCTGGAACAATATATGACTTTCCCTACTTCTGCAACTTTACAGGAAAGATTGATGGAAAGTATTCTGCAGACATTGCAGGAAGCTGCCCCGAAAGTAATGGCAGAAAATTTCGATTACGATGCCGCCGGAAATTTTATGTGGTGCTGTACAATGGCTTTGAACGGACTGATTCAGAAAGGAGTTCTTACAGATTGGGCAGTTCACGCAATGGGACACGAACTCACCGCAAATTTCGGAATCGACCACGCTCGAACTTTGGCAATCATTGCTCCTTCTCATTACCGGTACTATTTTGAAAACAAAAAAGGAAAACTCGCTCAATATGCGGAAAGAGTTTGGAATATTTCCGAAGGAAACACCGAAGAAAAAGCCGGAAAAGGAATTGAAAAACTCGAAGAATTTTTCCATAGTTTAGGCATTAAAACCAAACTTTCAGAATATACCGGAAATTTTTCCGGAACTGCCGAAAAAGTGGAAAAAGCATTTACCGAAAGAAACTGGCTCGGTTTGGGAGAACATAAAAAACTCACCCCGAAAGATGCTCGTAAAATTGTGGAAATGAGTTATTAGAAAAACTTTGGCTCTTAAGATTATTATTTTTTCCGTTTCGCTTTCGATTTGGATTTTTGCTGTGCTCTGTTTGCACCGATTTTCTTCGGTGCTTTTCTTTTATGAGGACCGCCCCAATTCTCTTTTTTGTTTTTGTCTTTTTTCTCGTGAAAAGCACCGCCTCCTTCTTCGAGTTTTACAGTATGTGCGTTCTTCATCACCACCTCCTCTTTTTCCGAAGCGATTTTCGCAGGATTAATTTTCACTTCCATAGGAAATTCTTTAAACGTCAACTCCTTATCCATCAAAACTTCAATATCCAGCAAAAGCGGTTCTTCTTTTTTCGTAACAAATGAAACCGAAATCCCGTCTTTATCGGCACGTCCCGTTCTACCAATTCTGTGGATATACTGTTCCGGAACTTCGGGAATTTCAAAATTGATGACGTGCGTAATATCCGAAATATCCAGTCCTCTCGCCATAATATCGGTAGTAATCAAACCTCGAACTTTTTGGGTTTCAAAACTTCTCATCGCATTCAAACGATAATTTTGAGATTTATTGGAATGTATGACATCAAATTCTTCGGGGAAAAGTTCATCAATTTTAGTGAAAAGCAAATCGGCGTGTTTTTTATTATTACAGAAAATCAG
Organism: uncultured Kaistella sp.; assembly: GCA_964433195.1. Taxonomy (GTDB): domain Bacteria; phylum Bacteroidota; class Bacteroidia; order Flavobacteriales; family Weeksellaceae; genus Kaistella. The sequence goes on along the minus strand of CAYSQR010000031.1, from coordinate 7,756 downwards.
CACTTTAGAAAAATCGGAATCGGTTTTTAGCAAATATTCCAGAAGATTAATTTTGGTATTAAAGTTTTCTACTTTGTATGCAACCTGTTCAATTTTTTCGAGCGGAGTTCCCGATTTTGCCAGAGAAATTTCAACAGGACCTGCAAAATATTCATCGAGCAAAGCATCAACAGCTTCTGTCATTGTTGCAGAAAAAAGAATGTTTTGTCTTTTCTCTTTCATCATTTCGAAAATATGCGTGAGCTGTGCTTTGAAACCGAGATTCAGCATTTCATCAAATTCATCAATGATGAGCTTCTGAACTTCTCTCAACGAAATTGCATTATCAATCGCCAAATCCATCACTCTTCCCGGAGTTCCCACCAAAATATCGCAACCGTTATTGAACAATAATTTTTGGGTATTGATGTTTTTCCCACCATAAATCCCGATGACTCTTGCCGAAATATTTTGGGCTAAATTTTCTACGATTTCTGCAACCTGAACCACCAATTCTCTTGTTGGAACAAGGATTAAAACCGTTGGATTTCCGTTTTTATTGTATTTCCATTGTTTCAGAACAGGAAGAAGATATGCCAAAGTTTTCCCGGTTCCGGTTTGTGCAATTCCCATCACATCACGCCCTGAAAGAATCGGTTTCAGACTTTTCTCCTGAATCGGAGTTGGTTCAAATAAATCGGAATCGGCTAAAACATCAAGGATTTTTTCCGGCAAATCGAAATCGGCAAAAGTGATTTTTTCCATTTTGCAAAGATAGGTTTTTTTGGAATGGATTTGAGGTGCAGGTTACGGGGTACAAGTTGTGGAGTTAAAAAATCAGTTTAAAACTTTGTCAAAATAAACAGAAATACTTTTGAAAATTTTGACAAAGTTTTTTCAAAAATCCTGCGGATTTTGGAGAATCAAAAAATATTCGTCATTAAAAAATCCTTCGGATTTTTGGACAAGTATCGACTTGTCCCTGCAATAAAACTCTCCCACTCTCAAACCCAAACTATTCCCACTCAATCGTCGCAGGCGGTTTGCTGGAAATGTCGTATGCAACACGGTTGATTCCCCGAACTTCGTTGATGATTCGGTTGGAAATGTTTTCTAAAAATTCCCACGGAAATTTACTGAAAGTTGCCGTCATAAAATCAGTGGTATTTGCAGAACGGACAACCGCAGTATATTCGTAAGTTCTTTCATCTCCCATCACACCGACGGATTTTACCGGAAGCAGAACCACAAACGCTTGGGAAACTTTTTCGTACAAATTATTTTTATACAATTCTTCGATGAAAATATCATCGGCTTCCTGTAAGATTTTCACTTTTTCTTCATCCACTTCACCCAAAATACGGATTCCCAAACCGGGTCCCGGAAAAGGATGACGATGCACCAAATGATGAGGAATACCGAGTTCCTCTCCTACTTTCCGAACTTCGTCTTTAAATAATTCCCGCAAAGGTTCCAGCAATTCAAAATCCATTTCTTCGGGGAGTCCGCCCACATTGTGATGAGATTTTATCACTGCAGATGGACCTTTTACAGATTGCGATTCGATGACATCGGGATAAATTGTTCCTTGAGCCAAAAATTTTGCACCCTCAATTTTGTGGGATTCTTCATCGAAAACAGCTACAAATTCGTTCCCGATTGCTTTTCTTTTTTCTTCGGGATCGGAAACGCCTTTTAATTTTGAAAGAAATCTTTCGGAAGCATCAATTAATTTAATGTTTAAGTGGAAATGTTCGCCGTAATTTTTCATTACTTTTTCGGCTTCGTTTTTTCGTAAAAGCCCGGTATCTACGAAGATACAGGTTAATTGATCGCCGATTGCTTGATGAATGAGAACCGCCGCAACTGATGAATCTACTCCGCCTGAAAGTCCGAGAATTACTTTTTGGTTTCCTACTTTTTCTCTGATTTCGGCAATGGTTTTATCAATATAATTGGTGAGTTTCCAGTTTTTCGGAGCTTTGCAAATATTGAACACGAAATTTTCAATCATTCGTGAACCTTCTTCGGTATGGGAAACTTCGGGGTGAAACTGTACACAGTAGATTTTTTTCGATTCATCGGAAATTGCCGAAATCACATCAGTCGTTCCATTGATTACAAAACCATCGGGAAGCGTTTCCACTTCATCGAAATGGCTCATCCAAACCGTAGAATTTCGGGAAATTCCCTTTAATAATTCATTTTCTTTGATGATTTCCAAGTTGGCTTTTCCGTATTCTCCTTTGTTTCCTTTTTTCACTTTTCCGCCCAAAAGATGAGCAGTGAGCTGCATACCGTAGCAGATTCCGAGAACGGGAATATTTTGTTCAAACAATGCTTTTTCTACCAAATGTGCATTTTCTGCATTCACGGAACTTGGTCCTCCTGAAAGAATGATTCCTGTAGGATTTTTATCTAAAATTTCTTCTAAATTTGTATTGAACGGAAGAACTTCAGAATAAACGCCGAGTTTCCGGATTCTTCTGGCAATGAGCTGGTTGTACTGTGAACCGAAGTCGAGGATAATAATTCCGTTTTTCATAATTGATAAATGATGATTGATAATTGATATTTACAGATTTTCGGATAACAATTTTTCCAAATTTTCTAAGGAAATATTTTTAGAAATAATTTTTCCGTTTTCATCGAGTAAATATTTCATAGGGACGGCTGTAATCGTCCATTCAAATGATTGTTTACTGTTTTCGTCAAGATAAATTTTCCAATTCAAATGATTTTCTTCAATTATCTTTTGCAAATGATTTATATCTTGAGAACGGTCGGTTGCAATTCCCACAATTTCAAAACCTTTATCGTTATATTTAGAATATAATTCTTTCATTTTCGGAAATTCTTCCAAACACGGTTTGCAATAGCTGAACCAAAAATCTACAAGCGTATATTTTGCTTTCGGAAGCTGAAAAGCTGCCGCAGATTTATCGGTATTTGTAATCTTCGGAACAGGAAAAGTTTGACCAATATTCAGAATTTTTGCAGCAAAAAGATTTTTCCGGAAAACCTTTGCCGGATTTTCTTTTTTAATACTTGGAGCGAAATATTTCTCAATTTCTTCAAATACAGTTTCATAACCAAACCGCTCAAAACGGGAAACCGTTTGCCAAAATCCAACAACCGAACTCGGGTTTTTCTGAACAAAATCTTTTAAAATTTGGTTTTCCTCGATCTCTAATTTTTCGTTTTCTTTATCATAATTATCCCAAAATTCCTGCGGAACTTTATCGTTTCCATAGGTTTGTATTGCTTCTATTATTGGCTTTCCGAATTGGTTTCTTCTATTTTCAGAATCGGAAAAAACAGAATTATAATTTTGTAAATATTTAGAAATGGTACTGTTTTTATCGGCATAACTAACCTTAAAATCTTTGTCAATAAAAAGTTCCGTTGTCTGCGAGTTTAGACAAACCATCAAACTTGTATAAAAACTATTGCTGTTTATTGCCTCTGCAAATACATAAGGATAATAAAATGTATCGTTCGTTTTTTTAAGTTGGAATGAAAACTGACCATTTTTTACTATGGTTGAATCTTGTAAAACAGCAGTATTCATATATTTTTGATTCAAAGCAGGAGCAATCTTAATTCCATTTTTAAAAATTCTTTCCGATTTTCCTTTGATAGTAACAGTTTGAGCATTGATTATTCCAACCAAAAACAAAACGAACAAAAAGCGGATTTTTTTCATATCGAATTTTTAACTTTAAACTTTGAACCTTAAACCTTGAACTAAAAAAGCCCCGAAAAATCAGGGCATATTGTTAAAATTTTCCGATGTCTTCTCTGTAATATTCATAATCGAATTGTATAGTTTTGGCATCGGAGTAAACTTTTTTACGGGCATCGTCGTAGGAATTTCCTGTTGCTACCAAACTCAGAACTCTGCCTCCTGTTGTGAGAATCTTGTCGCCGGAGTTTTTTGCTCCCGCAAAAAGAATCTGGCTTTCTGTTACTTTTTGGGTATTTCTGATTTCAAAACCGGTTTCTATTTTCCGCGGATAACCTCCGGAACACATCACCAAACAAACCGCTTTTTCGTTTTTGAATTTCAGGTCGATTTCTCTGCCTTCCAGGCAATCCATAATCACGTCGTAGAGGTTATTTTCCATTAAAGGAAGGATAACCTGAGTTTCGGGATCTCCCATTCTCATGTTGTATTCGAGGAGGAAAGTTCCATCATTGGTCACCATCAATCCGAAGAAAATAAATCCTTTGAAATGAATATTTGCGGCATTCAAACCAGCCAAAGTTGGTTTCAGGATATTTTCGGTAAAATCTTTTTGGTGCTCTTCGGTAAATTCCGGACTTGGTGCAACACTTCCCATTCCGCCGGTATTGGGACCGGTGTCGCCGTTTCCGGCTTTTTTATAATCCTTCACCGGAATACACGGGTAAAGTTCTTTTCCGTTTGAAAATGCAATAATCGAAGCTTCAAAACCTTTCAAATAATCTTCAATTACAAGCTGAATTCCGGCATCTCCATAAATTCTTTCAATCATAAATTGATGAATGGTCGCTTCTGCTTCTACTAAATCTTCGGCAATTACCACTCCTTTTCCGCCTGCAAGTCCGCTGGCTTTGATTACGATCGGAAATTTCTGTTTTCTTACATAATCAATCGCGTCCTGATAAGCATCGAAAACAACGGCTTTTGCGGTTTTGATATTATTGGTCTGCATGAATTTTTTTGAAAAAGCTTTGCTTCCTTCTAATTCTGCTGCTCTTTTTACAGGACCGAAAACTTTGAGATTATGTTTCTTAAATTCATCTGCAATTCCTTCTACCAACGGAGCTTCTGGACCAACAATCGTAAGATCTATTCTTTCCTTGATGGCAAAATTCCGCAATCCTTCTACACTGTCTTCATTTATATTCTGTCCCAATTTATCGGTAGTTGCATTTCCTTTTGCAAAATACATTTTGGTTACTCTTCGGTCTTCTTTCAGTTTCAGAGCGAGAGCAGATTCTCTGCCGCCATTTCCTACGATTAATATTTTCATACTTTTTATTATTTTTTCGATTTTACAAAATTACTAATTTGAAAACGGATTTCAAATTTAGTTTTAAGTTTTTTTCAGGGTATTAAGATTCAAGATTCAAGATTCAAGATTCAAGATTCGAGATTCGAGATTCAAGATTCGAGATTCAAGATTCAAGATTCGAATTTTAGTATTAATTATACCCCAAAATAAACCAACAATACGGTTTTGCCGTCTTAATACTTCAATCTTAATACTTTATACTTATTTAATGCAAAAAATGCCGCATTCCGGTGAACATCATCGGGATTCCGTGTTCGTTTGCCGCTTCGATGGATTCTTCATCTCTCATACTTCCGCCGGGTTGAATGATGGCTTTGATGCCTTCTTTTGCACAAAAATCCACCACATCACGGAACGGAAAAAACGCATCGGATGCCAAAACCAAATCACCTGAAAATTTTTGCCTCCATAAAGTCGGCGAATCTCCCTTGTCGATTTCTTTCGCCCTTTCTACGGCGTGTTGCGTTGCCCAAATTCTATTGACTTGTCCGCCTCCGATTCCTAATGCCTGATTTCCGTTGGAAACAACAATGGCGTTGGATTTCACATATTTCACGACTCTTTGCGCAAACAAAAGTGCTTTTTTCTGTTCTTCTGATGGTTTGAAAACCGTTACCGTTTCTATGTTTTCCGAGAATTGATTGTCATTATCCTGAACTAAAATTCCGCCATCAATCTTCACCCAAGTTTGCTGGTCGGAAACCTGATTTTTAATTTTAATGATTCTCAAATTCTTTTTCTTTCTTAAAATTTCCAAAGCATCCTCATCAAAATCTGGAGCCATTACGATTTCGAGGAAAGTTTTGTTGAGTTCTTCCGCCGTTGTAGAATCTATTTTAAAATTCATCCCGATAATTCCGCCGAAAATGGAAACCGGATCGCATTCAAAAGTTTTTTTATAAGTTTCCAAAGCGGAAGTTCCAACCGCAACTCCGCACGGTGTGGAATGTTTTACAGCACAACAAGCCATTTCGTCTTTAAATTCGTTCACGACTTTCCAACATAAATCCATATCCCGCAAATTATTGAAAGACAATTCTTTACCTCCGAGAATCTCAAAATCTTTCATCGCTCCTTTTTCCGTTGTGGAAACATAATAAGAAGCCGATTGATGCGGATTTTCACCGTACCGCAAATCGGAAACTTTTTTATAGGAAGCATTCAGATATTGCGGATAATCTTCATCCAAAAGCATTTTTGAAATCGCCGCATCATAAGCAGAAGTGAGATTGAAAACTTTTCCGGCGAGTTTTTTCCGGGTTTCTAAAGTAGAATCGCCGTTTTCTGAAATTTCATTTTTAATGATTTCATAATCTGCTACATCCGTAATCACTGTAACCGAATTGAAATTTTTCGCTCCGGAACGCAACATAGAAGGTCCGCCAATATCAATAAACTCCACTTTTTCATCCAATGAAATATCGGAATTTGCGTTTTCAAAAAAAGGATACAAATTCACAATCACCATATCAATCAACCCGATTTCGTGTTGCTGAACGGTTTTGAGGTGTTCCTCATTATCACGAACCGCCAAAAGTCCGCCGTGGATTTTCGGGTGCAAAGTTTTCACTCTTCCGTCCAACATTTCGGGAAAATTGGTCACCTCATCAATCTGGATTGGGTTCAATCCGGCTTCTTTCAAATGTTTGAAAGTTCCTCCTGTGGAAATGAGTTCGTAATTGTTTTTTTCTAAAAATTTCGCGAAATCAATCAGATGTGTTTTGTCGGAAACGGAGATTAATGCTTGTTTTTTTGACATTTTTCTTTCTTTTTACTTTTTATTAAATAGTTTTCTTTTTCACTTCCCCTCTTTTGAAAGAGGGGTGCCGAAGGCGGGGTGTTAGGTTTATTATGAAAAATTTTCAATAATATAATCCTCTAATTCTTTCATAACATTTGCCAAATCATGCTTTACTCTAAAATCTGAAATTCTATAAACTTTCAAATTTAACGACTCTAAAAAATGTTGTCTTTTTTCATCATATTCTTCTTTATTATCATGACTTGATCCATCAATTTCTATTACAACACCTAAAGATTTAATATAAAAATCTACGATATAATTGCCGATTATTCTTTGTCGGTCAAAATCTATTTGATGAAATTCACCGTTCCTTACTTGTTTCCAAAAAATCACTTCCGACAATACATATCCTTTTCTCAAACTTCTTGCTCTGCCCAAAAGTTCTTTATTCTTTGGAAGAACTTCTATTTTTCTTCGCAAGATTTCAACTCCGGAAATATGTGTTAATGTTTTCTTTTCCATAATAATAAGTACACACCCCGTCCTTCGGACACCCCTCTTTTTAGAGGGGAAAACTTAAAACCTTTTTAATCGCTTTCGGCAAAATCTCATATTCTATTTTATGGATTTTTTCTGCTAAACTTTCGGGGGGTTCGTTTTCTGAAATTTCAAAAGATTTCTGCAAAATAATTTCGCCTTCATCAATTCCTGAGGTTACAAAATGAACGGTCGCTCCGCTTTCTTTTTCTCCGGCTTCCAAAACGGCTTTGTGAACATTCATTCCCCACATTCCTTTTCCTCCGAATTTGGGCAAAAGTGCAGGATGAATGTTGATGATTTTCCCGTTCCATTTTTCGCAAAATCTTTTATTTAAAATGGATAAAAACCCAGCAAGGATAATTAAATCCGTGTTTTCGGGAATCACTTTTTCCAATTCTTCGGAAAATGTTTTTCCTCTCGGAATTAGGATATT
>CAYSQR010000030.1:0-15910 GCA_964433195.1 uncultured Kaistella sp. | reverse complement strand
GTTCAAATTCCACTTCAAATTTCGGACGTTTGTATTCTTCAACCTGAAAAGTTATACTTTCATCAATATAGTAATCCAAATCGTCATCATCATTATCCACTTCAATCGTAAATTCGCCGTTGAGTTTTCCTTTCGGCAACACAAAACTTCCGTTTACCGAGCCAAATTCATTGGTAATTAATTGAATTTTAGAAACTTCATCATCATTCACATCGTTTAAAATCACATTCAGTTTTACTTTTTCCAGCGTTTTTACTTTCTGAGTTTCACCATTAATTCCTGTTACAATCACTTTGAAATAAACGGTTTGTCCCGGTCTGTAAATTTTCCGGTCGAGGAAAACCTGTGCTTTTTCTTTATCAGGGAATTTTTTATTTTGGTTTGGATTATCGTATCCGTAAACATTTATCATCGCATAATTGTTCCCGTTTTTGATGAGATAATTCCTGTAATATTCTTTGTTTCCGGAATCGGGTAATTGGAAATTTCCTGATTTATCGGTTTTCAGAGCGTGTTTTGTAGCCGGTTTTCCTCTTACATATTCTATGATTTCAAGATTTTCATTAATGAAAGATTTTCCGTTTTCGTTGTTTACGAGTTTCAGAATATTGGCTTTTGCATTGCCATCATCTTTTTTGGAATAAATAATTTTGGAATCGGAAACGATGAAATAAAAATTCTTCTGAATCGAATTCTCCACCACATATTCCGCAAGATAAATCCCTGAAGAAAGCGGTTTGAGTTCCAGAGAAGTTTTGTGAGTTTTGAAATCAAAAGATTCCGGAAGGATAAAATTATCCTTTCTTACCAATGTTTTTTTCACTTTGGCAAAAGGATTTTTATAAGAATCGAAAACATAATTCAGAAAACCTTGTGCATCATCTTTCACTTCGTAAATATTCACTGAAAATTGCTGAACATTTTTCCCTTCCGCAACGATGTGGATCGGTTTGTTGCTTTGCATTTCGTTTTCGTAAAAAATATTCAGCTGCGGATTTTTTATCGCATTTTCTTTGTTGATGATATTGTTGAGAAACTTCGATTTTGGATATAATTTTTTCGCATCATTTATCCAAATTAAAGCACGCTTATAATTTTCTTTGGATTGAAGAATATCAATCATTTCATTGATTATCAAAATTTTATAATCACCATTAATTCCTTCGTCGAAAAGTTCTGCTAATTGTTGATATTTGTCTTTGCAATTTGTCAGTTCGCAGTTGTAATTGATTTTCTGATGCCGGAAATATAATTTTGAATTGCCGGAATTTGTAGAAATCTCCGAATCATAAATCTCATTGATTTTTTTTGAATTGGATTTCAATTCGTTTGGGGTAAAGAGGTTTTTATTTTTCAGAAATTCGATGTAATTGTAATTGTACCAATCTGAAAGTGTTGGGAAATACTCGAAATTATCTGCCAATTCAAAGATTTTTTTGTATTTCTGCATTTGTATTTTCTTCAACGCAGAATTTTCTTTTTCCAGATCCGAATAATTCTTTGATAAATAATTTTTAAAATCCAGCTTACTCCAGGTTTCGATTTGTGCTAAATCGGAATTGTCGATATTGGTTTTCTGATTGATTTTCCAGTAATTATTTTGATAATAATCTTTGATGAATTCCAATGTCAGAAGATGAAACAACTGTTTTTCGTCGCCTTTCAGTTTGTTTTCTGTAGTTTGCAGTTTTGCAAAGAATTTCGAGTTTTCATCATTCTGCGTATCATCATAAGTTTGTTTCGCAATGCTGAATTCCGCTTTCAGAGATTTGATGATTTCGATAATGTTGTCGTCTTTCATAGCTTGGTTCTGGATTTCTAAAATGAGGGGAAGATTGGATTTGAACTGACCTTTCTGATAATTTTCAGCAACTTTTTTCCATTGGTCATCGTAGTATTTCTGCGAAAATACAGGCAACGAAAACAACAGAACGAAAATGATAACAAGTTTTTTCATAATATTTTTTTCTGGTTTTGTCATTCTGAACGAAATGAAATGTAGTGAAGAATCCTTTAAAATGAGATTCTTCATTCCGCTTCGCTCCATTCAGAATGACAGAGAAATTATTTATTTTTGCAATAAATGCAGTTTTTAAATTTACTAAAAAAATACATTATCGACAGTCAAATTTACGTTTCTTTGATGGGAACTTTATTTGCCGTATTTTTTATGTTCGAGCAAAACATTATCAAAATTCCGACCATTGCTCTGATTTTCATTACCTATTTAAGCGGTTATCTGTACACCAAATTTCAGTTTAACAAAAAATTATTTTTTAAAATATTAATTGTCAATATTTTATGTGGAATTGTTTCCGCTTTTTTAATCATTCAGAATCACAATACGGAGCGGCTTTTTCGTTGGATGACTATTGTAATTTTAGGATTATTGTACAACAGTTTTTTTCTGGAAAAATTCATCCGCAAAATTCCTTTGCTGAAAGTTTTTTATGTAGGCTTAACTTGGGCATTAATTAATTCTTGGCTCATTTTACCTGAATTTAATTCCGGGATTTTTTGGATCAGTTTGTTATTTATAACGGCGTTGGTTTTACCGTTTGATATTCGGGATATGAAGAGCGATGATGTGGTCACTTTTCCAAGATTAATCGGTGTTCAGAATACAAAATATTTAGCTTATATTTTGGTTTTCGCAAGTTTGATGATTTCTGTATTTTATTTAAAAACCGACTTTTCCGTTGCTTTTTTCTTTACTTCCATCATTACTTTTTTACTGGTCTATTTTTCTGAAAATTCCAATAAAGATTCTTACTTTTCTTTTTGGGTAGAAAGCTGTAGCGGATTGCCGTTTTTGTTTCTGGTTTTAATGAAGTATTTTTGACGAATGATTATTCAAAAGCTTCACTTAATCAATTTCAAAAACCATTCGGAAAAATCGTTTGATTGCTATTAAAAATCTGAAAAGAAAAATCATTACATTTGTCATTATGAATATCTTGGCTGAAAAATTAGAATTAGTAAAGCTCATCATCGGCATCAATAATACAAATGTATTAAAGCGGCTGAAAACTGCTATCAAAGAAGCAGAAATCGCAGAAACACCTGCATATAAAGATGATACGGAATATTTGCAAAGTACAAAATCTAATCGCGAACAGCTTTTGGAAAGCATCGAACAGCTGAACCGAAACGAAGGCAAAGCAATCAAGATAAAAGATTTATGGAAATAATCTTTTCTCCTAAAGCCGAAGAACATTTACAATATTGGAAAAAAACGGGAGACAAAAGAACAATGCAAAAAATAGAAAACCTGTTGGAATCAATCGTAGTGTCGCCTTTTGAAGGAATCGGCAAACCAGAACCGCTGAAACACGAATTTTCTGGGTTTTGGAGCAGACGTATTACTCAGGAACATCGTTTGGTATATCGTGTTTCGGAAGACAAAATTGAAGTAGCTTCCCTTCGTTTTCATTATTGATTTTCTTTAAATGATCATCCAAAAACTCACGCTCATCAATTTCAAAAACCATTCGGAAAAATCGTTTGAATTTTCTCCGCAAATCAATTGTTTTGTTGGGAACAATGGTGTGGGAAAAACCAATGTTCTCGATGCTTTGCATTATCTTTCGGTGGCGAAAAGTTTTTTTGGAAACACAGATTTGAATAATATAAACACTTCGACTTCGCTCAGTGTGACAGCGGATTTTTTCACCATTGAAGGCGAAATTTTCGATGGAGAGAAAGAAAATATCATCAAAATACAGCAACCGAAAGATTCTAAAAAAATCATTAAAAAAAATGATAAATCGTATGACAGAATTGCGGATCACATCGGTTTTTTACCGAGTGTGATGATTTCTCCTTATGATTCCAATTTAATTTCCGATTCGGGAGAAAGTCGCAGAAAATTCCTCGATGCGATGATTTCGCAAACCGATTCCGAATATCTTTTCAACCTGATTCAATACCAAAAAACCGTTCAGCAAAGGAATGCTTTACTGAAAAATTTTGCAAAAAACAGGTATTTCGATGTGGAAAATCTGGAAATTTACAATGAGCCATTAATTAAATTCGGGACGAAAATTTTTGAAAAAAGACAAGAATTTTTAAAGGCAATTTTACCTTTAATCCAAACTTATTATGAAATAATTTCTAATGGAAAAGAAAAGGTTTCGGTAGTTTACCAATCTGATTTACAAAACAATAGCTTTGAAGATTTAATTATCGAAAATATAGAAAAAGACCGGATTTTAACCTACACTTCCAAAGGAATCCACAAAGATGATCTGCTTTTTGAGATGAACGGAAATTCTTTGAAAAAAACCGGAAGTCAGGGACAGCAAAAATCGTTTCTCATTGCTTTGAAACTTTCGCAAATGAACAGAATTAAAGAACTCACAGGAAAAACACCAATTCTTTTGCTCGACGATATTTTCGATAAATTAGATGATACAAGAGTTTCGCAACTGATAGAACTGGTAAATCAGGAACATTTCGGGCAGATTTTTATTACCGATACGCACAAAGAAAGAACGGAAAATGTGGTAAAGAAAATTAATGAAGAATCAAGGATTTTTGAGGTTTGATAAGAGGTACGAGTTTGTGGACTTTAAAATTTTAAATTAAAATTATCTTATGGTAAATTACAAAACATATTTAAAATGTGTATTAATTTTATTCTTATTTGTAAGTTGTTCTGAAATCAGAACTGAAAATAAAGATAAAATTTTTGAACTCTGGACGGGTTCAACATTACCTAAAAATGTAACTGTCATCAATGGAAGTTATTGGCAATCCGCACATTGGTCAAAAGAATATGAAGTGTATATACAAATAAAAGCAACAAATGAATGGTGGAATGAACTTAAAAATATAAACGAATTAAGTAATTTTAAATCCTCTTTTAATGAGGATATAGAAAGAAAATTTTTTCGCAACAAATATAAAGCAATTATTGAACAACCTCAATGGTTTAAACCTAAAAAATCTTCTGAAATCTTCATCAGAGGCGGCTCAGAATATTTTTGGAATCCAAAAAATAAAATGCTTTTCATTCACGAAATACAACTTTAAACAACCGGATTGCTTCACTGCGTTCGCAATGACTATGAAAAAGAAAAAACGCGAATTTCAATCTTCCGAACTGGTAAAATCCTTTGCCAGAATCTATGGTTTTGAGGACAAATTGTTGGCTTTTGAAGTGAAAGATTTTCTTCGGGAATATTTGGATGAAGCTCTTTTCAATGAAATAGAATCTGTGAATCTGAACAAGAAAACTTTAGAAATTAAAATAAAATCTCCTTTGCTGAAAAACGATTTCAGGATGAGAAAAACTTTTTTTCTGAAAAAATTTAAAGGAAAATTCGGGGAAGAAAATTTTGAAAATCTTGTTGTCCTTTAAGAGCCTGTTTAAATTTTACTCAATAAATTTTTTATAGCTTTTTCTTAATTTTCTAAATTAAAATAAACCTTGTTTATTCTTAAATTTAACATTAAGAATTTCAGCAAGTTAAGCTGATTATATTTAAGGAATCAATAAATTGATTTTTATTAAGTTTTTTAAGCTAAAGGTGCTTAATTCCTTAATGGTAAAAATAAATTACAAATTTAAACAGGCTCTAAGAGATAACAACTTATTTCAAAGAAATATTATTCATCTGCCTCAAAATCCAACGTTGTCTTTTTGAAATATATGCAGATGGATTTTTCGGGTCATATTTTTTAGGATTGGGCAAAATTGCAGCAATCATTGCGGCTTCATTTCGGGTAAGGTTTTTAGAGCTTTTTTTGTAATAATATTGTGAAGCGGCTTCGATTCCGAAAACTCCTTGTCCCATTTCTATCGAATTGAGATAACGCTCCAAAATAATCTGCTTGTTCCACACTTTTTCGATGATGAAAGTATAAACGGCTTCAAAACCTTTGCGAACCCAGCTTCTTCCCTGCCAAAGAAAAACATTTTTTGCCGTTTGCTGGGAAATGGTACTTCCTCCACGAATTTTTTTACCTTTCTCATTGTGTTCCATTGCTTTTTCAATCGCTTTGTAATCGAAACCATTATGATCGAAAAATTTCTGATCTTCTGCTGCAAGAACCGCTTTTTTTACATTATTCCCCATCTCATCATAGGAAATGTAATTTCTGTCTAATTTCCCGTATTCCATCAAACCGCCGATTTGGGTAATCGTAATGGGAGGATTAAAAAATCTTCCCCAAAGAATAAAGAGAATATTTGCGATAACTAAAATATAAATCGTTTTCTTTATAATCTTCCACATATCAATGACGAGTAATTTTATTTCTGCGAAAATATAAAAATTACCAAAACGGAAAGAAAAAAAATCTTTCAGCTGAGATTTTGCTTAAAAGAAAGTGTAGGTTATTCTCTTACAATTTTCTTGGCTACAGCTACTCCTGTTTTTGTAGTTGCGGTAATGATATAGTTTCCTTTTGTAAGGTTTGAAAGATTTACCGATTTTGAAGAAACGGGAATCTGTTTTACCGATTTTCCCGAAATATCCATTATTCTGATATTGTGAATTTTATCCGAAAAATGGAGAACATCTTTTACAGGATTCGGATAGAACATTATTTCTTTTCTGTTAATATCGTTCCGGTAAAAGCGGCTGCTTCGGATATCTGTATTTCACCATCTCCGTTGGTATCAATTACAGGAATATGTGTCAATAATACATTTTTGAAATTCATATCGGGAATGTTTACAATCTGGGATTTTACAAAACCTGAAATTCCAATTAAAAGAATCAATATTTTTTCATAACCACTTAATTAAAATAAAAAAAACCGTCCTTTTGAGACGGTTTTGTGGTTTCTCCAGGAATCGAACCAGGGACACACGGATTTTCAGTCCGTTGCTCTACCAACTGAGCTAAGAAACCATTGTTGATTTGAGTGGGGCAAAAATATAAACTTTATGCCTATCTCGCAAATTTAATTTTATTTTTTTTGAACCACAATAAAAACTTACTGATTTTCAGCCGGATTATTTTCTTCTTTTCTCATTTGGTCACTCATTTCTTCTAAAACAGGTTTTATGGTACTTTCCGGAAGTTCGCTGATTCGGATGTACATTAAACCATCGATGGCATCATTAAAACTGGGATCTACATTGAAAGAGATTACTTTTGCATTTTGCTTGATGTATTTCTTAATCAAAACCGGCAATCTCATATGGGGTTCCAAATCGTCAATAATTTTATCCAGTTTATTCAGGTCAGATTCTACCTCGTCAAAAAACAAATGTTTATCTCGGTCTTTTAGTTTTACCTTAAATTCTTTTTTCGGATGAATGTACTGTGCAACTGCGGAATCATAATAATTGGAACGCATAAATTCTATCATTAATGATTTTGAAAACTCGGAAAACTTATCGGAAATACTTACTCCTCCCATCAGAAATTTATGTTCCGGATTTCTAAGACAAACGTGAACAATCCCTCTCCACAAAAGAAAAAGTGGTAATGGTTTTTGCTGATATTCCAAGGAAATATAGGCTCTTCCCATTTCTATTACTTTTCGGAAAAACGGCTGTAATTCCGGATCGAATTCAAACAGGGAACTTGTATAAAATCCCTCTATTCCATATTTTTTCATCACTTCGCTTCCAAGTGCCATTCGATAAGCTCCGACTAATTTCTTGGCTTCATTGTCCCAAAGAAAAAGATGATGATAATATTCGTCATACTGATCTAGATCAAACGGAAGATTGCTCCCTTCTCCGATTGCACGGAAAGTGAGTTCTCTCTGTCTTCCTATTTCCCGTATAATGGAGGGGATTTCCGAATAAGCGGAAAAGAAAACTTCGTAATTTCCGTTTCGGAAAAGCAATTTTTCCTGCTTATAAAGTGTTTCTATTTCTCGCACCAAATCTTCCTGCGGAGTTTCATCAATGATGTTCTGTACTACATTTTCTTCTTTGGACAAAGAGAAATTCAGTTTCAGATTGGGGATATTCAATTGTTCCGCAATCGATTTTCTTTTTTCATAATAGGATTTCAACATATAGATTTTCTTTTGCAGAAATTCCCCCATTTCTTCAATCGTATCGTGATCTTCCAGTATTTTTACGGAAACAGGTTTTCCGATTCGTATTTTTATTGGTTTTTCCCTTTTATTCATCATTTCGGAAGGAAGCATCAAAGTCTGCAAATCGGGATGAAGTTTTGATGCCTGATAAAATAACCGGCTGTTTTTGGCGTGAAAATACATCGGAACTACCGGAACTTTTGCCATTTTTATAAGTTTGAGTGCCGGTTTTTCCCAGTATTTATCGAGGATTTCATTGAAGTTGTTGTTTTTATTGGAAACTTCTCCTGCCGGAAAAATTCCTACGCAACCTCCGTTTTCCAAATGTTTCAGCGTTTCTCGCATTCCTGTTGCACTGCTTTTGAGTTCTTTTCGGTTTTCAAACGGATTTACGGAAATCACATACGGTTCCATCGGTTTTATTTTTTCTAAAAGAAAATTTCCCATCACTTTGAAATCGGGACGGATTTCGGTAAGGATTTTCGCCATCAAAATCCCGTCAATCGCTCCGAGAGGATGATTAGAAACCAAGATAAACGCGCCTGTTTTTGGGATTTTTGCCAAATCTTCTTCAAAAACCACATACTTCAAATCTCTTTCTCTCACAAAAGCATCGAAAAAATCTTTTCCTGTTTTATCTTTCAGGATATCATAAAGTTTGTTTACTTCATTAATCTTTGTAAAACTCATCATAAGCGAAGCGAGAGGACTTTTCAAAAATCCTGCTTTTGCCAAACCCGATGCTTTTATCAAATCACTTTTAGAAATAAGACTCATTGTTTATCAATTAGTTACAATTTGTGTTGTTTTTTGTGAAATCTGCTCCAATACTATTTTTTTATTTTGATAAAATTGAGCCATATCCTCCAATTTGGTATTTCTTATGGTAAACAACGAAACATTTCTCACGATTTCTGTTTTAAAGCTGTTTTGGAGTTCTTCATTCAACACATCGATATTTCCGTATTTGTCTTCTATACAGAGAGCAAGGGAAATCGCAGAGTTTTGCATCAACGAAATTTTTATTTTGTTTTTTGCCAGAAGCGAAAAAATAAAACTAAGGTGTTCTTCTGCAATAAACGAAAAATCCCGTGTTGAAATATACATTAATTGCTGATTTTCTTTTAAAATATAAGATTCGTTCTTTTGGTTTTTGTCGGAAGTTCCTATTTTCGTTCCCTGTTTTTTTGGTTCCAGAAATGATTTTACAAAAAAAGGAATATTCTTTTGTTTCAGCGGTTGAAGTGTTTTCGGATGAATTACCGATGCTCCGTAATATGCCATTTCTATTGCTTCTTCGTAAGAAATATCGGATAAGAGCGAAACGTTTTCAAATTTCCTCGGATCTCCCGTCATTACTCCCGGAACATCTTTCCAAATCGCCATCTCCGTTGCATTAAGACAATACGCAAAAATCGCTGCCGAATAATCCGAACCTTCTCTTCCCAAAGTTACGGTAAAATTATTCTCGTCCGAACCGATGAAACCCTGCGTTACATAACAAGTATTTCTATCAAGCTCCTCAATTTTGCTTTCGGTTTCTTCCCAGCTTATTGCACCTTCACGATAACTGCAATCGGTTTTTATATAATTTCTCGCATCGAGCCAGATATTTTTAAACTGAATGTCGTTTAAATATTCGCTTAAAATTTTAGAGGAAATCATTTCTCCGCAACTTACAACCTGGTCATAAACGAAATCATAATTCGGGGATTTGTTTCTCTCCAAAAAAGATTCCATATCATCAAAAAACAAAGAAATTTCATCAAAAACAGGATGGTTTTTCGGAAATAAACCGTTTGAAATTTCCAGATGATTTTGTTTTATTTTTTCTATTTCGGTTTGATAATCGATTGCGTCAAAATATTTTCCTACTACTTTTTCCAAAGCGTTCGTGGTTTTTCCCATCGCAGAAACTACAAGCATACAATTTTCAAAACCTTCCGATTCCAAAACCAATGCTACATTTTTTACACTTTCCGCATCTTTCACCGATGCTCCTCCGAACTTAAAAACTTTCATTTATATAATTAAATATCAATATTTTGCATTAGAAAAAAGTTCTCTCTGCAAAAAATACAAGTTTCAAATTTATTAATTTAGAACGAAATAAAAAAACCGGATTTAGAACTTTAATAGCCGGAATTGAGAATCTGTGGGAATTTATTTTAAATAAAAGAATAAAAATTCAAAGAAATTTACGAAATTTGTGAAAATCTTAAATGTAAAAAAATGTCAGAACAATCTTTTCAAACGCTTGGTGAATTTATTATCGATAAACAAGATGATTTCCAGTATTCCACCGGTGAACTTTCCCGGCTTCTAAGTGCAATCCGATTGGCTTCCAAAGTGGTAAACCGTGAAGTAAATAAAGCCGGAATTGCAGACATCATCGGAAAAGCCGGAAACGAAAACATACAAGGAGAAGAACAGCAGAAACTGGATGTTCTGGCAAATGAAATCTTTATCGAAGCTCTTTCTCAAAGAGAAGTTGTCTGCGGAATTGCTTCCGAAGAAAGTGATGATTTTATCGAAATAAAAGCTGGAGCAAATGCACATCTCAGCAAATATGTTGTACTCATCGATCCTTTGGACGGTTCCTCGAATATAGATGTGAACGTTTCTGTGGGAACAATTTTCTCGATTTACAGAAGAGTTACCGAACCGGGAACTCCGGTAAGTTTGGAAGATTTTTTACAAAAAGGAGTAAATCAAGCTGCTGCAGGATACGTTGTTTACGGCTCTTCTACAATGATTGTTTATACCACAGGAAACGGTGTGAATGGTTTTACGCTCGATCCGAGTTTAGGTATTTACTATCTTTCCCACAAAAATATGCAGTTCTCGAAAAAAGGAAAAATCTATTCCATCAACGAAGGGAATTATGCAAAATTTCCGCAAGGTGTGAAAGATTACCTTAAATATTGTCAAATGGAAGAAGACGATCGTCCTTATACCTCAAGATATATCGGAAGTCTGGTTTCGGATTTCCACAGAAATATGATTAAAGGAGGGATTTACATTTATCCTTCAACATCGCAATCGCCGAACGGAAAACTAAGAATATTGTACGAATGCAATCCGATGGCTTTTCTTGCAGAACAAGCAGGAGGAAAATGTACCGATGGTTTCAGAAGAATTTTGGAAATACAGCCAACCGAACTTCATCAAAGAGTTCCTTTTTTCTGCGGAAGCACCGATATGGTGGAAAAAGCGGAAGAGTTTATGAGAAATGCGGAGGAATCTAAATGATTGCCAATTACAGAAAATATATTCTCAATTTCAAACAACCGAGTGGAACATCTCGTGGCGTTTTAACTTCCAAGGAAACCTATATTCTGGAAATTTCAGAGAACAATAAACAAGGAACCGGCGAATGTGGAATCTTTCGTGGTTTAAGTTATGATGATGTTCCCGATTATGAAGAACAACTAAATTGGCTTTGCGAAAACATCAATGAAAATCCTGAATTTTTAAAACAGCATTTAAAACATTTTCCGTCGATTTGGTTCGGTTTTGAACAAGCAATTCTGAATTTGAAATACGGTTCGGATATTTATTTCCCAAATGATTTTACCGAAGGAAAAGATGCCATAAAAATCAACGGATTGATTTGGATGGGAGATGCGGATTTTATGCAGGAACAAATCGAGGAAAAACTCGAAAAAGGTTTTGATTGCATTAAACTGAAAATCGGGGTAGATTGGGATTCCGAAAAAGAAATCCTGAAAAAACTCCGTAAAACTTTCCCGAAAGAAAAATTAGAACTTCGTGTTGATGCAAACGGCGGATTTTTGTTCAATGAAGCCAAAATTGTTTTGCAGGAGTTGGCAGATTTAGAAATTCATTCGATAGAACAGCCGATAAAGAAAATGGAAGATGGAAGATGGAAGATGGAAGATTGTCAAATGGCGGAACTTTGTGCGGAAACTCCCATTCCGATTGCTTTAGACGAAGAACTTATAGGAATTGTAGATTTTGCGGAAAAGCAGAAACTTTTAGAAAGAATAAAACCGCAGTATATCATTCTGAAACCCTCATTAATTGGTGGGTTTTCGGGAAGTGATGAATGGATTTCCCTTGCTGAAAATCTCGGAATCGGTTGGTGGATTACTTCCGCTCTGGAAAGCAACATCGGTCTGAATGCGATTGCACAATATACTTACACGAAAAATCCAAAAATCCCGCAAGGTTTGGGAACAGGAGGATTATTTACCAATAATTTTGAAAGTTCACTGGAATTAACCGGCGATCAGCTTTCCGTAAAAAGAAGATGAAATCTTTAGTAGATTGCAAAATATGTAATTGTTTTTTTTTGTATAAAAATTTACATCTCTTTTTGTTTGTATAAATGAAAATAATTTCTTACTTTTGCACTCCTTTTGGTGCTAATAATTGCTTGTAAATCAGTAAAATATTGAATTTCAACTCTTTCAATCGATTCGAAAGAGATTTTCTTGTTTTTAGATAATGTATATTTTCAGCATCAAAAAGAAAAAATATTTTGCACTACTCCGTGAAAAGATATATCGGCGTTGCAGTTAGAAATTAGAATCAAGAACTAAGAATCAAGAATCAAGACTAATTCTGATAGCACCAAAAATCACAAGTCTTTTCTCTTTTTTCTTTCCTCTTTCTTCGGTTTCTGATATTTTTTGAAGAAATCAAAATATTTTTTAACCTTTTCATTCTTTAACTTTTTATGAGTAAATCTAAAGCAGTCGCTAAAACTCAGGTAAACGAAAGAATTAATTTCTCCTCTGCAAAAGGAAAAATTGAAACGCCTGACTTTTTGGACATTCAGATCCAGTCTTTCAAAGAGTTTTTCCAGTTGGATACCCTTCCGGAGCAGAGAGTACACGAAGCTCTTTACAAAACCTTTGAAGAAAATTTTCCCATCACAGATTCCAGAAACCAGTTTGTACTGGAGTTTTTGGATTATCTTGTAGATTCTCCGCGTTACTCGATTGACGAGTGTGTGGAAAGAGGACTTACTTATTCCGTTCCTCTGAAAGCAAGACTGAAATTGTATTGTACCGATCCGGAACACGAAGATTTTCAGACCGTTATTCAGGATGTCTATTTAGGACCGGTTCCTTATATGACTCCAAGTGGATCATTCATCATCAACGGAGCAGAACGTGTTATTGTAACACAATTACACAGATCTCCGGGTGTGTTTTTTGGTCAGACTTATCACGCAAACGGAACTAAATTGTACTATTCCAGAATTATCCCTTTCAAAGGATCTTGGATGGAATTTACAACGGACATCAACAATGTAATGTATGCTTACATCGATCGTAAGAAAAAATTACCTTTAACAACTTTATTGAGAGCAATCGGTTACGAATCCGATAAAGATATTCTTCAGATTTTCGATTTGGCTGAAGAAGTAAAAGTTTCTAAAGCATCTTTGAAAAAAGTAGAAGGAAGAACTTTGGCAGCAAGAGTTTTGAACACCTGGTTCGAAGATTTCGTGGACGAAGATACCGGAGAAGTAGTTTCCATCGAAAGAAACGAAATTATTCTCGACAGAGAAACAGTTTTGGAAAAAGAACATTTAGATTTAATTCTTGAAGCAGGAGTAAAATCTATTTTGATTCACAAAGAAAACTCCAGCGAATTTTCTATTATCCAAAATACTTTACAAAAAGACCCTACGAACTCCGAAAAAGAAGCAGTAGAATACATTTACCGTCAGTTGCGTAATGCAGATCCGCCGGATGAAGAAACAGCAAGAGGAATCATCGAAAAACTCTTCTTCTCCGAACAGAGATATTCTCTTGGAGAAGTTGGACGTTACAGATTAAACAAAAAATTAGGATTAAATATTCCTGAAAAAACCGAAGTTTTAACGAGAGAAGACATCATTTCTATCGTAAGACATTTGATAGAGTTGGTAAATTCCAAAGCGGAAGTTGATGATATTGATCACTTATCTAATAGAAGAATTAAAACCGTCGGAGAACAATTGGCGGGACAATTCGGTGTAGGTCTTTCCAGAATTGCAAGAACGATTCGTGAAAGAATGAATGTTCGAGATAACGAGATATTCACTCCGATTGATTTGGTAAACGCAAAAACTTTGACTTCGGTTATCAATTCGTTTTTCGGAACCAACCAGCTTTCCCAGTTTATGGATCAAACCAATCCTTTATCAGAAATCACTCACAAGAGAAGACTTTCCGCTTTAGGACCGGGTGGACTTTCCAGAGAAAGAGCAGGTTTTGAAGTTCGTGATGTTCACCATACTCACTACGGAAGAATATGCCCGATTGAAACTCCGGAAGGACCAAACATCGGTTTGATTTCTTCGTTGGGAATTTATGCAAAAATCAATAACCTTGGTTTTATCGAAACACCTTACAGAAAAGTAAATTCCGGAAAAGTAGATTTGAAAAATGCTCCAATTTTCCTCAATGCGGAAGACGAAGAAGAAAAAGTAATTGCACAGGCAAACGTAGAAATGAAGGATGATGGTTCTATCTCTACAGACAGAGTTATTGCACGTTTGGACGGCGATTATCCTGTAGTAGAACCGCAACAAGTAGATTTAATTGATGTTGCACCAAACCAGATTTCCGGGATTTCTGCTTCATTAATTCCGTTTCTGGAACACGATGATGCGAACCGTGCTTTGATGGGTTCGAATATGATGCGTCAAGCGGTTCCTTTATTAAAACCCGAAGCTCCTATTGTAGGAACAGGTCTCGAAAAACAAGTGGCAACAGATTCCAGAGTATTAATCAATGCAGACGGAAATGGAGTAGTGGAATATGTGGATGCAGATAAAATCATCATCAAATACGAAAGAAGTGAGGATGAAGATTTAATATCATTTGAATCGGCTACAAAAACATATAACTTGACCAAGTTCAGGAAAACCAACCAAAGTACCACTATTACTTTAAGACCAAACGTAAGAGTAGGCGACAAAGTGAAAAAAGGACAGGTTCTTTGTGATGGTTATGCCACCGAAAAAGGAGAACTCGCAATCGGAAGAAACCTTACCGTTGCATTTATGCCTTGGAAAGGTTACAACTTCGAGGATGCAATTGTAATCAACGAGAAAGTAGTTCGCGAAGACTGGTTTACATCAATCCACGTAGATGAATATTCGCTCGAAGTTCGCGATACCAAACTCGGTATGGAAGAATTGACAGCAGATATTCCGAATGTTTCTGAAGAAGCCACCAAAGATTTGGACGAAAACGGAATGATTCGTATCGGTGCAGAAGTGAAACCGGGAGATATTATGATTGGTAAAATCACTCCGAAAGGCGAATCTGATCCAACTCCGGAAGAAAAATTGTTAAGAGCAATCTTCGGCGATAAAGCAGGTGATGTGAAAGATGCTTCTCTGAAAGCAGATTCGTCATTGAGAGGAGTAGTTATAAATAAAAAACTCTTCTCCAGAAATATCAAAGACAAAAAGAAAAGAACCGAAGAGAAAATTAAACTTGAAGAAATCGAAAATACTTACAAAGCAAAATTCGATGATTTAAGAAATACCCTTCTCGATAAATTGGGAGTTTTGGTAAACGGTAAAACTTCACAAGGAGTAAACAACGACCTCGATGAGGAAATCATCGGAAAAGGAGTGAAGTTCACTATGAAACTTCTTCAAAGTGTAGAAGATTATGCAAACGTAAGCGGTTCCGATTGGACGGTGGATAATGATAAAAATGAATTGATTAAGCAATTAATTCATAATTATAAAATCAAGTTCAACGATATTCAAGGAATCAAGAATCGTGAAAAATTTGCAATCTCAATCGGGGACGAACTTCCGGCAGGAATTATCAAATTAGCGAAAGTTTATATTGCCAAAAAACGTAAACTGAATGTAGGAGATAAAATGGCGGGTCGTCACGGTAACAAAGGGATCGTTTCCAGAATT
>CAYSQR010000029.1:0-16084 GCA_964433195.1 uncultured Kaistella sp. | reverse complement strand
ATTACGAATATCTGATTTGCCGAAGTCTGCAACTGTACTCTGGAATTTTTTTTCTGTGCTTTCAAATCGAGGAGGTCGATGATTTCCTTGATCAAATTATTGATATCGAATTTACTCATTTCCAAAGTAATTCTTCCGCTTTCGAACTGGTTGATCATATCCAGATCTTTGGCGATATTGAGCAGTCTTTCGACGGATTTATCGATTCTTTCCAGATATTTGTCGCGAACCGATAAATCTTCCACTCCTCCTTCCATCAATGTTTCCACATAACCCTGAATGGAAAAAAGCGGTGTTTTCAGTTCGTGGGAAATATTCCCGATGTATTCTTTACGGTAGATTTCCATTTCTTTCATCGTGTCGATTTCGGTGGTGTTTTTCAGATTGAGTTCGGATACTCTTTCTCCTAATTCTTTGAAATTGAGATTGTTGTTGTCTTCATTAATGATTTCTTCGGGCAAAATGGTAGAGATTCTTCGGATTTGCTTTTTTCCGTATAAGCTGAAAAGAAAATCCAGTATTCCGTAATTGAATATGAAAATTAAAAGGATACCCAAGAAAACCGAGAGATAAAAAACATTCTCATTATCAATAAATTCCTGCTTTGCAAAACCGAAAAGCAACGCAACGAAAAACACTGCGATGGTAAAAAATACAGAGGCGAGTAAAGTAAGTTTGTGAAATCTCATCACACAAATTTACACAACTAATTTGTAACCGATACCTTTTAAAGTCTGAATGGTATTAATACCGAGTTTTTCCCTTAATCTGCGGATATGTACATCGATGGTTCTTTCTCCTACAACTACGTCGTTTCCCCAAACTTTTTCCAGAATCTCTTCCCGTTTGAAAACCTTTTCGGTGTTGGAAGCGAGTAAATAAAGCAAATCGAATTCTTTTTTGGGAAGGAGAAATAACTGTCCGCTTTTTGAAACCCTGAAATTGTCTTTATCTATAATAAGGTCGCCTATTTCTATATTTTTAGAGTTTTCCGAACCACGTGAAGTAAGCTGAAGAAGTGCATTTATTTTTGAAACAAGAACTTTTGGTTTGATGATTTTCACGATATAATCATTTGCTCCTGCCTGAAATCCTGCGAGCTGAGAAAACTCTTCGCTTCTTGCCGAAAGAAAAACGATAAGCGTTTTTTGAAGTTCTTTTATTTTCCGCAAATCCGTGCAGGTTTCTATGCCGTCTTTTTCGGGCATCATCACATCGAGAAGAATAAGATCGGGAATGATTTCTTGTGCTTTTATAATCCCGTCGTTTCCGTTGTTTGCAGTAGAAACATCATATCCCTCTTTCTTCAGATTATAGGAAATTAGTTCCAGAATATCCTGTTCATCATCTATTAAAAGAATTTTTTTTTGACTCATTTTTAATTTTTAACCTTTCAAAGTTAATCAAATTTAAAGTTGAAAATCCATCGGTCTGCATTGTTCATAATTAATTAACATTAACGGATGATTATTAAAAGAAACTTAAACTAAAATTAAAATTATCGAAACACGAAATCATCGCATTATCTATTCCTTTGCACCAATAAATCGAATCAAAAAAAAGAAATGAAAATCATTAAACCAAGTATTGCAGTTGTATTTTTAATGACTTCATCTACCATATTGTACGGTCAGGAAAAAGTGAAAGATACCGTGAAGAAGGAGGAGAGAATCGAAGGAGTTATCATCCAAAAAATTATAAATAAAGGGAAAGAAGAAAACCTGATTAATCTCCAAAGAAAATCGGTGGAAGTAATGGAAAGAGTTGGTTCTGCTCAATTGGAAAAACAGGGAATCGGAGATGCTTCATCTGCTGTAACAAAAGCGACGGCAACTCAAAAACAGGAAGGAAGCGGACAAATCATAATCCGTGGTTTAGGCGACCGTTATAATGCAACTACGCTGAACGGACTTCCTATTCCATCGGATAATCCTGAATACAAGAACATCAATCTGGAAATCTTCAAAACTTCAATTATAGAATATCTTTCGCTGGACAAAGTGTACAACCCGAAACTTTCGGGAGATTTCGGCGGAGCAAACATCAATATTGTTTCTAAGGAACATCTTGGGAAACCTTATTTCAAAATAGGAATCGGAAGCAGTGTAAATCTTCAGACGGTTGAGAAAGGTAATTTTAAACTTCAAAATGGAGGTTCCGGTTTTTTCGGTTATAAGGAAACTTCTTTCAGAAAAGGAAATCCGAATAACATTTATCCTTTTACCACGAAATGGAATTTCAAAAATGCCGATAATCCTTTCAACTCCAATATGGAAATCGAAGCGGGAACAACTATCGGTAAATTTTCCGTTTTCGGATATGCAGGTTTTGAGAACAATTATGTGTACAGTTCCGGTAAAGAAGGTTTCTATGATTCCACAGGAGATGCGATAAAATCACTGGATGTAGAACGATATACTTACAGTACAAATACGACGGCTTTAATCAATTTAATTTATAAAATCAATTCTAAAAATAAAATCGGCTTTACTTCTAATTTCATTCATTCATCGGAGCAGGACGCACGTTTTTTCCAAGGATATATGCGGGAAATCGGTACGGATATTATCATTAACAGAGGCGACAACAAAATTACTTCCACCTCAATAAATCAATTATACGGTAATCATAAAGTTACGGATTCGTGGATTGCAGATTGGGGAATAAGCTACAATCTGATGAACAGTAAAAGACCCGATAGACTTCAAAATACTTTCGATGCAAATTCTCATTATCTCTTAACAGGAAGTACCGTGAATAACCACAGATATTTCGATGAGCTGAAAGATAATACAATGAACGGATTTGTGAGTATTTCCAAACAACTGAAAAATCTGAAAATCAATTTCGGATACAACGGTTCTTACAAAGACCGGCAATTCGACAATACCACAATCGGATTGAATTTCGCCATACAAACCGCCGTAAATCCCAATGATGTAGATGCTTTCATTAATCCTTTCAATAACGGAATTATTACCTATAACACTTTCCGGAGCGATAACGAGAGATTTGTTCCTTTCTATTATCATTTCAAGCAGAATATTCAGGCAGGATTTGTGAATCTGGATTATAAATTCAGCGACAGATTTGTGGTACAATTAGGCGGAAGATTCGATTATGTGAATATAGAAAGCAATTGGGATGATGTAATTTTTAATAAAGACAAAAGCTACAAAACCTATAATAAATTCTTACCTGCTTTGAACGCGAAATACAGCATTAATGATAAGCAGAATTTGAGATTTTCCGCATCGAAAACTTATACGCTTCCTCAAGCAAAAGAATTGGTTCCGATTGGATATTACGATGTTACAACCAATGTTTACGGAAACCAAAACCTTTATCCATCGGATAATTATAACCTTGATTTGAAATGGGAATTATTCACAAAACCGGGCGAAATATTTTCGGTTACTGCATTCGGAAAATACATTCTGAACCCGATTGCAAGAACCACTTATTCTACCGCCGCATCAAGTGATATGACTTATTTCAATATCGCAAATTGGGGATATGTTGCAGGAATAGAAATGGAATTAAGAAAAGATATTTACAAACGGGAAAATTCCAGACTGTACACTTTTCTGAACGGAACTTATATGCACTCACAACAGGAACTGAAATCCGAAACTGAATTTGCCAAAGAAAACGGTGGAAAAACCGTGCAGTTCAGCGGACAAACAAAAGATGATATACAGGGAGTTGCAGATTTTCTTGCCAATGTAAATTTAGGATACAGCCAAAAATTCTGTACAAACAATACCGTAGATTTTGTGGTTTCTTATTCGTATGTCGGCAAAAGTTTGTTTGCATTGGGAACAAACAAAGTAGGAAATTTCTACGAAAATCCTATTCATCTTTTGGATATGAATCTGAAATTCAATTTTAATCAAATCGGAATCGGAATTAATGCAAAAAATCTTATCAATCCCGAAAATAAAATAGAGCAGGTTGTAAATAATACTGGTTACACTCACAGAAGCTATACCAAAGGAAGACAACTCGGAATTAATTTATCATACAAATTTTAAACATCTAATAAATTTTATCTTATGAAAAAGAACCTTTTAAGAGCAGCATTTTGCTTAACAGTAATGGCTTCAGTTTCAACTGTAGCTGTATCGTGCAACAGAACCAACGATCCGGAAGAACAATCAGTTTCTACGATTGATCCTGCAAATTTCAAAGGAAGCATCACATCCGGAACTACGGTAACTTTGGATCCGTCTAAAACTTACAATCTCAATGGTAAATTATTGGTTGAAAACGGAGCGACTTTAATCATTCCTGCAGGAACAAAAATAGTAGCGGAACAGGGAGCAAACTACCTGATTGTGGACAGAGGCGGAAAAATTTTCGTAAACGGTACGGAATCCAATCCGGTTGTTTTTGAAGGAAAATCACACCTTCCGGGATATTGGGGAGGAATCGTAATCTTAGGAAATGCACCTACGAACAGAAGTGCTTCCGGAACTTCAACTTCAGAATTGGGAGATATGATTTACGGCGGTACAAATCAAGCCGATAATTCCGGTTCTATTAAATATCTCGTTATCAAAGACAGCGGTTTCAAATATAATCCTGAAAAAGAGTTCAACGGACTTTCTTTGTTCGGTGTAGGAAGCGGAACTTCAATTTCTTATGTATATGTTGTGGACGGTGCAGATGACGGTGTGGAATTTTTCGGCGGAAATGTAAATGCAGATCACTTGGTTGTCATCGGAGTAGGAGATGATTGTGTGGATTGGACGGAAGGATGGCAAGGAACAGCAGATTATATTTACGCTTCAAGGAAAAAAGAATACATAAACGCAGCTGAACCCGGAAACAGAGGTGTAGAAGCCGACACACAAGATACAGATCCAAATACCACAAACGGAAACGGCGTTTCTAATCCTACGCTGAGAAATGCAACATTCATCGGAAATATGAATGGGGCGGAATCTCAAGGAATGAAAATCAGAGCAGGATCTAATGGAAAATTCGATAACATTGTTATTGCCAACTTTTCAACCGGTCTTGATTTTGAAACCGACAGAACTTATAACTGGTTTACAAGCGGAACTTATATTACCAACATCCGTTTTGTCAATGTTCCTACAATATGGAAAGCAAAAGCACCAAATCCTGATTTATCCGGAGTTTTTACGATTAATAATTCTGCTATCGGTGCAGGAAGTGGTACAGCTTTACCAGTTTGGGCAAAAAATTGGACAGGTCTTACAAACTGGGACATCGCAGATTCTGCAAATTAAATTTTTCTTTCTTTATTCTACAAAAATCCGCTCCTGAAAAGGAACGGATTTTTAATTTTGCACTATAATTTTAAAAATTATTAATATAAAAAAGGCGAGTTGCCCCACCTTGAATGTTTTAGCTCACGATTTTTAATTATTTTAATGGTGTTCGTGAAACATTTGGCATAAAAAAAACCTCCTGATTATGGACAAGAGGTAACCCAAATGTTTTCACAACGGAATAATCCTTATTGTGAATCGCTTTCGGGAACAAATGTATGGAATGTTTTTTATAAGCCAATAAAAAATAAAATAATTTTGTTAATTTTAGAGATTCGTAAAAATAAAACTATGAAAAAAATACTTGGATTAGACTTGGGAACTAACTCAATTGGGTGGGCGTTAATTAATCAAGATTTCGATAAAAAAGAAGGGCAGATTCTTGGAATGGGAAGTAGAATTATCCCGATGTCGCAGGATATTTTGGGGGAATTTGGAAAAGGGAATTCTGTTTCGCAGACTGCAACTCGAACTGGTTATAGAGGCGTAAGAAGATTACGTGAAAGATTTTTATTGCGAAGAGAAAGACTTCACAGAGTTTTGAGTGTTTTGAATTTTCTTCCGGAACATTATGCTTCTCAGATTGATTTTGAGAAAAGATTCGGGAAATTCAAGGAGGAAACTGAACCGAAGTTAGCCTATAATAAGGAAGGATTTATTTTCAAAAAGTCTTTTGAAGAAATGCTTGCCGATTTTAGAAAGCATCAACCACAGCTTTTAGAGAATGATAAAAAAGCTCCTTATGACTGGACGATTTATTATCTCCGAAAAAAAGCACTTTCTCAAAAAATAGAAAAAGAAGAACTGGCTTGGATACTCCTTAACTTTAATCAGAAACGTGGTTATTATCAGTTGCGTGGAGAGGAAGAAGAAGAGAATCCTAATAAATTGGTAGAATTTTATTCGTTAAAAATTGTAGATGTTTTGGCAGATGAACCACAAAAAGGGAAGTCAGATATTTGGTATTCTCTGATTTTGGAAAATGGCTGGGTTTACAGACGTTCAAGCAAAACACCTTTGTTTGATTGGAAAGATAAAACGAGAGATTTTATTGTCACAACTGATTTGAATGATGATGGCTCAATAAAAACGGACAAGGATGGAAATGAAAAAAGAAGTTTCCGTGCACCAAGCGAAAACGACTGGACACTCGTAAAAAAGAAAACGGAAAATGAAATTGATAAATCTCAAAAAACAGTCGGAACCTTCATTTATAATGCTCTTCTTCAAAATCCGAAACAAAAAATCAAAGGGAAATTGGTTCGTACGATCGAAAGAAAATTTTATAAAGAAGAATTAAAACAGATTCTTGACAGACAAAAAGAATTTCATCAAGAACTGCAAAATGATGATTTATACAGTGATTGCGTACGTGAATTGTACCGAAATAATGAAGCGCATCAATTGACTTTAAGCAAAAAAGAATTTGTACATCTTTTTATGGAGGATATTATTTTCTATCAAAGACCTTTGAGAAGCCAGAAATCTTCCATTTCCAATTGTACTTTGGAGTTTAGAAAATACAAAGATGAAAACGGAGCAGAGCATACACAATTTTTGAAAGCGATTCCGAAATCGAATCCGTATTATCAGGAATTCCGAATCTGGCAATGGATGTTTAATCTTAATATTTATAAAAAAGACGATGATACTAATGTTACTTCAGAATTTCTTAACACAACTGAAAACTTTGAAAATCTGTTTGAATTTTTGAATAATAGAAAAGAAGTTGACCAAAAAGCTGTGCTTAAATATTTCAAATTAAATGAAAAGTTGCATCGCTGGAATTTTGTAGAAGACAAAAAATATCCTTGCAACGAAACCAAAACAATGATTTCTTCAAGGTTAGATAAAGTCGAAAATATTTCTGATGATTTTTTAAATAGAGAGATTGAACAAAAAATATGGCACATCATCTATTCCGTAAACGATAAAATTGAGTATGAGAAAGCATTAAAATCCTTTGCCCGAAAAAATAATCTGGATGAAGTTTCTTTTTTTGAAGCATTCAAAAAATTCCCGCCATTCAAAAGTGAGTACGGTTCTTTTTCAGAGAAAGCGATTAAGAAACTATTGCCTTTGATGCGATTGGGGAAATTTTGGAATTACGACAATATCAATGAATATTCAAAAGACAGAATTCAAAAAATTATCACTGGAGAATTTGACGAAAACATTAAAGATAAAGTAAGAGAAAAAGCCATTAATCTTACTACTGAAAGCCATTTTCAAGGTTTGCAATTGTGGTTGGCTCAATATATTATTTATGGAAGACATTCTGAAGCATCGTTGATTGGTAAGTGGAATTCGGCAGAGGATTTGGAAGAATTTTTAAAAGATTTTAAACAACATTCGCTTCGTAACCCGATTGTAGAACAGGTTATTACCGAAACGCTTCGTGTGGTAAAAGATATTTGGCTGAAATACGGAAACGGAGCAAAAGATTTCTTCAACGAAATTCATATTGAACTCGGTCGTGAAATGAAAAATACAGCAGATGACCGTAAGCAAATTACCAATATGGTAACAGAAAACGAAAATACCAATCTCCGTATCAAAGCTTTATTGGCTGAAATGATGAATGATCATTCTGTCGAAAACGTTCGTCCGTATTCGCCAATGCAACAGGAGATTTTAAAAATTTATGAAGATGGAATTTTAAAATCGGATATAGAAATTGATGATGATATTCTTAAAATCAGCAAAACGGCACAACCTTCGTCATCAGATTTAAAAAGATATAAACTTTGGCTGGAACAAAAGTACAAATCACCTTATACAGGACAAATTATTCCTCTAAATAAATTGTTCACAACGGAATATGAAATTGAACATATCATTCCACAAAGCCGATATTTTGATGATAGTTTTAGCAATAAAATCATTTGCGAATCGGCTGTCAATAAATTGAAAGATAATTACATTGGACTTGGATTTATTAAGCAATTCGGCGGAACAATTGTTGAGTGTGGTTTTGGAAAAAGTGTAAAGGTTTTTGACGTTGATGAATACCAAGATTTCGTAAAAAAGCATTATGCCAACAATCGTGGAAAAAGAAACAAACTTCTTTTGGAAGAAATTCCTGAAAAGATGATTGAACGTCAGTTGAATGATACACGCCATATCAGCAAATACATTTCTGGAGTTCTATCCAATATTGTACGTGTAGAAGATGGAAGTGATGAAGGTGTAAATTCTAAAAATATCGTTCCCGGAAACGGAAAAATTACCACACAACTAAAGCAAGATTGGGGCTTAAATGATGTTTGGAATGAATTGATTCTCCCACGTTTTGAAAGAATGAATCAATTGACCAATTCAACGAATTTTACAGCTTGGAATGAGAATCATCAGAAATTTTTACCAACGGTTCCTATTGAGTTTTCAAAAGGATTTTCGAAGAAAAGAATCGACCATCGTCATCACGCGTTGGATGCTTTGGTCATTGCCTGTGCCACGAAAGAGCATATTAATTATATGAATAATGAGCACGCATTAAGAAAAGGAAAAACTAAAGAGGAGAAGCAAGGGATTCGTTATGATTTGCGTAAAAATCTTTGTTATAAAAAGTACAATGGCGATTCAAAAGAAAATTATAAATGGGTATTCTTTAAACCTTGGGAAAGCTTTACTGTTGAAGCTAAAAATAATTTAGATAAAATTATTGTAAGCTTTAAACAGAATCTTCGTGTGATTAATAAAGCAACCAATTATTATGAAAAATATGTGGAGAAAGATGGCGTGAAAATAAAAGAAAGATTAGAGCAGACGGGAACGAATTGGGCGATAAGAAAACCGATGCATAAAGAAACGGTTTCCGGAAAGATTGATTTGCTTTGGGTAAAAGTTCCAAAAGGAAAAATATTGACAGCCACGAGAAAAAGTCTTGACACATCATTTGATTTAAAATCAATAAATTCGATCACAGACACAGGAATTCAGAAGATTCTTAAAAATTATCTGGAATTTAAAGGAAGTCCGGAACTAGCATTTTCGCCTGAAGGAATTGAAGATATGAATAAAAATATTGAAAAATATAATGACGGAAAACCGCATCAACCTATCAATAAAGTCAGAGTTTTTGAATTAGGAAGTAAATTTCAAGTGGGACAGACTGGAAATAAGAAAGATAAATATGTTGAAGCTGCAAAGGGGACAAATTTGTTTTTTGCGGTTTACGAAGATAAAAATGGAAAGAGAAGTTATGAGACAATTCCGTTGAATATTGTGATTGAAAGGCAAAAGCAGGGATTGTCTGTTGTGGATTTAAAAGGAGTAAATGATTTCTACTTGTGCCCAAATGATTTGGTATATATACCTTTTGGAGATGAGCTTGAAAATGTGAACAATATTGATTTTAAAAATTTCTCAAAAGAAAAAAATGAAAGAATCTATAAAGTGGTCAGTTTTTCTAATGGTCAAATATTTTTCGTGAGACAAGATGTCGCAACTTCAGTAGTTAGCAAAGCAGAATTCTCAACATTAAACAAAATGGAACGTGCAGTTGATGGTTCTATGATTAAAGAAAATTGTGTAAAACTAAATGTTGATCGTTTAGGCAACATCTCAAAAGCATAAACAAATGATCACTCGTTCCATCTACATCGGAAATCCCGCTTATCTGAAACTCAAAGACGAGCAGATGTATATTCTTTGCCCCGAAACCAAGGAAATGAAAGGCAAAGTTCCGGTAGAAGATTTGGGACTTTTGATGTTGGATCATTTCCAGATTACCATTTCGCATCAGCTAATCCAGAAAATGATGGGAAATAATGTCGTAGTGGTCAGTTGCGATAGTCATCATTTGCCTCACGGCATTATGTTGCCACTGTATGGCCATACAGAACATTCCGACCGTGTAAAAGACCAATTGGAAGCTAGCGAACCACTCAAAAAACAACTCTGGAAACAAACCGTCGAGTACAAAATCGAAAACCAAAAAGAAGTTTTAAGAAGACTAGGAAACTATTTTGAGCCAATGCTGGATTATCAAAGCAATGTGAAAAGCGGCGACATCACCAATATGGAAGGCATCGCAGCACAACATTACTGGAAATATCTTATCAGTTTAGATTTCCTCAGACAAAGATTTGGCGATTCGCCCAATCAGTTTTTCAATTTCGGGTATGCCGTTTTGCGGAGCATTGTAGCGAGAGCGATTGTGGAAACCGGCTTGCTTCCCGTTTTGGGAATTTTCCATAAAAACAAATACAATCCGTATTGTCTTGCCGATGATTTAATGGAGCCTTATCGTCCTTTCGTTGATTTATTAGTAATGGATTGGCTCACGAAAAACCCCGATTCCGAAGACTTAACCAAAGAATTCAAAGCCCACATTCTGCAAATTGCAACTAAAGATGTGAAAATAGACGGAAAAACAAGACCCTTGTTGGTTGCTGTAAAAACAACAGTTTCATCGCTTTACAAATGTTATACCGGAGAAAAACGCCTTATTTCTTATCCTGAATTGATATGAAATCTGAACGGTTTAATGCCTATCGAATTATGTGGGTTTTAGTATTATACGATTTGCCGACCGAAACCAAAGCCAATATGCGTGATGCCAATAAATTCCGGAAAGGACTTTTGGATGATGGTTTCAGCCTGTTTCAGTTTTCGATGTACGTTCGCCATTGTCCAAGTCGGGAGAATGCCGAAGTTCACATCAAAAGAGTAAAATTAATGCTTCCGAAAGCAGGAAAAGTAGCGATAATGTGCATTACCGACAAACAATTCGGCGACATCGAAATCTTTTTTGCTAGAAACAAAGAAGAACCCCCACCAACGTTTCAGCAATTAGAATTATTCTAAATTTTGAATTCTAAATAAGTAAAAAATCCGTTGATAATCAACGGATTAAATTTTGAGGTTGTGTCGTATCCAAAGATACTCAAAAAATGAAAGCGATTCACAACAGAAAGTATGGTTACAAGAGTAATCGGAAAGTTGTGTCGTATCCAAAGATACTCAAAAAATGAAAGCGATTCACAACGGAAACAAAGAAGTTATAATTCGTCATCTTGTTGTGTCGTATCCAAAGATACTCAAAAAATGAAAGCGATTCACAACCGCACCTTCAAACAAAGTAGAAAAACATTTGTTGTGTCGTATCCAAAGATACTCAAAAAATGAAAGCGATTCACAACACCATTTACACGTCCTATTAATTTTCCCCAGTTGTGTCGTATCCAAAGATACTCAAAAAATGAAAGCGATTCACAACACAGTAGGCAAAGGTATGTAAAGGTACTACGTTGTGTCGTATCCAAAGATACTCAAAAAATGAAAGCGATTCACAACATTGTTCTGCAACACACCGGAAACCGTACCGTTGTGTCGTATCCAAAGATACTCAAAAAATGAAAGCGATTCACAACTAACAAAAGCAATATCTGTAAGTGATAAAGTTGTGTCGTATCCAAAGATACTCAAAAAATGAAAGCGATTCACAACAAACACTATGTACACTTATGAGTAACTATTGTTGTGTCGTATCCAAAGATACTCAAAAAATGAAAGCGATTCACAACTATATTCTGCGATATAAAGCGATATGAAACGTTGTGTCGTATCCAAAGATACTCAAAAAATGAAAGCGATTCACAACAATAAGAGGTATTGTTTTGTTTGATAGGACGTTGTGTCGTATCCAAAGATACTCAAAAAATGAAAGCGATTCACAACAAGGAAATGAATTGCAGGAAGATTCGGAAAGTTGTGTCGTATCCAAAGATACTCAAAAAATGAAAGCGATTCACAACATATAATTATAATTCAGAGAAAAGACAATTGTTGTGTCGTATCCAAAGATACTCAAAAAATGAAAGCGATTCACAACAGATAATCAAACCTCAGCTTCAAAACAACGGTTGTGTCGTATCCAAAGATACTCAAAAAATGAAAGCGATTCACAACAACCGGAATGTATTCACACGGATTTTGGATGTTGTGTCGTATCCAAAGATACTCAAAAAATGAAAGCGATTCACAACAGGAATCCGCTGGTTGCAGCACGGACAAGTGTTGTGTCGTATCCAAAGATACTCAAAAAATGAAAGCGATTCACAACAACTTCTTTCTCATTTACTGATTGTGTAGCGTTGTGTCGTATCCAAAGATACTCAAAAAATGAAAGCGATTCACAACGGTGGTTCTCAATACTTATTTTATAACCAAGTTGTGTCGTATCCAAAGATACTCAAAAAATGAAAGCGATTCACAACGCCACGTCATCACGCTTCACATCGTCCAGAGTTGTGTCGTATCCAAAGATACTCAAAAAATGAAAGCGATTCACAACTTGGTTACAGTAATTTCGCCACCCTCATTCTGAATGGAGGCATAAGGAAGCGAGCTGCTGAAAATAATCCGA
Organism: uncultured Kaistella sp.; assembly: GCA_964433195.1. GTDB lineage: Bacteria > Bacteroidota > Bacteroidia > Flavobacteriales > Weeksellaceae > Kaistella. The sequence goes on along the minus strand of CAYSQR010000029.1, from coordinate 3,412 downwards.
TCGCCCTCGATTTTGGAATTAATGGAGTTTCGTAGGTTTCCGCTTCTCATCATCAGCGAACCCACCTTGTTTGGGAGTTCGTTGGTTTTCCATTTTTTATCAAAAAACGCCTTTCTTTCAAAATTTCTGTCGAACTCATCAGTAAGGTCTGTTTTCACATCTTTGATGATGTTTTGCACCCATTGTATTAAATCCATAATTGTTTGGTTATTAGAATTATTTTGTATATTTGCATTGTCATTCAATTGACCAGGTTCGACACTTCCACTGTGTGGACTAATAGGTTTCGAGCCACTTTTTTAACATTTTTTTGTAATTTCCATTTACAAAACTATTTCTTCCGATTGTTCGGTACTGGTCGCTTTCAACCATTACACAAATGGCATTCAATTTTGTTTTTTCAAAAGAATATCCAACCCCTTCTACCAAGTCATCAACGCTAAAGTTGTGTCGTATCTAAAGATACTCAAAAAATGAAAGCTTATCCGACAAACGTATTTCCTTACCCAATTTATTTATAAGTCAATCCCACAAAATCGCATCACCAAAAATCTTTTTTCTATTTTTGATAAAACTTTCAAAAATGCAAAAATTCCTTTTTCTCTTCCTTATATTTTCGCAATTCACTTTTGCCCAATTTACCGACATTAATATCGTCAAAGAAATCCGCACCAAAGACAAAGGTTTGGTGGTTTCCGCACATCCGCTTGCAAGTGAAGCTGGTTCAAAAATCCTGAAAATGGGCGGAAATGCTTATGATGCGGTAATTGCGACACAATACGCTTTAGCGGTGGTTTATCCTCAAGCAGGAAATATCGGAGGAGGCGGATTTTTGGTCGGCGTGAAAAATAACGGTGAAAAATTCACTATTGATTATCGGGAAACCGCTCCCGAAAAATCTTCCAGAGATATGTACCTCGATAAAAACGGAAAAGCAAACACCGATTTATCACAAAACGGAAGATTAGCCGTAGGAATTCCGGGTTCTGTCGCAGGATTTTTTGCGGCTTTAAAATATGCGAAACTCCCGATGGAAAAACTCATTCAGCCCGCAATTGATTTGGCGGAGCAAGGTTTTGCCATCACCGAAAAAGAAGCGAATTTATTGAATAATCAAATGGAATTTTTCAATCAGCATAATCAAAACAAGACCGTTTTTCAAAAAACTCAATGGAAACAAGGCGATATTCTCATTCAAAAAAATTTGGCGGAAACTTTAAAACGGATTCAAAAAGAAGGAGAAAAAGGTTTCTACGAAGGAAAAACAGCCGAATTGATTGTAGCGGAAATGAAACGAGGAAATGGAATCATCACCTTAAATGATTTAAAAAATTACAAAGTCGCCGAAAGAAAACCCATCATTTTTAATTATAAAGGAAACGAAATTGTTTCGATGCCGTTACCTTCGAGTGGCGGGATTTTATTGGCTCAAATGCTGAAAATGTCCTCCTTTGAAAATTTAGAAAAATACCGGCAAAATTCAACAGAAGCGGTGCAAATTATGGTGGAAGCAGAAAGACGTGCTTTTGCAGACCGAGCGGAATTTATGGGAGATCCCGATTTTATCAATGATAAAACCGAAATGCTGATTTCCGATGAATACCTGAAAAACCGCTGGAAAAATTTCAATAAAAACAAAGCAACACCAAGTTCGGAAGTCGGGAAAATTATTCCGCAACCGAAAGAATCTACCGAAACCACACATATTTCCATCGTAGATAAAGACGGAAACGCAGTTGCCGTTACGACTACATTGAATGGATTGTACGGAAGTAAAGTCGTGGTTTCCGGAGCAGGATTTTTTCTGAATAATGAAATGGACGATTTCTCCGTAAAACCCGGTGTTCCGAATATGTACGGAGCAATCGGCGGTGAAGCAAATTCCATAAAGCCGGGAAAAAGAATGCTTTCTTCAATGACACCGACCATTGTTCTGAAAAACGGAAAACCTTTTATCGTTGTAGGAACTCCGGGTGGAACTACGATTCCGACTTCGGTTTATCAATCGATTGTGAATGTGGTTGATTTTAAATTGAATCCGAATTTATCGGTAAACACTCCGAAATTTCATCATCAATGGCTTCCTGAAATTGTTTTATTCGAGAAAGGTTTTCCGGAAGCAACCATTAAAGATTTAGAAAAGTTCAATTATAAATTTGAAGAAGTTTCGCAAATCGGAAGAACCGAAATGATTGTCATTGATGAAAAAGGAAATGCAGTTGCTGTTGCAGACGGACGTGGCGATGATTCTGTTGCTGTGGAATAAGTTGGAGGGATTTGAGAATGAGAGAGTTTGTATGAAATCATTGGTAGTATCTCATTAACTGTGTAAGTTGAAAAGTTATTCTGAAAAATTTATATAGTTATAGTTGTGAATCGTTTTCAAGATTTTGAGTATCTTTGGATACGACACAACCGGAGTCCTTTCAACCGGATTCCGGGTTTAAAAAAAAAATATATCTTTGATAATGAAAAACATTTAACAAATAAAACGATGACAAAAGCACAAAAAAAATATCAGGAAAACCCAAATATTTCTTATAAAGAATTCAAAGATTTGGTTGAAGAACACGACAACGAAGAGCTGACAAATTTTAAAATAGATTTTGCCATTAGTATTTTAAAAAATGTATTTGTTTTAATAATGCTTGTCGGAATAATTTACTATACTTTTTATGCCGATTAGAAAAATATGGATTACTTAGCAACTCCGGTTGCTTCCCGCTGTCCTTTTTATTAAGGACAGCGGTTTTTATTTTTCGGGAAAACTAAAGTATGTATTCCAACGAAAAAGAAGAAACAGCAAAAGCATTTCCGCCCATATCTCCGGCAACGGTTTCCGCAATATTGAAACAATCCGGAACTTACAGCGATTTAAAAAGCATTTAAAAGATTTTTTAAACGCTTTTTTTTGTGGAATGGAAATTGTTTGTATATTTGCAATAGAAAAACAGTAGGAAAGGTGTATCTTGTGTAAACATAACGTGCCGCCTACTGTTTTTATTTTGTAAGAATTTCGTTTGTTACAGCGTATAAAAATCTGATTAATTTTACTTTTCCGCTTTTTGTCTTAGTTGCCGTTTCTGCAACATTATAATAGATGTTTTTTTCTTTATCCTTAAAGTAGTAGAATTTTACAATATCGTCTTTCCGCTTTTTTACTAATCCTGAAGATTTTACAAATTCCACCTCTTTCAAATATTCGTGAAGTTTTGGCAAGTTCTTTTTTGAAAGACCAGAAGTAGTTGTGAATCGCTTTCAATTCAAACTTTAACCCCGCATTTTGCAAAACCTATGTTAGCGGAGGTTTTTTATATTAATTTGAATATTCTAAAGATTAAATTTATAATTCCCAAAATATTTAGAATTATCCATAAATTTTTTGGAGCATTTATTTCTTTATTTTTTGCAA
>CAYSQR010000028.1:0-16484 GCA_964433195.1 uncultured Kaistella sp. | reverse complement strand
ACAAATGGTTTCTTCTTTGGTTTCGGCAACTTTGCAGGGATTAGGAATTAATGTCATCGATTTGGGACTTTCAACAACACCGACTGTTGAAGTAATGGTTCCGGAATTAAACGCAGACGGAGGAATTATTCTTACCGCTTCTCACAATCCGAAACAATGGAATGCTCTGAAACTGTTGAACGAAAAAGGGGAATTTATCAGTGGAGAAAATGGGGCAGAAGTTTTAGCTTTAGCCGAAAACGAAGATTTCAATTATGCCGAAGTTGATGATTTGGGAAAATACGAAATACGAAATGACGGATTTGATATTCACATCAAAAAAATTCTGGATTTACCGACAGTTGATGTAGAAGCGATAAAAGCAAAGAAATTCAAAGTGGTTTTGGATGCTGTGAATTCTACCGGCGGAATTTCCATTCCACCACTTTTGGAAAAACTCGGCTGCGAAGTGATTGAGCTGTATTGTGAACCAAACGGACATTTTCCGCACAATCCGGAACCGTTGAAAGAACACCTTTCCGATATTTGTAATTTGGTAAAAGAAACTAAAGCAGATTTAGGAATTGTTGTAGATCCCGATGTGGACAGATTAGCTTTGGTCGATGAAAACGGAGAAATGTTCGGAGAAGAATACACATTGGTTGCCGTTGCAGATTATTTGTTGAAAAATAAAAAAGGTGCAGCGATTTCTAATTTAAGTTCAAGCAGAGCTTTGAGAGATGTTGCCCGAAATCTCGGATCAGAATATTTTGCAAGTGCAGTAGGAGAAGTGAATGTAGTAACTTTGATGAAAGAAAAAAACGCCGTAATTGGTGGAGAAGGAAACGGCGGAATCATTTATCCTGATCTTCATTACGGAAGAGATTCTTTGGTGGGAGTTGCCTTATTTTTGACGCATCTCGCAAAAGAAAACAAAACGGTTTCGGAACTCAGAGCAACTTACCCAAGTTATTTTATGGGCAAAAAGAAAATCGAATTAACGCCCGAAATTGATGTGGATTCACTTTTGGTAAAAATTCAGGATGAATTTAAAAACGAAGAAATTTCTACCGTCGATGGAGTGAAAATAGATTTTGAAAATAACTGGGTTCATCTTAGAAAATCAAATACAGAACCCATTATCAGAATTTACACCGAAGCATTTTCTCAGAAAGAAGCCGATGATTTGGGAGATAAAATGATTGCGAAAATAAGAAGTTTGATTTAATTCAAAAAAATCATTAATTTTAGTAAAATTTTTGAAGATGACCATTACGATAAATCCGAAAAACAAAAAAGAGCTGAGAAAGGTAAAAACTATTCTCAGAGCTATTGAAGTGGACTTTGATGAAACAGAGGGTTCTTATGATGAAGATTTCGTAAAGAAGATTGAAAAATCCAGAGAGGAAATTAAAAAGGGAGAAACTAAAAAAATTGCTCTCGAAAATCTATGGAAATAAAATTTACCAAACAAGCCGAAAGAGATTTGGAGTATTGGAAAAAATCCGGAAATAAATTAATTCAAAAAAGGATTTCCGAGATTTTAAAAGATATTAATAAAAATCCTTTCGAAGGCATTGGTAAACCAGAACCCTAGAAATATAATTTATCCGGTTCTTGGAGCAGAAGAATAAATTTAGAGCATAGAATTATATATGAAATTATTGATGATATTATTTATATAGAGTCAATGAAAGGACATTATTAAATTAAAAAAAGTTTTTTCAAAGTTTAGAAGAAAAATTTTATACATTGAAATAACGGCACATAAAATATTGGAAGAATTTTTTGACAACGAACTGATAAAAAAGTTCGAAGAAATGGTGGAGAATAAGGAAGAATTCTATTTCGAAACCGAAGATTATGAAGAAATCATTATCTACTATCTGGAAATGGGAGATATTTCTTATGCGGAATTGGCAACAAATTTTGCACTGAAACTTCATCCCAATTCGCTGGATCTGAAAACGAAAAAACTCGAAGTTCTTCTGGAACTCGAAAATTATACTCACGCCAAAGAATTGATGCAGGAACTGAAAGAATCTTCAGAGGAAAGTACAGATTTTTTGGTGTGCTGTGCAAAATATTATTCGAACCTCGGAAATCCGAAACGTGCGATAGAATATTGCGAAAGAGCTTTGGAGCTGGAAGATGAGGAAAATTTCCTCCACAATTTCATTGCAGATGAATACGTAAACCTGGAAGATCCTTTTAATGCACTGAAACATTATAAACTTGCTTTAAGTTTCGATCAGTATGATGATTATTCTCTGGAGAATGTGATATTCTGCTATAATCAACTCAACAGAAATGATGAAGCAATTAAATTTCTGAACGATTATCTGGATAAGTTTTCTTTCTCCGAAACTGCGTGGTACGAATACGGACAGTTTTATTTTAACAAAAAAAATTACGAGGAAGCCATCAAAGGATTCGATTATCTTTTGGCGATAAATTCACAATCCGTCGGAGTTTATGCTAATAAAGCAGCGTGTTTCGAAGCGATGGGAAATTGGCAAAAAGCAATCTCCGTTTACGAGGAAATGCTGGAACTGGAATACACAAAATCTTTTACCTATTATAAAATCGGGTTGTGTTATAAAGAAAGCAAACAACCGGTTTTGGCACTCAATGCTTTTCAGAAATCTTTGAGAGACGATCCGCAGTTTTATCTTTCGATGATGGAGCAATCCTACATTTATGAAGAAATGGGCGGAATGAAAGAAGCATTATATTTTGCAAAAGAAGCGGTTTCGCTAAATGAGAATAATCTGGATTATCAGAAAAGACTTGCGTTTTTATATATTGATTCCGGAAAGTTTGAAGAGAGCTTGATTTGTCTGAAAAAACTCGCAGATTTGGAACCGTCCAGATTTTACAATTGGTATGCGTATTCGGAAGTTCTGATGTTGATCGGAGAATACGAAGAAGCGATTATCATTCTCGACAAAGCAACAAAAATGCACAATAGAGCAGAATTGTATTATCAGCTGAGTAATTGTTTTTTTCATATAAACAATCAGAAATATGGTAGAAAAGCACTTTCGCTCGCTTTGGAATTAGATCCATATCTTTTGGAAGATATGCAGCGAAAATATCCTTTCATTAAGGAAGAAATAGCAAAAGTAAAAGCGAAGAAAAAATAATTTCAGAAAATATATAAACGCACTTTATGGTGCGTTTCTTTTTCATAAGACTTTATAACCATAATCTTTGTAACAATTTCCCAATCGTGTTGTCTTATCTAATTGGGTTCTGAAGAATAAGTTGTCATTTTTACTAAGATCCGAATCTCATCAACACCACCCAAAAAGACGACAGCGGAAACGGAAATATTTTACAGCAAGGACAATAATAAAAACATATCCGAAAAAAAATTAATGATTCCGGTTAAATTTTATTAATTTTATCTCAAAACACCGATATGTTAGTAAAAATCTACGGAAGTGCCATTCACGGAGTTTCGGCTCAAATGATTACAATCGAGGTAAATGTTGATACTTCGGGAGTTGGTTATCATTTGGTGGGACTTCCCGATAATGCCATCAAAGAAAGCAGTTACAGGATTTCCGCCGCATTGAAAAATGTAGGTTTCAAGATTCCCGGAAAAAAGATTACCATCAATATGGCACCTGCAGATTTGCGGAAAGAAGGTTCTGCGTATGATTTGAGCATCGCACTCGGAATTCTTGCCGCATCCGATCAGATAAAAGCAGAAAAAATCGGCGATTACATTATTATGGGTGAACTTTCTTTGGACGGAAGTTTGCTCCCGATAAAAGGAGTTCTTCCGATTGCGATTAAAGCGAGAGAAGAAGGGTTCAAAGGAATTATTCTCCCGAAACAAAATATCAGAGAAGCTGCAATCGTAAATCAATTAGAGGTGTACGGAATCGAAAACATCAAACAGGTCATCGATTTTTTTAATGAAGATATACCTTTAGAAAGAACAGTTATCGATACCCGAAAAGAATTTCAGGATAAAATAAATTTCTTCCCTTTCGATTTTTCCGAAGTAAAAGGACAGGAAACCGCAAAACGGGCAATGGAAGTTGCTGCTGCAGGAGGACACAACATCATTCTGATTGGTCCTCCCGGAAGCGGAAAAACAATGTTGGCAAAAAGAGTTCCGAGCATTTTACCGCCACTTACTTTAAAAGAAGCTCTGGAAACCACAAAAATCCATTCCGTTGCCGGAAAGATAGGAACGGAAACTTCTTTGATGACAGTTCGTCCGTTTCGTTCGCCACATCATACCATTTCCGATGTCGCATTAGTTGGTGGAGGAAGTTATCCGCAACCGGGAGAAATTTCTTTGGCACACAACGGGGTTTTGTTTCTGGACGAAATGCCGGAATTTAAGAGGACAGTTCTCGAAGTAATGAGACAACCTCTCGAAGACAGGGAAGTTACAATTTCCCGGGCGAAATTTACCGTAAATTATCCTGCGAGTTTTATGCTCGTTGCAAGTATGAATCCAAGTCCAAGCGGATATTTTCCCGATGATCCCAATAATACCTCATCACAATTTGAAATGCAACGATATATGAACAAACTTTCCGGTCCGCTTTTGGATAGAATAGATATTCATATCGAAGTGCAGAAAGTAGAATTTGAACAGCTTTCCGATAAAAGAAAAGGCGAAACAAGCATCGAAATCAGAAAACGGGTTTTGACGGCAAGAGAAATTCAGGAAGAAAGATACAAAGATTCCGAGATAAACTACAACGCTCAAATGGGACCGAAAGAAATCGAAAAATATTGTGAGCTGGACGAATCTTCACAAAATCTCATCAAAACCGCAATGGAAAAACTGAATCTTTCAGCTAGAGCTTATGACAGGATTTTGAAAGTGGCAAGAACCATCGCCGATTTGGACGAAACCGAAAAGCTCGATTCTGTACATATTGCAGAAGCAATTCAGTACCGAAGTTTAGACAGGGAATTTTGGAGTGTATAATGTGGTTTAATTTTTTGCTATTATTAAATTGAGATGATATCTTCTTAAACCCTGTAGGTTTCGTAGAACCTATAAGGTTTGAATCGGGTCTTATTTTTCATAAAACTATAACCAGTTTTTATTTTTAAAATGAATTTTAATAAAATTTCCCAACCGTATATAGAAAAATTTCCCGGAGATTTTTCACAGAATCCTATGCAGAGGCAAACTCCGAAAGTTTTGTTTTCTCTTGCCGAACCTGTGGAATTTCCAAATCCGGAGCTTATCGTTTTTAATGAAAAGCTTTCGGAAGAAATCGGTTTGGGAAAAATAGAAAACAGGAATGATGAAAATTTTCTCAGTGCCGCTTTTATTCCGAAGCATCTGAAAACTTATGCAACCGCTTATGCAGGACATCAGTTCGGAAACTGGGCAGGACAACTTGGTGACGGAAGAGCAATCTTCGCAGGAGAAATCGAAAATGAAATTGGCGAAAAAACCGAAATCCAGTGGAAAGGAGCAGGAGCAACTCCTTATTCCCGAAATGCCGATGGAAGAGCCGTACTTCGTTCTTCGGTTCGGGAATATTTAATCAGTGAAGCGATGCATCATTTGAAAATCCCTACAACAAGAGGATTATCGCTTTCTTTTACCGGAGAAAATGTAATGAGAGATATGCTTTACGACGGAAATCCGGAATATGAAAAAGGAGCGGTTATCGTAAGAACTGCCGAAAGTTTTCTTCGTTTCGGGCATTTTGAATTACTTTCTGCCCAAAAAGAATTTGATGCTTTAAGGAAACTCGCCGATTTCACGATTGAAAATTATTTCCCCGAAATTGACGCAGAAAGCCCCGATAAATATTCGGAATTTTTTCAAAAGGTTGCAGAAAGAACCGCCGATTTGATGGTGGAATGGTATCGTGTAGGATTTGTTCACGGCGTGATGAATACCGATAATATGTCGGTTTTGGGATTAACGATTGATTATGGTCCGTTTTCATTTCTTGATGAATACAATCTGAATTTCACACCGAATACGACGGATTTACCCGGTCGTCGTTATGCTTTCGGGAATCAGGCGAAAATTGCACAGTGGAATCTTTGGCAATTGGCAAATGCTCTTTTTCCTTTAATCAAAGATGAAAAAGTCTTAGAAAAAATTCTCAATGATTTTAGTAATAATTTCTGGAAAAAGCACGATGAAATGATGGCGAAGAAATTCGGATTTACTGAAATTCTGAAAGGCGATGATGTTTTTTTTACCGAAATACAACATTTAATGGAAGATTTGAAAATAGATTACACTCTGTTTTTCAATCGATTAGAAACATTGGATGAAATCACCGATTTAAAATTATATTTTGAAGATATTTTTTATTCGGAACTTTCCGATGAGCAATTTCTCAATTTTGAAAAATTCATTTCAAAGTATAAAAAACGTTTAGAGAAAAATATGATTTCTAAAACTAAGTCTTTAGTTTTAATGAAAAAAAATAACCCGAAATTTATCCTCAGAAATTATCTTCTTTTTGAATGCATCAAGGAGTTGAACGAAGGAAAAAGAGATTTGTTCGATAAAATCCTCATCGCTTTGGAAAATCCTTACGAAGAAATCTTCCCGGAATTTTCCGGAAAACGCCCGTCAAAATATGATGGACAAACCGGAAGTTCCACGCTTTCTTGCAGTTCCTGAAATTTATTACTTTTGCCGAAATTTTCAACCTTGGTCTTCAAACAAAAATTTACCGGTTTTTTAAAAACCGTTTTTCCGGCAACGAAATCCGAGTTGCTGCTGTTTCTTGTTTTCCTTATTGCTTATGGGATTTTGGGAACTTTTATTGCACGGAATTATACTATCATTTTTGATAACAGAATTCCTTGGGATGCGTATTTCAGTTTCGATAATCGTGCGATTGTAATGACAGGAGGTGGCTTTGAAAGACATCCGTTTTCCAATTATTTTTTCGGTTGGATTCGGGAATTTGCGTTTCTTTTTTCGGGAGGTAAAAAAGATGAAACTTTCCGGCTTGTTTTAGCGTGGTGCAGTAACTTTGCGATAAGTTTAAGTCTAGTTCAGGTTTATAAATATCTGAAAAATATCATTGCTTTACCGGAGAAAATTTCATTATTAATTTTATTCTTTTTCGCATTTTTTTCTACGAATATTTTACTTTCATTCACTCCGGAAACTTATACTTACACTTTGTTTTTTCTGGTTTTGTTTAATTATTATGCTGCTCTGAAATTGCGGAAAGATGAAAAAATACCTGCAACAGCACTTGCTTTATCGGCGGTTTTTGTTGGCGGATTAACGATAACGAATTTGGTGAAAGTTTATATTCCTTTGCTTTTCGAGAAAAGTATTTTCCGGAATTGGCGGAAATTCGGGAACTTGGTTTTCCGTGTTTCGGTTTCTGTGGCGGCTTTTGTTTTGCTTTTTCTGTACCGTTTGGATTTTAAATTCCTGAATTTTATCGACAAATCCGGCGAACAATACGAGAAGTTTTCAAAACCCATTGTTACACCAATTTGGGATATGATTGCATCGTGGTTTTTTGGCGGAAATATTCTTTTTTCGGGTTACGAAATCCGCGATTATCATAACAAAAAAGGATTCCAATACAAAGCTCTTTTTATGGAGGTTTATGATTCCCTGTTTTCGTATTTGTTTGTCGCCGCAATTTTGATTTTGATATTCTGGAGCTATCTCAGGAATTTCAGAAATAAATTTGTTCAGATTCTTATGATTTCTTTTTTTGTGGATATTCTGATTCATTGTATTCTGAAATTCGGGCTTCATACTTCGTATATTTACGGTGGTCATTTCGTTTTTGTGTTTCCGCTTCTCATAGGATGGCTTTTTTCGTCTTATAAAAATTCGCCAAAAATGCTTTCTTTTCTGTATGTTTCGGTTTCGGTTTTATTCTTTTATTTAATGATGAATAATTTATTCAGAATGGGGGAGTTTTTTGAGTTTCTGAATCGATATTATTCTTAAAAAGTATAAACCCAATACGAAAAGGAATATTTCTGAAGGTTTAGATTTAAAATCAAATAAAAAAATTCGCTATCGTATAAATAATCAAGCCAACCAATCCTCCAACCAAAGTTCCGTTTACACGGATAAATTGTAAATCTTTTCCCACTTCCAATTCCAGTTTTTCGCTCAGTTCTTTTCCTTGCCAGTTTCCGATGGTGGAACTGATGAGATTCCCGAATTGATGCGTGTTTTTCAGGATATATTTGTATGCTGTAACCCGAATCCAGTAATCGATTTTGTTTTGAAGATTTTCATCGGTTTGCAGGTTTTGTGAAAGTTCGGAAATGTTTCTTTTGAGGTAATTTTTCAGCGAAGAATTTTCTTCTTCCAGTTCTTTCGATAACGATTTTTTGATGGAATTCCAGATGTCTTTCGAGTATTGTGTAATCTTTTCATCATTCAGGAAATCGTTTTTAATGCCCCGAAATTCCAAATCCCATTTTTCTTCGGTCTGAATTTCATTGGAGAAAGAATATAGTTTTTGGGTGATTTCATTTCTTAAAGAATGTTTTTCATCGGTTTCCACTTCTTCAAAATATTTTGAAAGTCCGGAAGTTATTTTTTCGGCAATCGCATCATCCACAAATTTCGGAACCAGAATATAGCTTTCTTTTTTTACCCGTTCTTTCACCATTTCCTGGTTGTTCAATACATAATCTTTTATTTGTTTTGAAAGATTGGTAATGATTTTTTGGTGGTCGTTTTTATTCAGGATATATTCAATTCCGTTTCCTACAATCTGATTGATTTTCAAGTCATCCGACATTTCTTTTGCCTTTTTCCCGATGAAATTTGTGACAGAAGAATCATCTAATTTATTTAAAATATCCAAAACGATATTGGAAAGTTCTTTCACTAAATTTTCCTGATTCCTTTCTTTAGAAAGCCAATCGCCAACAAAATGAGAAATTTTAAGTTTTTGAATATACGGACGGATATTTTTTGGCGAAAGAAAATTAGAAACCACAAAATTCCCCAGATTGTCCCCGATTTTCTCTTTACTGTTTTCAATTAAATTGGTGTGCGGAATTTTCAACCCTAAAGGATAATTGAAAAGTGCAGTTACTGCAAACCAATCCGCTAAAGCTCCCACCATTGCCGCTTCGGAAAAAGCACGAATGTATCCGATCCAATGTGCAGGATTTTTCTTTTCAAGAATCGTCATTACCACAAAAATCACTGCCATCAAAACGAAAAGTCCTGTTGCAAACATTTTGTATTTCCGGAGCTGTATTTTTTTTTCGGTGTCATTCATTATTTCAAATTTAGTAAATTTGAAGTAACTTAAGCAGAGGATAGAATTATTTTGTGTAGAATCTGTTTCTATTTTGAGATTTAAATGTTTTTATGAAAAATTATCTTTTAATATATACATTCACAATTTGCATTCTATTGATATTTAACAGTTGCAAAAAATCTGATAAAAAAGAAAATATTGAGTTGAATAAAATTGTTAATTGCACAATGTCAGATATGAAATCTTATAATGATTCATTAACTTTTATTATAGATTCTTTAAAACAATTAAAAGTTTATGTTCCTTCAAAAGAGGAAATTGAACAAAAAATACCTTCACCACCTCCAGGAAAAGCAACGAATATTATTCAATTACTAAACTTAAATAAGAATCACACAAAAAATGATTCGATAAAAATCTTGCATCAAAATAATTACCAACTAAAAATAATAACACTTGATAAAAAAATTAATCAAAATCTAAAAATTATAAATAGAAATGAAAAAGAAAAATTAAATTCATATTTATCATATTCTACACCAATTTATTTTGAAAATAATATTGCGTATATCGAAGTAGGATATTATGATTGGGGTTTTAGTAAAGGAATTGGATATTTGTTAAAAAGAGAAAAAGGTAATTGGAAAATAATTAATAAAACTCTGTTATGGATTACTTAAAAAAACAACATATAACACCGATTTGAGAAAATGCAACAAATATTTTTATCTTTTCAAATATGAAATTATTAACATTAATCCTATTATTTCTATCACTGCAAAACTGTTCACAAACGCAGAAACCGATAGATTCTGCAACTTCAAAACCCAACAAAATGGAAAACCCTGCATCAAAAAACAATCCATATTATTCCAGAACCGACCGAACAAAATTAAACATTCCCAATTCCGAATGGAAAAAAATTCTTTCACCGGAATTATATGCCATTGCAAGAGAAGCAAATACGGAATATCCTTTCACCGGAAAATACAACGATTTCGATGAATTGGGAGAATATTATTGTGCGGTTTGCGGAAATCATTTGTTCCGTTCGGATTCTAAATTTTCCTCCACTTGCGGATGGCCAAGTTTTTTTGAAGCTGACAAAGAAGGAGTTGCTTATAACAGAGATTCTTCCCACGGAATGGAGAGAACCGAGGTGGTTTGCAAACGCTGCAATTCTCATCTCGGACACGTTTTCAATGACGGACCAAAACCAACAGGAATGCGATATTGTATGAATTCTGTGAGTTTGGAATTTGCAGGAGATTCGGGAAAATAAGAAAATTGCGGAATTTTAAAGTTCCGCAATTTATTTTTAATGAAAATTTTTTAAATCAAAGGAGCTCCAACTTCCAAATCACAACGATGATGAGGTTCTCCGTGTGGAGGATTCAATGCCGGTTTCGGACCGTTGTTTTGTGCGGGTTTGATGGGATTTGTATCGAAATTATTAGTCTTTATAGGGGCTCTTTGCTGAACAACGGGAGGTGCAACATTCTGAACCGGAGCAGAACTATTGAGCGGAGCTCCGACTTCAATATCGCAACGATGATACGGTTCTCCGTGTGGAGGATTCAGTGCAGGTTTTCCTGAATTGTCGGCTGTATTTCTTCCCATCGTTTTATGTAATCCGGGTGTTGCGGGTTTCTTACTTATTACGGAATCTTTTTTTGCAATATTTACTTCCTGCGATTTTTTATTACACGAAAAACTCATTGCCGAAACCGCAAATAATAATATGGATAATCTTTTCATTTTTTATTTTTTTTAATTAAAATATAATATCTAAACCGAGATAAACATTTGCAGGCATTATCGGTGCATAAACCATTCCTCCGTCAAAATAATTTCCGAAAGGATTTTTTGCATCAATGATTGGATTTTCCTGCATATAGCTTGTCAAATTTTCGCCGCCTAAATATACTCTAATTTTTTTATTAAAGCTTTTGGAAATTTGGGCATTCAAAGTTACATAAGATTCCGAATATTCCGGCAATCTGAATTCTGCGGGATTCGTATTCATTTTCGGGAGTTTCTGTTTTCCTACCCATTGCAAAGTGGTATCGAAGCTCCAAAATCCATCTTTATCGTTTTTCGTGGTGGAATAAGCTGCGTTGAAAAATCCTCTGTTTTTTGCCATAAAAGGAACTTCTCTTTTCCCTCCAAGAAAATCCGCCTGAACATCGTAATATTTATAAGCCATCCTGATTTCCAGATTTTTTGCCGGACTAAAATCAATTTGAGCCTGAAAACTATTGGCAAAAGATTTTCCGGTAAGATTGTAAAAAACAATTTTCTGCGGCGAAATATCCAAATCCGCCAAAACCTGATCCTGAAAATCTGTTCTGAAAAAATCAGCAATCAAAGTTGCTTTTCTATTAAATAATTTGAATTCCTGCTGAATGCTCATTCCGTAGTTCCAAGCGATTTCGGGTTTCAAATCATAAATTTTTCCGCTGTTTCCAAGGATTTCAATTTTTCGGTTCGATGCAAAATACTGCTGGTTTTCAGCAAAAACATTTGCAGTTCTGAAACCTTTTCCTCCCGAAATCCGGAGAATCGTTTTTGGCGAAATATCATATTTAAAATTAATTCTCGGTGTAAACTGTGTTCCTGCCAAATTATGAAAATCGCTTCTCAGTCCTGCAACCAAAGTATATTTCAGTCCCGTCAAAGTATATTCAAAAAAGATTCCGGGAACGGTTTCTGTTCTTTTGAAATTTTGGATTAAATAATCTTCATCAAAATTATCATACAAAAAACTCGCTCCGGTTTTGTATTTATGATTTGTATTTCCCAAAATACTTTCAAAAATCAGGTTAGAATAAAAAGTCTTTTGTTTCCCGAAATAATCTCTGAAACCGAAAAAGCTGTCTTGCTGATGATATGTGAACTGGTTCATAAAACCGATGCTTTGGTAAGGTTTTCCTTCAAAAACATATCCGGTTTTGTTCCAAACCTGAAATCGGGAAATATCAATTCCTACTCCGTAAAGGTTTTGTTGGGATTGCGGAATTTTTTTATCATAAGTTATTTGTCCTCCGAATCTTTCGTCTTTCACAAAATTAATTCCGAAATGCGAAGCAAAACCAGAGTGTTCTATGTCGCTGTAATTCAACAGATAAGCTGCATTTAATTGATTTCCTGTAGGTTGATCGAGGAACCCGTCGTTATTGGAATCCGTTTTCGCCAAAGTTGCATTTCCGTGAAGAAGAACAGACTGATTCCAATGTTCCGAAATTTCGTTGGTTGTTGTGATATTCGCTTCGAATCTTCCGTTTAAATCCCCGAAAATATTAATGGAAGTTTCGGGTTTTTCATTAATTTTCAAAAGTTCGGTATTGATTTGTCCGGTAATGCTTTCGTAGCCGTTTGTTACGGTACTTCCTCCTTTTGTCAATTGGATTCCCCCAATCCATTTTCCGGGAATAAAATTCAATCCGTAAGCTGAAGCGATTCCGCGAATTTCAGGCAAAAGTTCTTTCGTTAAACTTGTATATTTTTGATCTAATCCCAACATTTTCAGCTGCTTTGTTCCCGTTACTGCATTGCTGAACGATACATCAACAGTTGCGTTGGTTTCAAAACTTTCGGATAAATTGCAACAAGCTGCTTTTAATAATTCTTTGGAATTGATATTAAAAGTAAGTTCGGTTTCTTTTTTGCTTAAAGCCGTTGCATCCTGCAATTTTGTGATTTTTACTTCTTCTATTGATTTTTCGGGTTTCTCTGTTTCGGATTTCAGAAAAGAAGGCTCTCTTTCGTAATGACAACAATCGGGAAGTTTTTCGTAAACTTCATCCGGAGCAGAAAATTTTTCGTTATCGTGTCCCGCTTCTGCTATTTTTTTCAGAATTTCATCGGTAGAAGTTTTTGAATCATCAAATTCGATAAAAAGTTTCTGGGTTTCTTCCATCCAGTTTGCATAGGCTGCACCGTTTTTTTTTGCGGTGGTTTCTATTCTGTCTTTGCACATTCCGCAATCTCCTTTTACTTTGAAAGCGGTTTTGTTAATGGTTTGTGCAAAAATATTCTGACTAAAAATAAAGGTAAAAATCAGAAGACTTTTAAATAAAGTTTTCATTTTTTAAGATAGGTTTAATTCAAATAAAATTGTCGCCAAAAGAACAGACTTTTGGCTATCTATAAATAAATTAACCTATTTTCGGCGGTTGCCAAATGTTGTGAATGTTTGATGAAAAGAAAGAAATTTCGTAGTTGAAACTGAGTTTTTCAGAAAAAAACTGTTTTTGTGAAGAACTGTAAATTTCGGGAGAAATATAATTTAAAACAAAATTTATGGAGCAGGAATGGCAATTACTGCAATTGTTCCCACAATCTTTTTTATCTGATTTTTCCGAATGACAAGGTTCCGGTTTTTCGGTTTTGCAGCAATCGTTCTTGTCGGATTTTTGTTCGCAGCATTGCTCAATTTTCTGGGCAAATAAAACCTGTTTCGGAAGAATGAAAACTCCCAATCCCAAAATAATTAAAAATATTTTCAAGGTTTTGAACATACTTCTGCAAAATTAAGGATAAAAATTTAAATATGAATTTTCCGGAGAAGTTCTTCGTTTTTGAAAAATTTATTTCTTTGAAATTTTTTTTGTCCACCCTTTATAAAGTTTTACTTTGACAAGCAAAATTACTTTTCGGAATTTTGGTTTCTTTGATTTTATTGAAGCCGCCTTCAATCTCTGTAAAATTCCGGATTCCTCTCGAATTCAGAATACTCGCTGCAATCATACTTCGGTATCCTCCTGCACAATGAATGAAGAAATGTTCGTTGTTATCGAGTGAATTTGCCCATTCGTTGATTTCGGAAAGAGGTCTGTTAAATGCTTCGTTTACGTGTTCCGATTCGTATTCGGTAATTTTTCTCACATCAATGACTTTGGAATTTTCATTAAATTTTTCTGCAAATTCTTCGGGGGAAATTCTGCGAACGGAATCTGTTTCTTTTCCCGAATTTTTCCAAGAATCGAAACTTCCGTCGAGGTATCCCAAAACATTATCGAAGCCAACTCTGGAAAGTCGCGTAATCGCTTCTTCTTCGGTTCCCGAATCCGAAACCAGCAAAATCGGTTGTTTCACATCTACAATCAATGCTCCTACCCAAGGTGCGAAATCTCCTTTCAATCCGATATTGATGGAATTGGGAACAAATCCTTTGTGAAAATCTGCGGCACTTCTTGTGTCCAAAATCAATGCTCCGGTTTCTTCGGCAATATTCTCGAAATCTTCGGCAGAGAAAGGATTTTTACCTTTTTGCAAAATATTTTCAAAACTTTCGTATCCTCCTTTATTCATTGCCACGTTCATCCCGAAATATTTTGGCGGTGCAGAAAGTCCGTCCAAAACTTCTTTTACAAAGGATTCTTTATCGGGTTGATTGAGTGCATAATTCGTTTTTTTCTGGTTTCCCAGAGAATCTACGGTTTCTTTCTGCATATTTTTTCCACATGCAGAACCCGCTCCGTGTGCAGCATAAACCGTAATTTCATCGGAAAGCGGCATAATTTTGTTTTGTAAACTTTCGTATAAAAATCCCGCCAAATCCTGTTCGGTAATTTCTCCTGCTTTTTGTGCCAAATCGGGTCTTCCTACATCGCCCAGAAACAAAGTATCTCCGCTGAAAATTGCGGTTTCTTTTCCGTTTTCGTCAATTAAAAGATAAGTGGAACTTTCCATCGTGTGTCCCGGTGTGTGAAGAACTTTGATTTTAATTTTTCCGATTTCGAAAATTTGATTGTCTTCGGCGATAATGGCTTCAAATTCAGGATTTGCAGTAGGTCCGTAAACAATCGGAGCATCTGTTTTTTTCGATAAATCCAAATGTCCCGAAACGAAATCTGCGTGAAAATGGGTTTCAAAAATATATTTCAGTTTTACATTATCTTTTTCCAGCCGTTCTATATAGGGTTTGGTTTCCCGAAGCGGATCGATAATGGCTGCTTCATTTTCCGAAACAATGTAGTATGCTCCTTGAGCAAGACAACCGGTATATATTTGTTCTACTTTCATATTGCTTTTTTTCATAATTAAAATTGTTGTTTTAAAAATATCTCTTTAATAATAATGAATAATCCCATTCCGAGAACAATCCACCCGAAAAGAGGTTTCAGTTTTCTGCCGTCCATTTTTTTTGAAATTCCGATTCCGATGAAAATTCCTATAACGGATAACAAAGTGAAAATCAGAAGAAAATTCCAGTCGTGTTTTACCATTTTCATCGTACTTATAAATCCTAAAATTGAGTTCATCGAAATAATAAAAAGCGAAGTTGCAACGGCACGTTTCATATTCAGACCGAGAAGCATTACCAAAGCCGGAACAATCAGAAAACCTCCTCCTGCTCCGATAAGTCCGGTAACGATTCCTACCAAAAGTCCTTGTGAAACGAGAATCGTATAATTGATGTCTTCTTCTTTTTTTATTTTCGGTCTTTCGATTTTTATTATCATTTTATAAGAAGCAACCAACATTAGAATAGAAAAAAGAAGCAGCAAAAACATATCTTTTGTAAGGGTAATTCCCCATCTGTTGATAATATAATCTGGTAAATGCGGCAAAACCAATCTTCTGGAAAACAATACTCCCAAAATGGAAGGAATCCCAAAAGTAAATGCCGTTCTGAAATCCACCTGTTTCTGCCGGATAAATCCTGTAGAACCTACCAAACTCGTAATTCCGACCACAAAAAGAGAAAGAGCTGTTGCGGTAACTGCATCGAAACCAAAAATATATACAAAGATAGGTACGCTCAAAATACTTCCGCCACCACCAATAAGTCCCATAACAAGACCTATCACAATTGCGGAAAAGTATCCTAAAAATTCCATCTGAATATTTTTAGCAAAGTTAATTTTTAAAATCTTATCGGAAAGTAACCAAAGTTACAGAATTAAATTTTTTTAGAATTAATTTAGCTCATTGATTTATTTCATAATAATTATAGCTCCTGTTTTTCCTTCTTATTCATTTTAAATTTTTACGTAACAAGCTTAACAAGAATAATCGTTTCTGCTATTCATCATCAAAAAGGTAAAAATTTAATTAAAATTTTTACCTTTATCCTTTCTAATCTAACAACTAAAGAAATGGCAGATAAAGCGAAATTTATTCAGGAACTTTCAGCAAGATACGCTCCGAAAGGAGATTTTATTACCTTAGGAAAAGGAATGCTCGATGGAGAAGTGGTAACGGAAGTGGACGTAACAATTCCCCTAAAAACCATTAACCGACACGGATTAATTGCAGGTGCAACCGGAACCGGAAAAACCA
>CAYSQR010000027.1:0-16826 GCA_964433195.1 uncultured Kaistella sp. | reverse complement strand
ATATCTCTTTCCGGTTCTCCTTCGAACATTCCGTTTTTCAGGAATCTTTTTACCAATCGGTCTTCAAGGGAATGATACGAAATCACAACTAATCTTCCGTTCGGTTTCAGGATTTTATACGATTGCAAAAGCATTTCTTTCAAAACTTCCAATTCCTGATTTACTTCGATTCTCACTGCCTGAAAAACCTGTGCAAAAAATTTATTCTGCTTGAATTGAGGAATATAACTAAAGAGTTTTTTCAAATCATCAGTAGTTTCAATCGATTTTGTTTTCCTGTGATGAACGATTTCTCTGGCTAATTTCCGTGCTTCGCGAAGTTCGCCGTAGTAATAGAATATATCCGCAAGTTGTTCTTCTTCATAATCGTTAATGACTTTTTTGGCATCCAAGTTTTGCATCACATTCATTCTCATATCGAGTGGAGCATTGCTTCTTGTGGAAAATCCCCGTTCTGCTTCATCAAACTGATGGGAAGAAACTCCCAAATCCGCCAAAATTCCATCGACCTGATTGATTCCGTAAATCATCAAAGAGTTTTCTAAAAACCTGAAATTCTGATTAATGAGCGTAAATCTTTCATCCTCAATGGTATTTTCAAGAGCGTCTAAATCCTGGTCGAAACCAAATAATTTTCCTTTTTCGGAAAGCCGTTTCAATATTTCTTTTGAGTGACCTCCTCCTCCGAAAGTGCAATCCACATAAATTCCGTCGGGATTCGTTACCAAATCATCTACACTTTTCTTCAGCAAAACAGGATTATGATACATTTAATTCAATATTCAAGGTTCGAAATTCAAAATTTATTGAATTTCTTAATTTTCGTCATCAAAACTGAAATCTCCCATAACTTCTTCCGCCAATTTTGCAAAATCTTCTTCGGAAGTTGCAATTACTTTTTCATAGGCATCTTTGTCCCAAATCTCGAAAAGTTCTCCTGCACTTGTGATGACAATCTCTTTCCGCAGATTTGCAAAAAGTGTTAAATCTTTTGAAATCTGCAATCTTCCTGCATTATCCGGTTCTACAGTTTTCACTCCGGCTGTAAACATCCTGATGAAATCTGCATTTTTTTTGATGAAACGATTCAGTTTATTGAGCTTTTCCATCAGCTTTTCCCAACCTTTCATTGGATAAACTTCCAAGCACGGTTGAAAAACAGAACGTTTTACCACAAAGGAATCACCTCCGAAATTCTCCATCTGTTTTGCAAGAGAAGAAGGTAATTTCAGCCGACCTTTATCGTCAATTTTACACTCGTATGTTCCGATGAAATTCTTCATTTGGGACAAATTTATATAATAATTTTGAATTTTTCCCACTTTTTCCCACTTTTTGACTTAATGTTAATAAGTTTTACTTCCAAGCAATAACAGATTGATTGAAAAGCAGTTGAGAATGGGAATAATTGCTATTTAAAATTTTAAATAAAAAGGGTTTTTCATTTCATTAAAAATCTTATTTTTATTGAAATTTCATTTAAATAAATTGATTTTGGCGTTTAATTTGTATTTTTGCAACGCTTACTGAGCAAACTTATATGGTATTTAAAACAAAAAAAGAAAAGAAATTCGCTTTCATAGAACGTGGCGAAGGACATCCTTTGGTTCTGTTACACGGATTGATGGGAGGTTTGAGCAATTTTGATAAAACAGTGAATTTTTTTGCCGAAAAAGGATATAAAGTTTTAGTTCCTGTACTTCCCATTTATGATTTACCCGTTCTGAATACCAATCTCACTGCGATTGCAAAATACGTTGCAAAATTTATTGAAGAAAAAGCAGGAACATCTGCAACTGTTGTAGGAAATTCTATGGGAGGACACGTCGGATTAATCCTTACTTTAGCAAGACCGGAATTGGTAGAAAACCTTGTTCTCACAGGAAGTTCAGGACTTTACGAAAGAACTTTCGGAGACAGTTTCCCGAGAAAAAGCGACAAAGACTATATCAAAAAGAAAACACAGGAAGTTTTCTACGACCCGATTATCGCAACGGACGAATTGGTAGATGAGGTTTTTGCCGTGGTAAATGACAGAATGAAAGGAATTAAAACCGTAATGCTTGCAAGAAGTGCCATCAAACACAATATGCTCAATGATTTACCGAAAATAAAAACCCCGGTTTGCTTGATTTGGGGAAAACAAGATAATGTAACTCCGCCGGAAGTTGCGGTTGATATGAATAAATTCCTGCCAAATTCCGATTTGTACTGGATTGACGAATGTGGACACGCTGCAATGATGGAAAAACCGGATAAGTTTAATGAGATTCTTTACTCTTGGTTACAAAAGATAACTAACATTCCATTGAAATAAATTGAATGAAAGACATCATTTTCCCATTCTTCTTTTCAGGAATAAGTTTCATAATGTTTTTGGTAATTCTGATTATTGGAATTGTAAAAAAACAGAAAAAAACAATTTTAATTTCGGGTTTCATTTTCTTGATTTCCTTGATATTTGGAATTTGGAGTATTTTTACGATGACAAGAAAAACTTATGACAAAATATCGGGATACAGAAAACCAAGAGACGGAATAGAAATCTACGAAAGCTTGCTTGGAAAACCCGAAACAAGTTGTGTGAAAATAATAGAATATCAAGACCAAATCATTCCAAGAATTGACGATGCAATTTTGCTGCATTTCAAAACTTGTCCAAGGGAACTCGAAAGGATTTTGAAAAGAAAAAAATTTCAGTCCGAAAAAATAGCGACTAAAAAGTTGTTTCCTGGGCAAATTTCTGACAATGAAAATTGGTTTACACCGAAAAAACTTGGCGATAGTATTTTAACTTTCATATATTATAATGAAAAAAATAACGGAAACAACCAAGAAATTTATAGTTCGAAAGATAGTACCGAAGTGTATTTAAGAGATATTGCGGATTAAAGCAGAATAACTTATGCAAATCAAAACAACAGAGTTTGTAAAAAGCAGCGAAAAATGGCAGAATTGTCCGGAACCGGATTTACCGGAATATGCATTTATCGGTCGATCAAATGTGGGGAAATCTTCTCTCATCAATGCGATGATGAACAGAAAAGATTTGGCAAAAACATCGGGAACTCCGGGAAAAACACAGCTTATCAACCATTTTCTCGTGAATGAAAATTGGTATTTGACAGATTTGCCGGGTTATGGTTATGCGAGAGTTTCAAAAAGCATAAGAAAAGATTTTGAAAAACTCATTACCAATTATATATTGAACAGAAAAAATCTGGTAAATCTTTTTGTATTGATAGATATAAGACACAATCCTCAAAAAATAGATTTGGAATTTATAGAATGGTGCGGAGAAAGCGGGATTCCTTTTTCCATTGTTTTTACAAAATCGGATAAGATGAAACCCAATGCAGCCAAAGAAAATGTGGAAGATTACAGAACCGAACTTTTGAAAACTTGGGCAGATTTGCCGGAAATGTACATTACTTCCGCAGAAAAAAAAGAAGGAACGGAAGAAATACTGAATTTCATAAAAAATACAAACGAATTTCTTCATCATAATAAAGTCGATTTCAATGGATAATTTGATTTGGAAAATCAAAACATTTGAAGAGCTTTCCACAACGGAGCTTTACGAAATCATCAAAGCGAGAATGGAAGTTTTTGTAATAGAGCAGAATTGTCACTATATCGATTTGGATGATTATGACCAAAAAGCGATTCATCTTTGGGCAGAAAAAAACGGAGAAATTCTCGCGTATTGCAGGATTTTTGACAAAAGCATAAAATATCCCGAAACGAGTATCGGTAGAGTTTTGACCACCAAAAACGGACGCGGAAAAAATCTCGGAAAACAACTAATGAACTTCGCTCTGAATATTATCGAAACACGATTGAAAACCTCCGAAGCCAGAATTTCTGCACAGGATTATTTACTGAAATTCTATAATCATTTTGGCTTTCAGGATACCGGAAAAAAATATCTGGAAGATAATTTGCCGCATACGGAAATGTTCAGGAAATAATTGAAGAATTTGGGAGGTAATCAATTCTTTTTTTAATATACAGCAAATTCTACATAAAGAATTCTATACAAAATTTTAATAATGATTTTGGTTTTCAGTATATTGTGGGAAAAATATTCCATATTTATGGAAATGCCGAGAAAACAAGCAACAAGATGTTTTACGTATTTTTTCCGAAAAGAAAACGTTTTTATTTGCATAATATTTAATTATTATCTATCTTTACCCAAAATATTAAATATTATTACTTATGAAAAAATTATTACTTTCTAGTTTTGTGCTTTTGTCAGGCGTGGCTGTAGCACAATCTTGGGCAGAGCAGGCTACTAATTTTCCTACAAACTTTGGAGTAGATGAAATGCATATTGTAGATGCAAACACCGTATGGATTACTGCTTATGATGGATCAGGAGGAGGAACATATCCTAAAATAGTTTCCAAAACTACAAATGGAGGGACAACTTGGACCGCTACCACAGTTTCAGGACCCGGAGGTAATGCTTTGGTGTCAGACATTCATGCAATAGACGCTAACACCGCATTTATTGTTACTGCACCTCATACAGCAGGAGCTAATGCAAACAGAATTTGGAAAACAACAAACGGAGGGACTTCTTGGACTCAACAAACTTCTGCATATGGCACTAACTCATTTGCAAACCATATTTATTTTTGGGATGCAAACAATGGGTGGACAAGTGGAGATCCTATAGCCGATGGTAAATTTGAAATGTATAAAACAACCAATGGAGGTACTACGTGGACTGCAGTAGCTGGAAGACCTACTCCTGAAAACGGTGACGAATTTACTTATGTGGGATTGAAAGAAGTTGTAGGAGATAATATGTGGGTGGGAACATCTATAGGACGTATTCTGCGTTCTACCAATAGAGGAGAAACTTGGACAGGATATTATTCTCCGGCTCTTGATTTCGGTGGTGTAATAACAGAAGGATCTTCAGGAAAAATGGCATTCAAAGATGCGAGCAATGGTTTATTAATTACTGTTGATGGAGGAAGTTCTGCAGGGTTGTATTCCACGAACGATGGTGGGGCAAACTGGGAATTTCTCGATCCGACAGGGACTTGGTATTTTGGTGATATCACTTATGTTCCGGGGACACCAAATACTTATGTATCAACAGGGATTAACTTCAATGATGAATCTTGGATGGGATCTGCTTATTCTACAGATGGTGGTTTAACTTGGATAAACATTGATGAAGGAAGCCAGAGAGGTAAAGTTAAGTTCCTAAATTCTACTACAGGATGGGCGGGACAGTTTAGTGATGGTCCTGCACCTGATGGAAGAACTGGTATTCTGAAATTCGAAGGTGACTTATCTTTGGGTGTTGCAGACAATGCCGTGAAATCTAGCTTGAAAGTTTTCCCGAATCCTGCAACTGATGTTGTAAATATCTCTTCCAATAAAAAAATCGAATCGGTTACCGTTTATGATCTTTCAGGAAAAAGAGTACAATCATTCAAAGGTGCAGACCAAATTAACATTTCTTCTTTAGCAAAAGGAAATTATATGTTACAGGTAAATTATGGTGGAGGTGCAGTTGAAAATACTAAACTTATCAAAAAATAATCTGTAATTACAGATATTTCTAAATCCGATAAAATATTTTATCGGATTTTTTTATGTTTGAAAATCAAGATACTATTTGAATTAAAGTTTAAAAATTTTAATTTTTGAACTCCGTACTTTAGCAAAAAAAAATTAATTTAGCGTATTCAAAAATTAAAAAAAATGAAAAATATTTTATATAAAAGTTTTCTCACTTTGGGAATTGTTGCGGGTTTGGTTTCCTGCAAAAAATCGGATTCTCCGCTTACAAAGGAAACTCCTGCAGAATTGGATTCCATTGCTTCCCATTATTACGAGCAATATCTGAAACTTTATCCGCTCCAAGCGACTTCTCAAGGTGATTTGAGATATAATGACCAATTGCAGATTGACATTGACAAAGATTTTATTTCCGGCGAAATCGCTTTTTACAGTTCGATTCAGAAACAGTTGAAAAAAGTAGATTATAAAAGCTTGAGCGATGAAAAGAAAACCGTTTACGATGTTTTGGATTATACCTTAAAAGACAATCTCGAACGATACGCTTATCATCCGGAATACATTCCTTTCTCCCAGTTCGACGGACCTCCTCTGCTTTTTCCGGTAATGGGAAGTGGAGAAGGAATTCAGCCATTTAAAACCGAAAAAGATTACGACGACTGGTTGAAAAGGGTAGAAAAATTTCCGGTTTGGATGGATACAGCAATTGAAAATTTCCGTGAAGGAATGGCAAATGATTACGTGTTACCGAAAAAATTAGTTGCAAAAATGATTCCTCAAATGAAAGCCGAAGAAATCATCACTTCCGATTTTAATAAAAATATTTTTTACGGACCCATCAAAAATTTTCCAAAAGACTTTAATTCTGCCCAAAAAGAAAAATTCACAACTTTATATAAGGAAATGATTATTAAAAAAATCATTCCTGCATATACCAAAATGGGAGATTTCCTTGAAAAAGAATATTTACCGAAAGCAAGAAATACAGACGGAATCAATGCTTTACCCAAAGGAAACGAAATCTACGCTTTCTATGCAAAAAGCTGGACAACCACAAACAAAACTCCCGAAGAAATAAATAAAATCGGATTGGAACAGGTTGCAATGCTCCGTACAGAAATGGAAAAAGTAAAACAGCAAGTAGGTTTCAACGGAACTCTGGAAGAATTTATTACCCACGTAAAATCCGACCCAAAAGCAATGCCGTATAAAACAAGTAAAGAAATTTTAGGAGCATTCAACGGGATTTTAACAAAAATCACTCCGAACCTGAAATCTATGTTCAACGTAACTCCGAAAACTCCGTTTGAAATCCGGCAAACCGAAAAATTCCGCGAAGCAAGTGCAAGTGCAGAATATGTTCCGGGAACTCCCGATGGAAAAAGACCGGGGATTTTCTATATTCCGATTCCCGATCCTTCAAAATTCAATGTAACTTCCGGAATGGAATCATTGTTTTTGCACGAAGCAATTCCGGGACATCATTACCAGATTTCTTTACAGCAGGAAAATATGAATCTTCCGAAATTTATGCGTTTTGGCTGGTTCGGAGCATATGGAGAAGGATGGGCTTTATATTGTGAATCTTTAGGTAGGGAATTCGGACTTTATACCGATCCCTATCAAAAAATGGGTTCGCTGAGTGATGAAATGCTGCGTGCAGTCCGCCTCGTCGTAGATACCGGATTGCATACCGGAAAAATGACCCGTGAAGAAGCCATCCGATATTTCCTCAGCAACATTGCTTATGACGAAGCAGGAGCAATTGCCGAAGTAGAGCGTTATATGGCAATTCCGGGACAAGCGTTGAGCTACAAAATAGGAGCATTGAAAATACGTGAACTTCGAAATCAATACGAAAAACAATTAGGAAACAAATTCAGTTTGGCAAAGTTTCACGATGAGGTTTTGAACCAAGGTTGTCTTCCGTTGGATGTTTTGCAAAGGAAAATGGAAAACTGGGCAAAGAAACAGTAGCTTAATATTATAATTGGGGTTTTCTTAGAAGGATTCCCCTCTTTCAGAGGGGTGGATTTTTCTGAAAGAAAAAGACGGGGTGTTTATGAATAATAATGAGAAAATAATATTCAAAGACAAAGAGATCAATAGAAATTTTATTGAGGGGCTTCCTTATAACTCTAATTTGAAAATGAACGCTAAATCTTTACGGAAAGCTGGAAATTTGTCAGAAGTACTTTTTTGGAAAGAAGTGAGAAACAATAATTTTCATCAATTGGATTTTGACAGACAAAAAATTATCGGCAATTATATTGTTGATTTTTATGTAAAAAGTTTAGGGTTAGTTATAGAGATTGATGGTTGGTCACATGATTTTAAACAAGAAAAAGATATGGAAAGACAAAAATACATAGAATCGTTTGGAATAAAATTTTTTCGGGTTTCGGATTTTGATGTTAAAAAGAACATGATGTTAGTTCTGCGTAATTTGGAAATTTTTATTTTAAAACATTATTCTTAAAAAACACCCCGTCAAATTCGCTTCCGCGAATTCGCCACCCCTCTGAAAGAGGGGAACCCTTTTTAAGAAAATTTATTTTTCCATCAACATTTTCGTGATAAAATCTTTTTCTTTATTTCCTCTTGCCGGAGAAAATTCTCTTCCGTAAAAGATAATTTGAAGATGGATTTTGTTCCAAGTTTCTTTCGGGAAAAGTTTTTTAGCGTCTTTTTCGGTTTCGGTAACGTTTTTTCCGGAGGTTAATTTCCATTGTGTCATTAAACGATGAATATGCGTATCGACAGGAAATGCGGGGAAACCAAAAGCTTGGCTCATCACGACACTTGCGGTTTTGTGACCAACTCCGGGAAGTTCTTCCAATTCTTCAAAAGTTTGCGGAACGACTCCGTTGTGTTTTTCGACGAGGATTTCCGACATCCGTTTCAGGTTTTTAGCTTTTGTGTTGGCTAAACCGATTTCTTTGATGAGTTCTTTGATTTCGGAAACTTCCAAGTCTTTCATTTTAAAGGGATTATCGGCGGCTTCAAAAAGTTTGGGGGTAATTTGGTTTACTTTTTTATCGGTAGTTTGTGCGGAAAGAGCCACTGCAACGAGCAAAGTAAAAGCATCTTTGTGATTGAGAGGAATCGGAGTTTCGGGATAGAGTTTTTCTAATTCGGTTCTGATGATTTCGGCTCTTTGTTTCTTGGTCATTTTGATGTTTTATTTTTTAAATGTTTGAAGATAGCTTTCCGCATTCATTACGGGAATCAGAGCGTTTTTAAAATCTTTTTCGTTGCGGGTGATAATGACATCGCAATTCGTTGCAACTGCACTGAAATATTGCATTGCATCCTCAAAATCTTTGAAGCCGGAATTCATTGCTTTTTCCACAACCTCATCATTCATTACGGAAATGGAGCAAAGCAACTTGAATTTGCGAATTTTTTCGAGAGCGGTTTTTGTATTTTCGTATTTGGAAAGGAGATAAAATGTTGTAGAAACTGAAACAGGCGACGTGAAAATTTTGATTTTCTTTTTATCCGCCAAAGTCAGAATTTTTGCGGCAGGTTCGTAAAAACTTTCTCTTTCCCCAAGAAAATCAACCACAATATTGGTGTCCAAAAATATCTTCTGCATTTCTACTCGTATTTTTTATCGAGAAAATCGAGATATTCTTTCCTTAATTTTTCATCATCAAGAGGAATACTTTTTCCGCTGGAAATACTTTTCACGAAAGGAGAAATTTCAAAATCGTCTTTTTCTTCATTAGTCAAAGAATCGAGGTAATTTTCAACCAGTCTAGATAAGCTCAGCTTTTTATTTGAGGTATATTTTTTGGCACGCTCAATAACGTTTCGGTTTAATTTTAAAGTCAGTTTTGTATCCATTTCAAATTATTATACGGACAAATATAAAAAAAATATACGGATGTTTGTGTAGAAAATTTGATGTAAATTTTAAACCCCTCAATTATTTTGTTCATAATCTTACCGATTTGGTTATTTTTACTCAAAAATAAAATTATGCTGAAAATCGGCGACCAACTCCCAAAATTTGAAGTACAAAACCAGAACGGAAAAGCCATTAATTCTACTGAATTTTCAGGAAAAAAAATCGTGATTTTCTTTTATCCGAAAGCAAATACACCCACTTGTACCATTGAAGCGTGTAATTTGAATGACAATATTTCTAAATTAAAAGAGGAAGGTTATCAACTTTTAGGAATTTCAGCGGATTCTGTAAAAAGGCAAAAAAACTTCCACGAAAAGTTTAGTTTTAAATATGATTTGTTGGCGGATGAAAATCACGAAATCATTAATAAATTTGGAGTTTGGCAGGAAAAGAAAACCTTCGGAAAAACATATATGGGAATTGTCCGCACTACGTTTATTTTTGATGAAAACGGAATTTGCACAAGAATAATTTCTGATGTGAAATCGAAAATTGCAGCGGAACAGATTTTGGAAGCGGAATAAAACTTCCAACTTTAAGAAAGCATTCTCTGTGCTTTTTTCACGCCTTCTGCTAAAATATCAATCTCTTCAAAAGTATTGTAAACCGCAAAACTTGCTCGAACTGTTCCTGCAATTTTATAAAAATCCATAATCGGTTGTGTACAATGATGTCCGGTTCTCACGGCGATTCCCAATTTATCGAGAATCATTCCGACATCGGAAGAAATCCCAATTCCTTCTAGATTGAAAGAAACAACGCCGGTTCGTTTTGCTTTTTCGCCATAGATTTTTAATCCGTCAATTTCGAGAAGTTTTCTTTGGGCATAATCCAGCAAAGCATTTTCGTGGGTTTGCAAATTTTCGTGACCGATATTTTCTATAAAATCTACCGCTGTTCCCAATGCGATATTTCCACCAACATTCGGAGTTCCGGCTTCAAATTTAAAAGGTAAATCTGCATAAGTCGTTTTTTCAAAAGAACACGTTGCAATCATTTCTCCGCCTCCGTGAAAAGGTTGAATTTTTCTGAGGATTTCTTCTTTTCCGTATAAAATTCCGGTTCCCATCGGTGCATACATTTTATGTCCCGAGAAAACGAAAAAATCGCAATCGAGTTTCTGAACATCAATTTTGAAATGCGGAGCAGATTGTGCACCGTCGATGATGATAAACGCATCAGAATTTGCTCTCGTTTTTGCAATAATTTCATCAATCGGATTTATAATTCCCAAAGCATTGGAAACCTGATTTACGGAAACTATTTTTGTTTTCCCGCTTAAATTTTCATCTAAAAAACCGAGCTGTAAAATCCCGTTTTCGTCGATGGGAATTACTTTCAGCTTTGCACCGGTTCTTTCGCACAGCATTTGCCAAGGAACGATATTCGAGTGATGCTCCAAATATGAAATAATGATTTCATCGTTTTCTTTAATTAAATTCGTTAGAGAATAGGCGAGAAGATTGATTCCTTCCGTTGTTCCTTTCGTGAAAATAATTTCGTAATCGTTTTTGGCATTGATGAATTTCTGGATTTTTCTTCTGGAAAGTTCCATTTCTTCTGTCGCTAACTGGCTTAAAGTATGGATTCCGCGGTGTACGTTTGCGTTGATTTCGGTATAATATTTTTGCAAAGAATCCAAAACCAAAATCGGTTTCTGCGAAGTTGCCGCATTATCCAAATAAATCAATGGTTTTCCATTAACTTGCTGATTGAGAATAGGAAACTGACTGCGGATATTTTGTAAATCGAACATTTTACTTATTTAGAACACTTCAAATTTACGGATTTTATTTTTGAATAAAATTTTGAAGAGATAGAATAGATTATCCGAAAAATATTTCTTATCCAAAACTTTTGATGATTTGAATCATATTGGCGACATTTAAAAAATTAGTAATTTTAACCTATGAAAAAATTAGAAACAAGGGAGGATATTGAATTTTTGGTAAATAAGTTTTATGACAAAGTAGGAAAAGACGATACTATCGGATTTTTTTTCAATGATGTGGCAAAAGTGGAATGGAGTCGTCATTTACCGAAAATGTATTCTTTCTGGGAAACTTTACTGTTCGGAAAGGTTTCCTACAAAGGAAATCCTATGGCGGTACATTTCCCGATTAATGAAAAAGTTGCGATGGAAAAACGCCATTTCGAACATTGGGTAAAATTGTGGACAGAAACCGTGGAAGAAAATTTTACCGGAGAAATGGCAGAAACAGCAATTTATAAAGCAAAAAACATTGCCAATTTGATGGGCTACAAAATGGAAATGGCAAGAAGACTTTAGCGAATTAAAATCATTAAGGTACAATTACCGTGAAAATATATGCAGCCAGATTTACCAGCAATACGGTTCCGTAAAGATGGTTGGTTTTTCCGCGACTCAGAGAAAGCATCACAATGAAAACGGATAAAGCGAGAAGAATAATAGATTTCATATCCAGTCCCAAAACAAACGGAATGTCATAAACAATACATACTACGGAAACCGCCGGAATCGTCAATCCCACACTTGCTAAAGCAGAACCCAATCCTAGATTAATCGAAGACTGAATCTGGTTGTTTTTTGCAGCACGTATCGCAGCTAAACCTTCCGGAAGCAAAACTACCGATGCGATAATTACTCCGACCAATTCACGGGGAGCTCCTATGTTTTCAACAAAATTTTCAATTACCGGAGAAAGTCCTTTTGCCATAAAAATAACTACGGCAAGACAAATGATAAGCAAAACCAAACTGATGAGCGTTTTCGGCAAATCCGGCGGATCTGCTTCGTGTGTTGTATGATCCGGTTCTTCTACGATAAAATAATTCCTGTGACGTACCGTCTGAAACATTAAAAAAGTTCCGTAAATAAAAAGACAGGCAAGTGAGATAAAAATCAATTGGGATTCCGTATAAAACGGTCCGCGAATACTGGAAGTGTAATTCGGCAATATTAAAGTTAAGACCAAAATCGCGACTAAACTCACAAGATAGCTCGTTGCGGAACTTCTCATAAAAAACTGTTCCTTATACTTTCTGCTTCCGATCCAGATACAGATTCCCAGAATCCCATTGAGAATAAGCATTACCGCAGCAAAAACCGTATCTCGTGCATAAGTCAATGCTCCTTCACTACCGGAAAGCATAAAGGAAATAATAAGTCCTACTTCGAGAATGGTAATACAGATTGCCAAAATAATGGTTCCGTAAGGTTCGCCAACTTTGTGAGCGACAACTTCTGCGTGATGAACAGCTGCTAAAACACTCATAAATAAAAGTACAGCTCCGGTAATATTGCTAAGCGGAGTATTATTTAAAAAACCTCCCAGATAAAAAATTCCAGATACAAGAGGAAAGATAATGGTCCAGTGAAGCAGGTTTTTGAATTTCATTTTCGATTTTTCGCAAAATACAAAAAATCTATCAAAACCGAAACAACGATACAAAAAACCTATCGAAAAATTAACGAATTCTCCAAAACCAAAAATCCTGAAAATCAGTAACCATATGAAACAGCAATCCGATTGCAACAATCCGGTAATTTTCCTTCAAAAAAATAGCACCGAGAAAATAAACAACAATCATCGGATAAGAATGAAGAGGATGAAAGCCGATACTGCTTCTGCGGGAATCAAAAACAGGATTTGCAAAAATATGATCCAAATCAACCAGCATTGTTGCAAACATCAGAAAATATGCTTTCTTCCAATTGTTTTTAAAGAAAACCTTAGCAATAAACAAAGCAAAAACAAAATGCAAGAAATAATGAACAAATTCTCTGAGATAAAAAACGGTTTCCACAGAACAAATTAAATGAAATAAATTTTTATAGTGCAGGTTTTCGGTTATAATCTTTATGTTTTCGAAATAATTGGAACAACGTTAAAATTTTTTGAAATAATTTTTTGGTAAAATTAAAAATAGTCTTATATTTGCAAACGCTAAAAGCAAAGAATAATATTCCTCTTTAGCTCAGTTGGTTAGAGCATCTGACTGTTAATCAGAGGGTCCTTGGTTCGAGCCCAAGAAGAGGAGCCATATTGGACAAGTTGATATTTTTATCTTCTTGTCCTTTTTTATTTCACGGGTGTTATGAATTTATAATCCGTAATCAAAATTTAAAACCACGGATTATAAATCACAAGTGTTCTTCAAATTCATTGCGTTCATTTAACAAATCTTTATGACTTCGGTTCTATTTGTTTTTTCAAAAATCCCTTAAATTGCAAGGAAATTTTTAGATAAAACTTTTTAGATGAAATTTTTGCGGAATATTTTTTTTCTGATGATCTTCAGTTTGGTCTTGTTCTCTTGTAAAACAGAGAAAAGCACCAAAGACGATGCGGAAATTTACGAAACCGATATACCAAACTACGGAAACATCGACCTCGATGAGGTGTTCAAACGAAAAGACAACCAACTCGAAAACAAAGATTCCATCGTTTCAATCATCGATAATTACCACAAAACGGTTTGGGAAAAAGGTGATTTGTGGGGCGGTTTTCTGGTGGCAAAAGGCGATAAAATCCTGTATGAAGATTATCGTGGTTTTGCACAGGACAACAAACAAAAACCGATTGACAAAAACACCGCACCTCACGTTGCTTCCGTTTCCAAAACACTTACAGCAATGGCAATGATGAAATTGGTTGAAGCCGGAAAGCTGAATCTGAAAGATCCGCTAACAAAATTCTTCCCGAATTTTCCTTACCCGAAAGTAACGGTTTTTACGCTTCTGACCCAAAGAAGCGGATTGCCGAAATATGAATACTTTATCGAAAAAATACAGCCGCAACCAACGGAACTTTCAAAAAAATTCATTACCAATAAAGATGTTCTGAATTTTCTCATCCGTTACAAACCGGAACTTGCACGGGAAACCAATACCGGATTTATGTACTGCAATACCAACTTTGCATTGCTGGCTTTAATCATCGAAAAAATTACCAAAACTCCTTTTCCCGAAGCAATGCAGGAAATTATTTTCCGTCCGCTGAAAATGAAAAACACTTATGTTTTTCAGGAAAAAGATACCGTTTCCGCAGCGAAATCTTTTTTTCAAAGAGGTCCGAAAGTTTATCCTTACGACAGATTGGATTTGATATACGGTGACAAAAATGTTTATACCACACCGAGAGATTTGCTGAATTTTTCCAAGGCAATGTTTGCCGAGAACTTCCTCCGTTCCGATTTGAAGCAAATGATTTTTGAACCGTACAGCAACGAAAAACCGGGAATCAATAATTACGGAATCGGTTTCCGGATGAAGGTTTTTGATAACGGCGAAAAAATCACTTATCATAACGGATGGTGGCACGGAACAAATTCTGTTTTTGCACATCTGCTGAAATCGAATGTTACGATTGTCGCCATCGGAAACAAATATTCCAGGAGGGTTTACTCTGCATTGTCGCTTTCCGGCTTGTTTGAAAATTTCCCTTACGAAACCGAAAAATTTCATAAAGAAATGAACGAAACCGACAGTCTGAAAGGAAATCAAAATGACAGCTACAGTGAATAATTTTGCATATTGTATCACAGTCTATATTACCAAAATTGCGATTTTTTTTAATTTGTTTTTTTAATTTGTTTTGACTATTTTTATCAAAACAAATTTTGCTTAATGAATATTCTTGAACAAAAAAAAGAACAAATACTTCCTTATTTATACGAATGGGCAGAAACTTTTAATCCCGAAAATATTATTTACAACATTAATGATATAGATGAAGAAGAAGAGAATGAAATGCATAATTCGTATGAATATGTATTGAATTTAGCTGTAAGACTAGAAAATAACCAATGTTCGGATAAAGATTTTGAAGATATTCTATTTCATATAGAACAAATTAATTACAACGAAGTAAAAATTGCAATATGAAAAATAAGACAGCAAAACCGTTTTTGAAATGGGCAGGAGGGAAAACACAGCTCATTAACGACATTAAAAAGGCTTTGCCGACAGACATAACAAAAACAAATTTTACATATATCGAACCATTTGTTGGAAGTGGTGCGGTACTTTTTTGGACACTAAACAACTTCCCAGAACTCAAAAAAGCGGTAATTAACGACATCAACGAAGACTTGATAAACACATACAAAACGATTGCTTCACGACCAAACGAACTAATTTCAATTCTCGAAATTTTGCAAAACGAATTTCACGCTTTGGAAGGAAATGAGGACGGCAAAAAACTTTATTACTACCAAAAAAGAGAATTGTATAATTCAAGAAAAGAAGGACAAATCGGACAAGCTGGATTATTTATTTTTCTCAATCGTACTTGCTTCAACGGCTTGTATAGAGTTAATCGCAAGAACGAGTATAATGTTCCAATGGGAGGTTACAAACGTCCAACTATTTGCGACAAAGAAAATATTTTGGCAGTAAGCGAAGCATTGCAAAAGGTAGAAATTTTATGTGGGGATTTTGAACAAACTTTAGATTTTGCAAGAGAAAATTCACTATTTTATTTCGACCCACCTTATAAACCATTGAGCGAAACTTCAAGTTTCAATTCGTATGCAAAAGACGAATTTAACGACAGTGAACAAATTCGTTTAAAAGATTTTTGTTCAAAACTTGATGTATTAAATCATACTTGGATTTTAAGTAATTCAGATGTGAAAGGTAAAGATAAAAATGACAATTTCTTTGATGATTTGTATTCTGACTTTAATATTCAACGAGTTGAAGCAAAGAGAAGTATCAATGCAAATCCTGAAAAATATTATTTGGGCGTTCCCTTCGGTCGGGCTTTCCGTTCCAATCTTTTTGTTCGTTCCTCACAAAAAGGATTTCCACTACAATCCCTAACGCAATCAGTCGCTTAAAATGAATTTATCGTTTAATACAAATTTAGCTCACGGATATAAAAGTAATTCTCAAATCGCAAGATTATTGACAGAAAATTGGGTTTTGAATAATTCGTATTGCCCGAGTTGTGGAGATTTGCCGTTAAATGAATTTGAAAACAATCGTCCTGTTGCGGATTTTTATTGTAAAAAATGTAGTGAAGAATTTGAGTTGAAAAGTAAAAGCGGAAAACTTTCAAACACAATTACAGATGGAGCATATTCCACAATGATTGAACGGATTAATTCAGAAAACAACCCGAATTTTTTCTTTCTTACTTATACAAAACAATGGACAGTAAATGATTTTCTGATAATTCCTAAGCAGTTTTTTACACCTGAAATAATCATTAAACGTCCACCATTAGCCGAAACAGCAAGAAGAGCAGGTTGGATTGGTTGTAATATTGATATTTCAAAAGTCGCAGATGCAGGGAAAGTATTTTTGGTAAAAAACACCCAAATTATCAATCAAGATTTTGTCAAGGAAACATTTAATAAAACTTTGTTTTTGCGAACAAAA
>CAYSQR010000026.1:5719-17133 GCA_964433195.1 uncultured Kaistella sp. | reverse complement strand
ATACTCGGTTCGTAAATGGTATCTCCTATTTTCAGTCCTACCTGTTCCAGTTGTCGGAAAGCAAGACCTTTGTATCTGTCTAAAATATCGGGAACGGAAACTTTTGCGTACGTTCTCGGATTTACTCTTAAAATAATTGTTCTGCCGTCTTTTACTCTGGAACCCGGTGAAGGATAAATCTGTAAAACCTGAAAAGGACGGAATTTCGGATTATATTTAAAGCTGTCCACTTCATATTCCAAACCGGAATCGTCTAAAATTTTTATAGCATCTTGAACCGATTTGTTCATCACATTGGGTACTGCGATTTCTTTGCCGTGATTGGTATGAATCTCTAACCAGCGGAAAGTAAGCCAAACCAATCCCGTAAAAACTACAGCCGCTACAAGTACATTTACCCAGACTTTCCAATGGAAAAGCGATTTTAGCATATTTCTGAATCTTTAAAATAGTAATGCAAATATATAAAATAATCTTCTCTGCTTCATAAGTTCTGCCGAAAGATAAAACGGGACGTTTGATGTTTTTTCCAATGGTTACAATTCTTTTGAGCAAAGTGGTTACGGAGATTTGTAAAAATCTTGCGGTGGAACGGATACCGAGTCCTTCTTTGGTGAGTTGGATAATTGTGTTATTGATATTTTTATGATAGGCTTTATAGGTATAAAAATCTAAAAATCTCCTATTGCATTGTTTGCAGAAATATTGCTGCTTCTTGGTTTTGGCATGACCGTTTTTGATTGGTTTTGGGTTATAACAATATGGGCATATTTTAGTATCACTAACTTTGATACACAAGGAATGGTCTTCAAGCATTTACGATATGTTTTTGGGGTTAAAAATAATAAGAGTAGGCATAACCTACTCTCATTTTTAAATTTTATAATTTTTATTGTATCTGATTTTCAATTGTTTATATTTTTACAATTACCTTATCACTAAATTTGATACATTACCAATATTTGCTCCTCCATAATTTAACCAGTTTGTAGTCTATAGCCAAATTAATTCTTCTGGTCTAGAGCTTCTATTTTAAACTATTCGTCCATTTTTACCTCGGTTGCAGATATATTAATTAGAAGATCAACTCCAAATCTGTTAAATATAAATATAACACCAGAATTTATATCCTTAATTAAATTTAGTTTGTTGGGTATAAATATATTATCTTCAGTCATAGATACATATTGGCTGTCTTTAATAGTTTTATTAAATCCACTGTCAAAAATAACAAATTCGAAAGTATCATATGTACTTTCTGCAAAAAACTCTATAAAATACTTCATCAATATTCCGGGGCGAGGAACTGAATGAATTAATGGAATATAATTTTGATTATCGTTAAGGATTTTTACCTGCTCTATATAGGTTGATTCTGTTCTTTGTGGATTATATTTTTTTAAAGGAACAGAACTGCCCATCACAATGCAATCTACGAAAAGATTCTTCTCTTCATGTACCTGTTCTTGGACAAAGCCATTATAAATGATATTCGCATTACTAAAAGTAGAATTGGTATCATCTGGTAATGAAACATTCTTTAAAAAAATCAGAAACGATGCTTCAGGCATTGTATAGTTTATATCTAGAGCATATTCTTTTTCTACCATTGGATCTCCCCAAGTAATAACATTTTGCATAGAAACTCTTCCGTACATGGTATTTCCAATATGTACTCCGTTGCTCACACCAGCCAACCATATATTTTCAAACTGCAAATTAGTAATGGTCTCGTTTTCTCCAATCCAAATATTTGCTCCCTGTAATTTATTTCGTATGATTAAATCAGATACCAATTGTTCAATCCTTACATTTTCGAATTTAACGCTAGGAAAAGAATTGAATGTTCGGCATATAATCCATATAAACCCTGGTTCCAGCTTTGTGCTCCGGTAAACAATATATTTTGTGAAGGCAATGCTGCGGATCTGTAATAAACATTGGCTATGCCATTCAAACCACACCAGTTCATATAATCTCTTATTACTACAAAATCACAAAAAGTCGTAAACAATACGCCAATGTCCGATAATGTGAAAAAATTTGAGATGAAAGTAAGTTCTGAATCTCCGTTAAATTCTAACCCAACATTAGCTTCTTCCATTTTCTCTGGGTTATATATAAAATCTTCAAGATCAGATTTGGAAAACTGTAACGTATCACCAAATAAAGAAATTTTAACATTTTCTATTACTGGTTTGTGTGTGGCACCCACAATAATACCCCTATTTCCTTTTAGACGAGCCTGAGTGGGAGTTGACATCAAGAGATGAATATCTTTAATATAATTATAATCATAATTTCTTTCCTGTAAATTACCGCCTACCTTACCTAGTGAAAAAATATACATACCTGGTAAATCAGTTTCCATTATTACTCTGGTTTTTTCCATGGATAATCCTTTCAGACCTTTTACCATGTAATTACCTTTCTTTGTATAATAATCACCAGCACCTAAAGAAATATCATAAAATACTGTATCTAATTTTTCTAACGCGTGTTCTACCAAATCGACATTTATATTACCCGGGAAAACACCATACCACTCAGGGTAAGCATAATCAGTAACAGAAAAAAAAGTTCCGGAAAGATTCACATTTTCAAATATCTTAATTCGATCTGCTTTGATTCTTGTTCTGCTGCCACTTAAATTGGCATTTGAAAGATATCCGCCTTCAAATTCTAATAAAATTTCAGATGCAATGATATCAAAATCTATAGTTGCATCACAAAGATTAAAATTGTAATCGCCTGGAATAACAAGAGTTTTTTGCTCTGTTTGTGCAATACTTTCTAATGCACATAAAAACGCAGCTGAATCATTGGCTAGTCCATCTCCAACTGCTCCAAAGTCGAGAAGACTTTTTTTGCTTTCGTTTAATTGTGTAATCATAATATTTGGTTTTATTATTAAAAATCCTTAGGGTACATTTTTCCTTTGTTTTCATATCTTTCAAAAACCGATTTCTTAGTCACCATCTCAAACCGATTATTTTTTGTAAATCAGCTTTCTACAAAAACAAAATCTACTCGCCAAATGAAATTCACGAAAATCCTGAACTGGCAAATTTCAAATTGGTCACAAACAATCCAGCCAATAAATACTGAAGGAAAATATAAGATTTCCATTTAACCAATAGAATTAATCCTACCCTATTTCTACCCTCCCAATTTATATACTTTCCTCTAATAATATCAATGAACATTATCTCTTTTTGAAATAATCTGAAAATCAGATACACAAATATACTTTTTTCTTCTAAATTCTTCCTCAAAAGAATTCAATTTACAACCCTACATTCTAATTTTCGAATAGAATTAATATAGAGAGACGAATTCACACCTATACACTCAATTAAAACATTCACGAAAGGCTGTATAAATAGTCTTCATTTTACAAAAATTCAATTAAATTATTTTAGTGAAAAAACCCTTGAGACCAGAACCGTTAATCATTTGTTTAACAAATAGTTAATGCTAAAAAAGTAAAGCGGTTCGAGAAATGCCCCTAAAATCCCATAATTTTACAATGGACTTCTCGAACCCGTTTGTAAGCAAATATAGTTTTGTTTTTCAAATAGTTACAAACGGAAAAAGTCGCCAATTGGCGACTTTTTCACTCGGGCGATTTTCTCTAGTCACCATCTCGAACCGCTTGATACTATAAAGCTAATTTACAGAACCTTACGAAACTCGAACCATTTTCTTTTGGATGATTGGTTGACGAAAATTCGTCACAGGTGTTTTTTATTTTTTCTATGGTTTTTTGATGTTTTGATGTTTTGATTTTAAAATGGATGCTGTTTTTAGTAGTTTTGTGCCTGATGAAAAAATACAACAGATATCATTCTACCATTAAAACTTCTTATGCTTTAGGAATTCAACAGCAGGTTCTACCCCACTATTTTACTTCTTCAATCCCTCGTTCTACAACTCAAAACTGGAAGGAGCTTAATCCCGAGAAGTTTGTAGGAAATGAATTTGCTTCTCAGGTTGAAAATGATTTGGAGAAAGTAAAGTTGATTCTTGATGAAAGAGTGAAAAAATTGACCACAGCTTTTTATGCGTTTTGCAGATTATATCTCACAATACTTGAATTCATCGGCAAAAATAACTTTGAGAAAATTATTCTTCAAAACAGAGAATATGTGATTGACCTGATTCTAAACCTTCCAATTGAGTTTAATCGAAATTTGGTTTGCAAGTTTTTGCAAATTACACCACATCAATTCAATATTTGGAAAAATAACCGTTCATATCGATGTCCGTTTTCTTTAATCGGGTATTGCAAGAAACGATTTCCAAATCAAATCTCACAAAAAGAGATTAATATTTTGAAAAGTTTAATGTCCAGAAAAAGGTTTCAATATTGGAGCATTGCTTCGGTTTGGGGATATGCAATTAAGAAAAGTCATATCTCAATGTCTCGTACTTCTTGGTATCGCTATTGTCTTCGCCTCGGGGTTTCTGAAAAAAGAAAAACTAATAAGAAGCAAAAGAAACGTGGTTCAGTAAAAGCCAATCGTCCAAATAAGATTTGGCACGCTGATGTCACTGAGTTTGTGACTTCCGACAATGTCAAATTCTACATTCACACCGTTTTAGATAACTTTTCAAGAAAAGTTATTGCATATACTGTTTCCCGTGATAAGGCTGCTAAAACCAGACTTGTCAGTTTGAAAGAAGCAATCCTTTTGCAATTTGGAAAGATTCTTTCGCCTACCGATTTGGATCTCATCGTAGATGCTGGTTCGGAAAATAATAATTTCCGAATCAGAAATTTTATCAGACATTGCCAAGTGAATATTCACAAGAAGATTGCTCTGAAAGACGTCGTTTTTTCAAATTCAATTATTGAAGGGCATTTCCAAATACTCAAGAAATTTCTTCGGAGCAAGGGAGAGATTCATTCCCAAGATTTTCACAAAATCATTGAGATTTTTGTAAAAGATTACAATTCTGTAAGGCCTCATTACCAGCATTGGATTTACACGCCCAATGAAATTCATAACAATCCTGAACTTATTCATGTAAAGCCTACATTAGAACGTATTAATAAAGAACGATTGGAAGCCAATCGTACATCTTATTGTAAGGTAGCTTAGTGCTTTCAAGAGGAAAAATACCGTTTCCAAGGATAGATTTTATTTCCTTTTTCTAATTTCCATTTTAACATCAAAGTCAAAGATCTTTTTTCTTTTTGAAGTGAGCAAAAATACAAAATTTCTGATTTTTATACAATCCTAAAACTTTCTTTTTTATTCTCAAAGATACTGACGAATATTCGTACAGTCTGATGGTAAGCAACTTACATTCTCATCACCTATGAATAAAAACTTTACTCACTTCTCATCGTTTTTTCTATTGATGGATTATCGTGGGAGGGAGCCGAAGTGCAGCTGCCTGAATACTTACAGGGAAAACAGGTGCAGATTTTTGTATTCTTCCACAATAAAAAAGGAACCTCTGCGTGTAATTCCGTTTATCTCGGTGAACATGAAGTTCAGTAAGCAGGGCAAGCAATTCCTGAACT
Source organism: uncultured Kaistella sp. (assembly GCA_964433195.1). GTDB lineage: Bacteria > Bacteroidota > Bacteroidia > Flavobacteriales > Weeksellaceae > Kaistella. The sequence continues at coordinate 11,600 of CAYSQR010000026.1, read as the reverse complement.
GCCCTCTGAAAAGAAAATTTCTTTTCAGAGGGCTTTTTGATGAATATTTCCGGTTATTCTATCTTTCCGAAACGGTTTCCTGAAACGGCAGTTTCCTGAAAAACGATTTAGGATAAAAATATTTTCCACCCAATTTCATAAATTGTATTTTATTTGTTTTCCGAAGCCGGTAGATGGTGCGGTCAGAAATGTGCAAGATCTGCTTCAGGTCTGCATTATCATAATAAAGTGAATCGGAGGTTCTGGTGTCAAATGTTTGCAGAATGCTCAGCAACAGCTCTTTCGCAGTAAGTTCTTCTGAATGTAAATCATCTGTTTTCATAGATATTGTTTTTGAAAACAAATTTCAGAAATATCTTTAAACTACAAAAGGGTAAAAACACTCTTTTTTTTACCTTTTCCGTTATCCAAGAAATTACAAATCAAATTCCGTATTCAAAAACAATCTTCTCCCGAAATCACTGAAAATTCCGAACCTCACTTTTTTTAACCATAAAAGTTTGGAAATAATTACCTTTGTTGCTTAAAGTAAATCTATGATTTTATCAATGACCGGCTTCGGAAGAAGCGAAGGTGTTTTTGAAGGAAAAAAAATTACCCTTGACTTGAAATCCCTCAACAGCAAATCTTTTGACCTCAATATCAAAATACCTTTGAGATATAAGGAAAAAGAATTTGAAATCCGCAAGGTTCTGAACGATAAAATCCTGCGTGGAAAAGTAGATTGCTACATCAATATCGAAACGCTGAATAATTCCAACGATGTAAACATCAACCACGATTTGGTAAGATCTTATATCAATGAATTAAAGAAAATTTCCGGTGATGGTCCCGATTTCGAATATCTGAAAATGGCGGTAAGAATGCCGGAAGCAATTTCTTCAAAACCCGATGAACTTAGTGAAAACGAATGGATTTTCCTGACCGGACTTTTGGAAAATGCCCTCTCAAAATTTGATGATTTCAGAAAAACAGAGGGCGAAATACTCTACGAAGAACTCCGAAAAAATATTGAAAATATTGAAAATTACCTTTCACAGGTTATACCTTATGAAGATGTGCGTTTAGAAGGTGTGAAGGAACGCTACCGAAAAACTTTAAATGAGTTTGACAATATCGACGAAACCCGTTTTTATCAGGAAATGGCTTATTTTACGGAAAAGCTGGATATTTCCGAAGAAAAAGTGCGGCTTTCCCAACATCTGAAATACTACTTGGAAGTAATGCAAAACGAAGATTTCAACGGAAAGAAACTCGGTTTCATTTCCCAGGAAATCGGTCGGGAAATCAATACGTTGGGTTCAAAAGCCAATCACGCCGAAATCCAAAAACTCGTGGTAATGATGAAAGACGATCTGGAAAAAATAAAAGAACAAACGCTAAACGTTTTGTAATTCCGAGTTTCAGGTTTCAAGTTTCAGGTTCTATATGCACCAACTTGAAACCTGAAACTTGAAACTTGAAACCACTATGAATAAAAAAGTCCTCATCTTTTCAGCACCTTCCGGAAGCGGAAAAACCACTTTGGTAAAACACTGTCTCGAAAATTTTCCGGAGCTGGAGTTTTCAGTTTCCTGTACTACGAGAAATCTGCGAGGAACGGAACAAAACGGGATTGATTATTATTTTATCTCTCCCGAAGATTTTAGAAAAAAAATTTCGGAAAATGCTTTTGTGGAATATGAGGAAGTTTATGAAGACAAATATTACGGAACCCTGAAATCCGAAGTGGAAAGAATCTGGAAAAGCGGAAAAACCGTGATTTTCGATGTGGATGTAAAAGGCGGAATTTCCCTGAAAAAATATTTTGGTGAAAAAGCACTGTCCATTTTCATTATGCCTCCTTCAATCTTGGAATTGGAACGAAGATTGATTACACGTGCAACAGATGATAAGGAAACCATCAAAACAAGAGTGAAAAAAGCGGCGGAAGAAATGACCTTTCAAAACGAGTTTGACAAAATCATCATCAATACCGATTTGGATAAAGCCAAAAAAGATATTGTGAAAATTGTGAAAAGTTTTATAAATTCTTAACTTTAAGCATTGAATAAAAATTTAGGAAATGAGTACAGCAACATTAGATAAAGCAAAAGCAAATCTTCCGGTGAGAGGATTTCTGGATATTAAAGACTTAATCATTCCGAAAGGAGAAGAATTGGTAAAAGCGATTCTGAAACTTAAAGAAGAAAAAAATGCCGTGATTTTGGCACATTATTATCAAACCGGAGATATTCAGGATATTGCCGATTTTCTAGGCGACTCGCTCCAGTTAGCAAGACAGGCGAAAGAAACCGAAGCAGATATGATTGTTTTTTGCGGCGTACATTTTATGGCAGAAGCAGCGAAGATTCTGAATCCTGCGAAAAAAGTCGTTCTTCCCGATACACAAGCAGGTTGCTCACTTGCAGACGGTTGCAGCGGAGAAGGTTTGAGAGCGATGCGGAAAGAACATCCGAATGCGCTCATTGCAACCTACATCAACTGTAATGCGGAAACCAAAGCAGAATCCGACATTATCGTAACGAGCTCAAATGCAGAAACCATCATAAAATCTTTACCTGAAGACAGACCGATTATTTTCGCACCCGATAAAAATCTCGGAAGATATCTATCCAAAAAAACAGGTCGAGATATGATTCTTTGGGACGGAAGCTGCATCGTACACGAAGCATTTTCTATGGAAAGAATTGCGAAACAATTGGCAGAAAATCCCGATGCAAAACTCATTGCACATCCTGAAAGCGAAACACCGGTTCTGGATTTGGCACATTTTGTAGGCTCTACTTCTGCACTTTTGAATTATGTGGAAAAAGACGATTGCCAAAAATTTATCGTAGCAACAGAAGAAGGGATTTTGCACGAAATGAAAAAACGAGCACCACACAAAGAATTAATTCCTGCCCTCGTTTTCGATGAAAGCTGCAACTGCTCCGAATGTTTCTATATGAAAAGAAATACACTGGAAAAAGTGTATCTGTGTATGAAATATGAACTGCCGGAAATTCTGATTGAAGAAGAATTACGGTTGAAAGCACTGAAACCGATTGAAGCAATGCTGGAACTTTCTAAATCTGTGAAATGATTTTTTGTATAATACAATTCTAATGACCTCCAAAATCCTCCTCGAAAACCTGAAAATCTACGCCTATCACGGTGTTTTTCCCGAAGAAAAAATCATCGGGACAGATTACATTCTGAATGTTGAGATTCATACGGATTTGGGAAAAGCCTCCAAAACAGATAACCTGAAAGATACCATCAATTATTCGGACATCAATGACATCATCCACCACGAAATGGGAATCCCATCGAAACTTTTGGAACACGTTATCGGAAGGATTTTTACCAAATTAGAAAATACTTTTCCGCAGATTACTTTCGTCCGGGTAAAACTTACCAAAACCAATCCTCCGATGCAGGGAGAAATGGACGGAGTAAGCGTAGAAATGCAACGGAATTTCAAAATGCGTTGATTTATTTTAACTAAATTTGTGCTTCCGCAAACCGACTTTGTCAAAGTTTTCAGAAGCATTTTTGTTTACTTTGACAAAGTTTAAAGTTTTCCCTTTATGAAATACCTTATTCTTTCCTTACTTTCTGCGATGCTTCTCAGTATTTCGTGGCCTACTTACGGGATTCCCTTCTTCATATTTTTCGCCCTCATTCCTTTATTGATGATGGAACACGAAATCTCGAAATTCTCAAAAATCAAAAGAAAAGGTGGGGTAATTTTCGCACTTTCTTATCTCTGTTTCGTGATTTGGAACGTTGTAACAACGGGTTGGTTATACGGCTCGAAAAATCCCGACGGAACCCCTTCTTTGATGGCGGTGATTTTTCCGGTGTTGGTCAATTCGCTTTTGTATTCGCTGGTTTTTCAGTGTTATCATTGGTACAAAAATGCACAGGGAACATATTTCGGATTGGTATTTTTCGTCGCAATCTGGATGGGTTTCGAGAAATTTCATTCAAGCTGGGAACTGACTTGGCCCTGGTTGAACTTGGGAAATGTTTTTGCCGATTATCCGAAAATCATTCAGTGGTACGATACTTTCGGAGCAACCGGCGGAAGTTTCTGGATTCTCATTATTAATGTTTTCGGATTCTATACTTTAAGGATTTGGGAAGCCGGAAGAAAACGGAAAGATTTAGTTAAAAATTCGGCGATTCTTTTGGGAATCATTCTTTTGCCGATGATTATTTCTTTGGTGAAATACCAAAACTTTAATGAAAAACCGATTGGCTCGGTAAATGTCTTGATGCTGCAACCGGATTTAGACCCGTACAGCGAAAAATATGCAAAAGACAGCTTGACGATTCTGAGCGAGTTGCTGGATTTGGCGGAAAAAAATTCCGGCGGAAAAATAGATTATTACCTCGCTCCGGAAACGGCAATTCCCGGTTACGGCTCGATTTCCGAAAGAGGTTTTGAACAAAGCACCCTTTTAAACAATATTAAAAATTTTCTTTCAAAACATCCGCAATCGGTTTTTGCAACAGGAATTTCTTCGCATAAATTTTATCTGAATGAATCTGAAAAATCCGAAACAGCATATCAAACTTCGCAGGGAATTTTTGTCGATAGCTACAATTCCGCCGTTCAGATTATTCCGAACCATAAAGTAGAAGTTTATCACAAAGGGAAATTGGTTCCGGGAGTTGAAATCTTTCCGTACATCAATGTTCTGAAACCGCTTCTCGGAGACGCAATGATTAATCTCGGCGGAACTACCGCTTCACTCGGAATTGATAAGGAGCGGAAAGTTTTCAGCAATCCTTTCAACAAAGGAAAATTTGCTCCCATCATCTGCTACGAAAGCATTTACGGAGAATTTACCACCGATTATGTAAAAAAAGGAGCAAACTTTCTGGGAATTATGACCAATGATTCTTGGTGGGGAGTTACACAGGGACACCAACAACTGATGTCTTATGCAAAACTCCGTGCGATTGAAACGCGGCGTGAAATTGCAAGAGCCGCAAACAGCGGAATTTCTGCACACATCAACGCAAAAGGAGATGTTTTAGCTGATACACTTTACGGCGATAAAACCGCACTTTTTGCGGAAATCAATCTTTATGATAAAATGACATTTTACACCAGAACCGGTGATTTGCTGTCGCGGATTTCGATTTTTGTATTGGGATTTCTGGTAGTTTATACTTTGATTAAGAAATTCCAAAACAGAAAGAAGGGATAAAATAATTTCTGTATTTCTGTTCATTGGATTTCATCCAATGCTATTAACATTTCGCCACTTCGTGGCTCTCCGTCCATTTTCATTTTTTCGGAATCAAAGGGCTTTACCCTTTGCTGTTGATTCCGCCACTTCGTGGCTCGTTGAAAATCCTTCGGATTTTGGACAAATCACGATTTGTCCCTACCAAAATGATTCAATAAAATACGGATTTCATTAAATTCAAAATCTTTCGGGAGTGCGTTTTTCCAGTCCGTTAAAGTTTCGTGGGAAGATTTTTTATACTCTTCTTCAAAGATTGCGATTTTTTCTTTAGCGAAAATTCTCGTTAAATCCAGCAATCCCTGTTCCGCAAATTTCGCTAAATGTCCGAAAATGGTTTCCGTAACCAACCCTCGTTCTTTGGCAATTTCGGGAATGGTTTTTCCGTCCTCGAACATTTGGAAGGAGAGAATATGCGACGGAATTTTTGCCACTTTCGTTGAAATTTTGATGTCGTTTTCCGTATCGAATAATTTGGTTTCCAGCAAATACACTTTTTTCAGGTCATTCAGGTAATCTTCCAGATCATCCAGAAATACCCGGAAATCTTCGTTGTACTGTTTCAGACCTTTTGTTCCTTTGTTTTCAGCATAAAAATCTTTTAACGGACTGAAAATTTTCGCGTTCACATTTTTAAA
>CAYSQR010000026.1:0-5709 GCA_964433195.1 uncultured Kaistella sp. | reverse complement strand
GTTTTATGCTTTGATAGAGAAATTCTGCTTTGTTTTTATCAATTCCTTTGCTCGATTTTGCAGAATTATACCACATTTCCAAAGAATGCTGAAACCATTTGCAATCGAGGCGGTTCACTATTTTTTTGATGCTGTAATCGTATTTTTCGGCATTCAGGATTTCATCAATTCTGTCGTTTGCGTGGGTTTCATCCTGAAATTTTGAAACTCTTCTGTCGGCAAAAATCACTTCGGGTGTGATTTTCGATTTTAAGATAATTCCCTCCAAAGTTCTGCACCGCGAAAGTGCGACATAAACCTGTCCCGAAGCAAAAGATTTCCCTGCATCAATGATCAATCTGTCAAAAGTTAAACCCTGACTTTTATGAATGGTAACTGCCCAAGCTAAACGGATAGGATATTGCCGGAAACTTCCCAGAACATCTTCGGTAATGTTTTTTTCTTCGTCTAAAGAATATTTTTTCTGTTCCCAGATTTCTTTTTTCAATTGATAAATTTCGTCGTCGCCATCAATGATTACGGTGATTTCCTTTTCATCTAAATCGACAACTTCTGCGAGCTTTCCGTTGAAATATTTTTTTTCGGCGGTTGCATCATTTCTGATGAACATAATCTGCGAACCGACTTTTAATTCTAAAACTTCGTCATTCGGATATTGGTTTTCATTAAAGTTTCCGGTGATTTCGGCTTTGTAGAAATAGGATTTTCCGGGAAGCTCCGTAAGTTTTTTCAAGTTGATTTCATCCGCCATTCTGTTGTGGGAAGTGAGATAAACATACGGTTCATCGGTGGGTTCAAAATCCGGAATGTATCTTTCATTCAGCGTTTCAAAATCAATATCACGGATTTCCCCGTCACGGATTTCATTCAGAATATCGAGAAATTTCTCGTCTTTTTGCCGGTAAACAGTGGTGAGTTCCAAAGTGATTAATGGCAGCTCTTTCAACGCATAACTTTCAAAGAAAAACGGTGATTTATAATATTGGCTTAAAATATTTTCATCTCTCACAACCGGCGGAAGCTGATACAAATCGCCGATAAACATCATCTGCACTCCGCCGAATTTCTGCTGGTTTCTCCGAACGTGGCGAAGCGAAAAATCCATCATATCCAAAACATCTGCACGCAGCATCGAAACCTCATCAATAATAATGATTTCGATTTCCCGAAGCAGTTTTAGTTTCTCTTTTCTGTATCTGAAATGCTGCATCAAATCGGCAATGTTCATCGCCAGATTTCCGTCTATTCTTTCGGTAGTCGGAGCGAAGGTCCTTAAAGGAAGTGCAAACATAGAATGAATCGTAACGCCACCTGCATTGATGGCTGCAATTCCTGTAGGTGCAACTACGATGTGCTTTTTGCGGGTTTTGCTCACGAACTCGTTCAGGAAAGTGGTTTTTCCGGTTCCGGCTTTTCCGGTGAGAAAAATACTTCTGTTGGTATGTTCTGCTAAATTGAAGAGAGATTCATTCATTATTCAAAAATAAGAAAATGCAATGAAAACAAGGGAGAAGCGATAAAATTAATTCAATATTCTTTTGGGGTAAAATAAAATTATAATTGATTGTAGTAAGTATTTTGGGTAAAACTGATGTTGCCTATATGGAAAAAAGAGATGAAATAGATATTTCATCTCTTTTAAAGATTGAAGGGTTGTTTTCTGATTGTGGGAACACCTCTTCAAGGCGTGTTCCTACTCCTTCACAATTTTCCTGCTCACAGTTTCTCCCGATTTTGTAGTGGCTGTAACAATGTAAATCCCTTTGGCAAGGTTTGCCACATTTACCGATTTTCCTTTTGCAAAAAATTCTTTTACCATTTTACCGGAGATATCAGTTATCCTTACATTGGCAATTTCTTCGGAAAAATACAGAACATCTTTTACGGGATTTGGGAAAACGGAGATTTTAGTTTTATAATCTGAATTTACCGTACCCATATAAACCGTACCGTCTATAGGAGTGGAAAAACCAAGTGTTACAGTATCTTCTAAATCCTGATAATTGCAGGTTCCAGAATCAACAGAGGTATATAAATTTACCTTTAGTGTATAATTACTATTATTTGGAATGTCTATATAAAAATCATTTTCCAGATTGGAAACGGCTCCGAAATCTGTCATAAAATAACATACAGAAAGCGTAATGACATTCTGGTCAATACTTGTAGAAGATGAGAGAAACTCTCCAACTGTTGGTAAATAAACTTTTAGATTTGTTTTTATTTGACTATCTCCATTTTGCGTAATGCTCAATCCTGTAATATATTGAGAAGAAAGGGTGTTTGAAACAAACAGAAGCAGAGTTATAATAAATGTTTTCATAACAGAAATTTTTTCAAAGTTAAAAAAGATTATTGTTTTATCAGTGTTTTTGCACGTTCCAAAACTGAACTGTCAATCGCAATGAAAATGAATTTTCCGAAATCGTTTTCAAATAATTCTAATGTTGTTTCGGCTTGTTCGGTGGTCAGTTCGCGTGTTCTTACTTTTTTCCAAAGTGTTGATGCAAATTCAATTTTTGCGAGTTCCGATAAAAATATCTGAGTAACTTTTTCCCACACAAAAACCTGTTCGAGTTCTGCTGTTCCCGATTCCTGATGATACAGTTTGAAAAGCGAAGAAGTGTCTAAGAAAATCTTCATTGCTCAATCCGTCTTTCTTCTGCAACGGTTTCGGAAAGCGAAGTTTTCAGTGTTGCCAGATTTTTTCTGCTTTTTGCGAATGAAAAATCGGATAAAACAAGATTTTCGGCAGGTTTTTCCTGCACATCTTCCAAGAAAGTTACCACCACTTTTACAGGTTTTTTGGACTTGTAACTTCTGTCAAGCTTTAGTTTTCCGTTTTCGTAAGTTCCTGTAACCGATTGCATAATTGGATTATTTTCTACGAAATTACAAAAACATTTCTATATTTGTCTGTTGCTTTTAAGCAACACTTGTAAAATATTTAGTACTTTAAAAAGTCTTGTAAAAGGAAATCTGCAAAATTTCATTTTGAAAAACAGGACGGATTCTAAAAGTACGCCGAAAGGCGTATCTTTTCCGTTGTTTTTCAATGGCATTGCAGAGCCACCTTTTACGGCGTGAATTAGATACGCTGTTTTTTCATATTTCACGTTATATTTTTTAATTGTATATTATTAGTTTAGATGATTTTAATTAAAATATTATGAAAACCAAATTTTATTTTTTCAGCTTATTTGCAGTTATTATAGGATTCGCAAAAGCACAAAATGTTTATATTCCCGATGCGAATTTTAAAGCATATTTAGTTAGCAATTATGCTATTAATACCAATCATGATAATGAAATACAAGTTTCTGAAGCAGTGGCTTATACAGAATACATACGTTGTACTAACAAAAATATTTCTGATCTTAAGGGAATTGAAGCTTTTGTGAATATTTACATGTTAGAATGTCAAAACAATAATTTGACAAGTTTAGACCTAAGTGGAAATATAGCTTTAAGAGTTTTAAATTGTAGTTATAATCAACTAACAAATTTGAACGTAAGTGAGAATACTGCTTTGGAGGTTTTATCTTGTTATAACAATCTTCTTACAAGTATAGATGTAAGCAAAAGTACCGCTTTGACATTTTTATCTAGTTATAATAATCAATTGACAACTTTGGATGTAAGCAAGAATACAGCATTATCGACGCTGCAAACTCACAACAACCAACTGACAAGTTTGGATGTAAGCAAGAATATCGCTTTGAACGTTCTATTATGCTATGAAAACCAATTGACAAGTTTGGACATGAGCAAGAATACAGTTATAGAGAGATTGGGTTGCAATAATAACCAATTGACAAATTTAGACCTTAGTAAGAATATTGTTTTGCAAGAATTATATTGTAATGACAATCTCTTTACAACTTTGGATTTGAGCAAGAATACTGCCTTGAAATTTTTATATTGCTATAACAACCAATTAATCAATATAGATGTAAGCAAGAATGTAAATCTTATAAGATTTTCGTGTTACCAAAACCAACTTAAAACTTTGGATGTGAGTAATAATATTGCTTTAAGGTCATTATATTGTTCACAAAACCAGCTAACAAATCTTGATGTAAGTAAAAATACGGATTTGGTAACGCTGTGGTGCAACAATAACCAACTGACAAGTCTTAACGTAAAAAATGGAAATAACTCGAATGTTTATGAGTATTATTATTCTGATGAAACGGATTCGGGAATTGGTTTTGACGCCAGAAACAATCCAAATCTTACTTGTATTCAGGTAGATAATTCTTCAGCAAGTTATATGGCAACTTGGCAAAAAGACCCAACAGCAAGTTTTAATGAAGACTGTCTATTATCCGTAACAGATGTAAATAAAACCAAAGTTCAGGTTTACCCAAATCCTGTAAAAGATATGCTAAACTTTTCAGAAGAGGTATCTAATGTAAAAATAACAGATGTTTCGGGAAGAACTGTAAAAGAGATTTCTGCAAAAGGAAAATCTGTAAATGTTGCGGGTCTTGCAAAAGGGGTTTATATGGTTTCTGCCGTTACAAAATCGGGGGAAATGGTGAATAAGAAAATTGTAAAGGAATAGATGTAGGAACACGCCTTTATGGCGTGTTCATTTTTATTCAAATTTTGTAAAGACGGAAATTATCCGTCTTTACGTTTTATTTCATTTTATATTGAACGTGCCTTTATGGCACGTTCCTACGGACAGGTTTGGTTTTAATAATCCTTCAAAGATTTGTCCCGAAACTTCCGGATTGAAGGATTGAAGAAACAACGGAAATAAAACACAGAAAACTTCACGATATGTGAAGTTTTTTTTTTATCTTTGTCAAAGCAAAACGGTAAAATGAAAGTTTTAAACAAAACACTTTTAACGGATTTTATAAAAAAGCATAATACTGCCAAAAACTCTATTAATAAATGGCTTGATATCGTTGAAAGCAATGTATTTTTAAATCATAACGAATTGAAAACGGTTTTTCCGAGTGCTGATTATGTAGGAAATGGGCGTTATGTTTTCAATATAAAAGGAAATCGTTACAGATTGGTCGTTTTGATTGTTTTTGCCAACGGTTATTTCAGAATAAAATTTTGCGGAACTCACGCCGATTATGACAAAATAAAAAACATCGAAAATATATAATATTATGAACAAGCAATTTGAAAATATCATGGAAATTACAGATAAAGTAACTTATGATGAAGCAATGAAATATTTAGATGAAATAGAGCAATACGCCACCAAAAACGGCTTTTTAGCTGACCAATATGCAAATAACGAATATACGCAAGAAATGGGGCGAATCAGCGAAATGTTAGCAGATTTTGAAAGTATTTATATGGATTTAAGTCCGTTAAAAGTAAAAAATCCGTTGCTTATTTCTATTGAAAAAGAAATGCAAAAACGCCAATTAAAGCAACGTCAAACAGCAGAATTGCTGGAAATAAAAGAAAATACATTCAGCCAGATTCTTCACGGAAAACGCTCAATTTCTATGCAAATGGCAAAACGATTGCACCGCGTTTTGAATATAGATGCAAAAACGATAATTGAATACGCATAAAATTTTTCGTAATCCTTCATCACAATCCTTCAATCCCGAAGTTTCGGGATTGAAGGATTGAAAAAATAAGGCAAATAAAACACGGCGCTATTAAATTAGTATAGTATTTGTATCTTTGGTCAAAAAGTATAATTATGGATTGTCCAAAGTGCAACAGTAA
>CAYSQR010000025.1:12405-18077 GCA_964433195.1 uncultured Kaistella sp. | reverse complement strand
CTTACATCTCCACTACTCGATGCTTCTATTTCCGCATTTTCGGCAATCACGTTTCGGGCATTTATTGTTCCCGATGAAGAGGCGTCTAAATCGGCGTTTTTGGTTTTTCCGGAAATGATGATATCTCCCGAAGAATTTGCTTCCGCTTCCAGATTTACCGCCCATATTTTTCCCGAAAAAGTTCCGGAACTCGATACGTCAATCGATAAATCATTTGCCTCGAAATCTCCTTTTATGCTTCCCGAACTCGATACTTTGATGTCCGTTTTGTTTTGCGTGAATTTATTTTTTACGATGATATCGGCAGAAGAAGTAGCTTCAATTTTCGAGAAATCTTTTACGAAAATTTTCGCTGCTACATTTCTTGCAGAAATATTGACATTGGGTTTGAAACGGATATAAAGTTCTCCGTTATTATTTTCGACAAGTATTTCGTCGATAATATCGGATGGTGCAGTGATTACCACTTTTTCGGTGTCAGATTTTACCACTTCTGCGGAGATGGATTGTGCAACTTTAATCTCATCAAAATTCATTAAAAATTGTTTGGTTTTAATAATTCCTTTTCCTTCTTTGGGAACAATGTTGAAAGGGAAACCGTTTTCCGACTTTACATTACAGGAAACAAAAACAGAAAGTGCGGTGAAAGCTAAAATTGTGAATGTTTTCATAAACTTGTTTTTTTGGTTTGGTTAAATTTAATACCTTTATCCTTTAATAACAATTTAAAAATGAAAAATATTACATCCATTTTATTAATTTCCTCTTTAGCGATGAATTCCGCCTGTTCTGAAACAAAAACCAACAAAACATCTTCCACCGAAATTTCTGTATCCGATGCAGATATGAAGAATAATCCTTTTATGAAGAAAAGTACGCTGCAATACCAAGCTCCGGAATTTGATAAAATTAAAGATGAACATTTCAAGCCTGCTTTTGATTACGGAATGAAAGTTCAACTATCCGAAATTGAAAACATTGCAAACAATACCGAAACTCCTACTTTTGAAAATACCGTTCTCGCTATAGAAAACAGTGGCGAAGTTTTGAAAAGGGCACAAATTGTATTTTACAATCTTACCGGTTCCAACACCAATCCTACCCTGCAAAAATTAGAAGAAGAATATGCTCCTGTTTTTTCCGGACTTACCGACAAAATCTATTTGAACGAAAAATTATATTCCAGAATTAAAGCCATTAAAACCGATAATCTGGGTTCGGAAGAAAAACGGCTTCTGGAATTGTATCTTACCAATTTCGAAATTGCGGGAGCAAATCTGTCTGCTGAAGATAAAGAAAAAGTAAAAAAAATAAATGAGGAACTGGCGACACTTTCCACACAGTTCTCCAATAAATTATTAGAAGCAAGAAAAAACGGAGCCGTGATTATTTCCGATGTGAAAGAACTTGACGGACTTTCTGCCGACGAAATCGCCGCAGCAAAAAATGATGCAAAAGAAGCGGGACACGACGGGAAATATCTTCTTGCTCTGCAAAACACCACACAGCAACCACTCCTCCAAAATCTGAAAAATAGAGCGACAAGAGAAAAACTCTTCAAAGCATCGTGGTTTCGTGCGGAAAAAGGAAACGCCGATGACACCAGAAATATCTTGGAAAAACAAGCCAAACTGAGAATGGAAAAAGCCCATCTTCTGGGTAAAAAATCTTTTGCCGAATGGAGTTTGCAAGATCAAATGGCAAAAAATCCCCAAAATGCAATGGATCTTTTGGCACAATTAGCAAAACCCGCAGTAGAAACGGCGAGAAGAGAAAGCAATGAAATTCAGGAGCTTATTGATAAGCAAAAAGGCGGCTTCAAAGTAGAACCGTGGGATTGGAATTTCTATGCAGAACAGGTACGAAAAGAAAAATACGATTTGGACGAAAACCAAATAAAACCTTATTTTGAAGTAAGAACTGTTTTAGAAAAAGGCGTTTTCTATGCTGCGGAAAAATTCTATGGCATTACCTTTAAAGTAAGAAATGATTTGCCGGTGTATCATCCGGATGTTACGGTTTATGAAGTTTTCGATAGAGACGGAAAATCTCTTGCCATCTATTATCTGGATTTCTATACCAGAAGCAATAAAAACGGAGGAGCTTGGATGAGCAATTTCGTGGAACAATCTCATTTACTCGGACAAAAACCGGTAATTGTAAATGTCTTCAATTTCCAGAAACCTGCGGAAGGAAAACCTTCTTTGATTTCTTATGATGATGTTTCCACGATGTTCCACGAATTCGGACATACTTTGCACGGACTTTTTGCCGACCAAAAATATGTATCAATCTCCGGAACGAATACTCCGAGAGATTTTGTAGAGTTTCCATCTCAAATCAACGAGTTTTTTGCACTGGAACCGGAAATCCTGAAAAACTACGCATTGCATTACCAAACGAAACAACCGATGCTGCAATCTTTGGTTGATAAAATAAAAAAAGCGGCAACTTTCAATCAGGGATATTCTACAACCGAACTCGTTTCTGCTGCAACTTTGGATATGAATTGGCATTCCGTAACCGATGCTTCCCAACTGAAACCAACACTGGAATTTGAAAAAGCTGTTCTCGATAAATACGGATTTACCTTGAAGCAAGTTCCGCCAAGATATCACTCTCCTTATTTTGCACACATTTGGGGAGGAGGTTATTCTGCAGGATATTACGCTTATATGTGGAGCGATATGCTGAATGCAGATGCGTGGGATTGGATTTCCACACACGGAGGAATGACCCGTGAAAACGGCGACCGTTTCAGAAAACATATTCTTTCCGTAGGAAATTCGGTGGATTTAAACCAAGCATTTAAAGATTTTACCGGAAGAAATCCCGACCTAAAACCTTTACTGAAAAATAAAGGATTTATTAAGTGATTATGTTTGAGCGTTAGCTGCAAGCATAGACAGACACCGTGAAACAGGAAATAACAAAAAAAATATCGACAAAAAACGGAACAAATGAATTTCAAATTCGTTTGCTTAATGATGATGGGGTTGGACTTTTGACAACTAAAAATGAAGAAAACTATCTTATCCTTGACAGTATTGATTATTGGTATGACTTGATACAAAACGAGTATCCTAAAAAGAAAAAATGTAGCTGTAAAAACGAATGGTTTTCCGTGGCATTTAATTATATCCCAAGACAGGAAACGGACGACATTAAGGAAATAAGAATTATAACGACTTGCACAGTTTGTAATAAAGTTTCCAAACCAATTTCAATTGACATTGATTATTCGCCAACAAAAGAGCTAATAACAAATCCTATTACTTTTTGTGAAAAGCCAAACATTAAATATAAGTTTACTGAATTAACTTCATTTTGGACAAAAGATAATCTTGACTGGTTTTTGCATTTTACGATTAATGAATTACAATTAAATGCTTATTCTTGGTATTTCAAAATGCCAGAAAAAATTAGGGTATTTGAACTTTTAACAATTGATGAAGTTCTCGAAAAAAATGGAAATTTCTTAAACCTCTTTTTAACAAAGAAAAAACTTGAAATAAGTGAAATTATAAAGGGAGAAAATGATGGTGGTTTACTTATTGAAAGTGACATTTGGAGAAAACGAGAAATAATAAACGTATCAAGCATCAATATGTACGAAATTGGATCTTTGTATTATATAAATTTTTGTAACCAGTATATTGACAAAGGAAATGTATTAAACAAATCGGAGCAATTTGAAATAATAACAACTCTACTTAAAAAGTGGCTCAAAGAAAATTTTATAACAAACCGTGGAACTAAATGCTTTGACGGATAAGAAATTTATGAAAAATTTATTGCGAAAAGAAATGCGGAAAAATAAAATTCCTGCTGGTAACAAGGGTTTTGCAATTACTCACAAACGATTTACCTAAAATGAAAATTCGAATTTTATTCTCAACAATGTTTATGATTTTAATAAATTGCAAAAAAAATGCAAAAATGGAACAATGGAAAGAATATTCTATTGACAAAAAAATCAAAAAAAATCAAATATTTAAAGAACTGGAATCTGAGAATGAAATTCAAATGATGATAGACTCTGAACCACCAAAAAAGAAAAAAACTACCCGAATAATTTATGATGATAGTAATGAATATATATGTAATCCGATATTTTGGAAACATTTGGACACACTAAACATAAATATTGTATATCATACTGGATTCACTTCAAACGGTTTTAATATTAGAGTAAATAAAAATCAATATGAAATATATCCATTTTCTGCAGATGATGTAATTTCAGATGATGAAAAACCATCAACTTTCAAAAATCCTTTGCAAAAACTAATTTTAGATAAATCCGAATACAAACCCAATGATAGTATTTATGGTTATGTTGAATTTCAAAAAACTGAATATGATCAATTTGGAAATATAATTCCACATAAAGGAAAAGGATATTTTAGGGGAAAAATTGAACAATACAAGTAACTGCAGATAACATATTGGCAAAATGCAGGAGGAAGTTTATAGTTGAACTACTCTACTTTTTTATCCGCCGTTGCTTTTTCTCGGATTGTCTAAA
Source organism: uncultured Kaistella sp. (assembly GCA_964433195.1). Classification (GTDB taxonomy): domain Bacteria; phylum Bacteroidota; class Bacteroidia; order Flavobacteriales; family Weeksellaceae; genus Kaistella. Next base: position 13,549 of record CAYSQR010000025.1, on the reverse strand, counting down.
AAACCTCTCTCCCGATTTTTAAAATATTGTCACTTTTTCCCATCGAGTAAAAGTGAAGAACAGGAACGCCGAAATCCAACAGTTCTCTGCATTGCTGTATGCACCACTCTATTCCGATTTCTTTCGCTGATTTGTTATCTTTGCTTTTGGCAACTTGAATCACTAAATCATTCGGAATATCTACTTTGAAGCGGTGCGGAATCATACTCAGCTGGTTTTTGGTAACCAACGGTTTTATTCCCGGAATAATAGGAACGGTAATTCCTTTTTCCCGGCATTTTTCTACAAATTCAAAAAACTTCTGATTGTCGAAGAACATTTGTGTTACAATATAATCCGCACCTGCTTCCACTTTCTTTTTTAGATGATGAATGTCCTGCGAAAAACTCGCCGCTTCTGCGTGTTTTTCCGGGTACCCTGCAACTCCAATACAAAATTCTGTTGGTGAAGAATTTTCGATGCTTTCGTCTATATAATTACCGGTGTTCATCTCCTGGATTTGCTTTACCAAATCTTTCGCAAAAGTGTGTCCGTTTTTTTCCGGTTTGAAATAGACTTCAGTTTTTACGGCATCGCCACGCAACGCAACCACATTTTCGATTCCCAGAAAATCCAAATCGATAAGGAAATTTTCGGTATCTTCTTTACTGAATCCGCCACACAAAATATGCGGAACCGCATCTACTTTATATTTATTCTGAATTGCCGCACAAATTCCGACCGTTCCCGGACGTTTCCGAACTACTCTTTTTTCTAAAAGTCCGTTTTCACGTTCTATGTATTCGTATTCTTCACGATGATAGGTAACATCGATGAATGCGGGATTAAATTCCATCAAAGGATCTATCGAATCGAAAATGGATTGGATATTCTGACCTTTCAAAGGCGGTAATATTTCAAACGAAAAAAGCGTTTTCCCGTCGGCGTTTTTTATATGTTCTGTTATTTTCATTTTGTCATTGTGATTGCGAGGAACGAAGCAAGAAGCAATCCCTCTGTTTTTTTTTAATTTTTATAAATCTAATCTGTAATTAAAGCTCCGCAATTTTTAAATTTTGTCTAATTTTCCGCCAAATTCGGAGCAAGCCATTTTCTGGCCAATTCCAAATCAATGTTTTTTCTTTCGGCGAAATCTTTCAATTGG
>CAYSQR010000025.1:5353-12395 GCA_964433195.1 uncultured Kaistella sp. | reverse complement strand
CCCAAAATATTTTGAATTGGGATTTCCGAAATAATATCCCGAAACCGCTGCAGTAGGAAACATTGCCAGACTTTCGGTGAGTTCTACTCCGATGTTTTCTTTTACTTTCAGCAGATCCCAAATCGTGAGTTTCTCCAAATGATCGGGACACGCAGGATAACCCGGAGCAGGACGGATACCGATATATTTTTCGGCAATTAAATCTTCGTTTTCCAAGGTTTCATCTTCCACATAACCCCAAAATTCGGTTCGGACTTTATGATGCAAAAATTCCGCAAAAGCTTCTGCCAATCTGTCTGCCAAAGCTTTTACGATAATTGCGTTGTAATCATCGCCATCGTTATAATATTTCTGGGCTAATTCTTCCGTCCCGAAACCGGTTGTTACGCAAAAAGCTCCCATATAATCTTGCTTTCCTGAATTTTTCGGGGCAATAAAATCCGAAAGCGCGAGATATTTTTTCCCTTCGGATTTTTTATGCTGCTGACGAAGTGTTCGGAATATTGCCAAATTGTTTCCGTTTTCATCTTTTATTTCGATATCATCATTTTCTGTAGAATTGGCAGGGAAAATCCCGAAAATTCCTTTTGCAGTGAATAGTTTTTCGTCTAAAATTTTCTTTAATAATTTTTGGGCATCTTTGAAAAGTTCGGTTGCGTGTTCGCCAACAACTTCATCAGTTAAAATCTGCGGATATTTCCCGAACAATTCCCAGCTTCTAAAGAAAGGAGTCCAATCAAGGTAAGGAAGCAATTCTCTCAAATCCTGATTTTCAATAATTTTAATTCCAATATTTTTTGGTTTACTGATGTCTTCATTCTCCCAATCAATGCTGAATTTCTGTTTCCGTGCCTCTTCAATGGAAATGTATTCTTTATCGATTTGACGATTCAGAAATTTCTCACGGAAATCTTCATAATCAATTTTCAAATCAGCTTTATATTGTACATTATTATGATCTAAAAGTTGAGAAACCACACCAACTGCTCTCGAAGCATCATTCACATGAACGACAGATTGCGAATATTTTGGGAAAATTTTTACCGCAGTATGTGCTTTTGAAGTCGTTGCACCACCTATTAACAAAGGAAATTTTAAATTTTTCCTTTCCAGTTCATTGGCAACGTGAACCATTTCGTCCAAACTTGGCGTAATGAGTCCGCTCAAACCAATCACATCCACATTATGATCAATCGCCGCCTGAATAATTTTTTCCGCAGGAACCATCACTCCCAAATCCACAATTTCATAATTATTACAACCCAAAACCACGCTCACAATATTTTTCCCGATATCGTGAACATCGCCTTTTACGGTTGCCATCAAAATTTTTCCGTTGGCTTTTTGCTTTTCATCTTTTTCGGCTTCAATGAAAGGTTGCAGATAAGCCACTGCTTTTTTCATCACTCTCGCTGATTTTACAACTTGTGGAAGAAACATTTTTCCGCTTCCGAACAAATCGCCGACAACGCCCATTCCTGTCATTAAATTGATTTCAATCACATCTAAAGGTCTTTTGGAAAGTGTTCTTGCTTCTTCCACATCTTCGATGATAAAACGATCAATTCCTTTCACCAAAGCGTGGGTAATTCTTTCCTGCAAAGGGTTTTTCCGCCATTCCAGATCTTCCGTAATTTCTTTTTTGGTAGATTTTACCCTTTCAGAATAATCGAGAAGTTTTTCCGTAGCATCATCTTTTCTGTCGAGCATTACATCTTCGACCAATTCTAATAAATCTTTGGGGATTTCGTCATACACTTCAAGCATTGTTGGATTTACGATTCCCATATTCATTCCCGCTTTTATGGCGTGATACAGGAAAACCGAGTGCATTGCTTCCCGAACCGAATCATTCCCACGAAACGAAAACGAAACATTGGAAACGCCGCCTGAAACAGAAATATTCGGCAAATTTTCCCGAACCCATTTCGTAGCTTCAATGAAATCCAAAGCATTTCTACGGTGCTCTTCCATTCCCGTTGCAACGGGAAAAATATTCAAATCGAAAATAATATCTTCTGAAGGAAACTTTACAATCTCAGTTAAAATCCGATAACTTCTTGTACAGATTTCAATTCTTCTGTCGTAATTATCAGCTTGTCCGTCTTCATCAAAAGCCATTACAATTACGGCGGCTCCGTAACGTTTTATCGCTTTTGCGTGTTTGATAAATTCTTCTTCACCTTCTTTTAAGCTGATGGAATTTACCACACATTTTCCCTGAACAACCTGCAATCCTGCTTCCAGAATTTCCCATTTCGAGGAATCGATCATAATCGGGATTCGGGAAATATCGGGTTCGGAAGCGATGAGATTTAAAAATTTTATCATCGAAGCTTTTCCGTCCAACAATCCATCATCGAAATTGACATCGAGAATTTGTGCACCTCCATCAACTTGGTGTCTTGCAATATCGAGTGCTTCTGAGAATTTTTCTTCTTTAATCAATCGTAAAAATTTCTTTGAACCTGCAACATTCGTCCGTTCTCCAACATTAATAAAGTTGGATTCGGGAGTGATAATTAATGGTTCTAAGCCGGAAAGTTTTAATATTTTTTGATTGTTCATTTTTTAATTCTTCAAATATTCTAAGATTTTTTCGGTAAGATATTTTCGCTCCTTTTCATTGGCATCATTGTCCATACTGCTATGATTGATGTCCGTAAATTCAACGATAATTCCATGTTTTTTCGCTTCTTCGTCAGTTGGCAAAACATTTTCATCTGCGGGATAATCGTTGGAGCGTAAGGTAAATATTTTAGGTTTTTGAGTTCTCGGCAATTCCATTCTGCGGTTGTCCAACGAAATGATTTTATTTACCAATTTCGGGTATTTGTGAGCAAAAAGAACAGTCATATCTCCGCCGTTTGAATGTCCGATTAAAGTTAATTCATTAAATTTCAACTGCGGATATTTTGCTTTAATGTCCTGCAAAACGAAAAGGATATTTTGAGCTCCTCTTTCCCAATTCGGTCTTCGTGTTTCCTGTAATTTTCCTTGCATTGCCAACAATTCATCGGTCGGCAATTCATGCTGAATACTTACGACAAAATAACCTTTTGAAGCCAAAAACGCCGTTAAATAAGTGTAAGCATATAAGTAATCTCCGCCTTTATTTTCGCCATATCCGTGACTGAATAGTATTGGAATTTGGTTTGAGTTTTTTTTATCTTTCGGCTGAAATATTGCAATCGGGATTTTGCGGTTTCTGCTTTGGTCGTTTAAAGTAAGCGTATCAATTTTAAATTCAAAACTTTGCGTATCGTCAGAAACTGCTTTTTTATGAGTTGAACATTGAACGAATGTCAAACATAAAATGATGAATAGTAAATGTTTCATTAAAGAATTGTTAAAGTCCAATATTATTTTCACTATTAATATAATATTTCGCCACTTCGTGGCTCTTTTTTATATTTTATCTCTTTCATCGGGTTGCACCCGATGCTATTATTGTTACGCCACTTCGTGGCTTTCTACAATTCGTTTAATTGCTCTATTTTCCGTGGTTTATATGCTTTTGCCAAATCTGCAATCGCTTTAATATGTTCCGGAGTTGTTCCGCAACATCCGCCGATAATGTTGATGAGTCCTTTTTCCAGATATTCTTTTACTTGTTCTGCCATTTGATTTGCGGTTTCATCATATTGTCCGAAAGCATTCGGTAAACCTGCATTCGGATAGGCGGAAATGTAAAATTGTGAATTATTGGAAATCGTTTCCAGATAAGGAGTAAGCTGTTTCGCTCCTAAAGCACAATTGAAACCGACACTCAGCAAATCCAAATGTGAAACGGAAATCAGAAACGCTTCCGCAGTTTGTCCGCTCAACGTTCTTCCGGAAGCATCGGTAATTGTTCCGGAAACCATAATCGGGATTTCGATATTCCGTTCTTCTCTTATTTCATCAATGGCAAACAATGCGGCTTTTGCGTTCAAAGTGTCGAAAATGGTTTCTACCAAAAGAATATCAGAACCTCCGTCTAAAAGAGCTTCTGCTTGTTGTTTGTATGCAATCCTCAGTTCATCGAAAGTGATCGCACGAAATCCAGGGTCATTCACATCGGGACTTAAACTCGCTGTTTTGTTGGTCGGTCCGATTGAACCTGCAACGAATCTTGGTTTATCGGGATTTTTGGCGGTAAATTCATCGCAGACTTTTCTGGCTATTTTTGCGGATTCATAATTCAGCTCATACACCAAATCTTCCATAAAATAATCCGTCATTGCAATAGTAGTTCCTGAAAATGTGTTGGTTTCGATGATGTCTGCTCCTGCTTCCAGATATTTGCGGTGAACTTCTTCAATCGCTTTTGGCTGGGTTAAAGACAGCAAATCGTTGTTGCCTTTCAGCGGATGTTCCCAGTTTTTGAAACGTTCGCCACGGTAATCTTCTTCCTCGAATTTGTAGCGTTGAAGCATTGTTCCCATTGCTCCATCGAGAATGAGGATTCTTTCGGAAATGGATTTATAAAGTTGTTGTGAGTTTTTCATTTCAATATTAATTAAAAAATTGAAATGTAAAAAGAAAGTCAAGAGGACTGAATCTTGGGTTATCTGTTCCGCAATTTTAGCGGGTAGAACGTAGCACCTTCTCTGTAAACAAAGGGTTGCTAAGGTTTCACAGGGTCTATTCCCTCCACCTTTCTTGATAACATTTCTGTTGCAAATATAGTATAATACTTTATGTATTCAAAGAAAACCGAAATTTTTATGCAAAAACAAAGTTATACTTTTAAAATTTTTCTTTTTCTTATAAATCATTCGGACGGATAAACTGCACCTATAATTTGATTATCAGAAAAGATGTTGCCTTTGTTTGATATTTATCCAAAAATGGTTGCGTTGGAGTCTGTGAACGTTTGGACTGCGACCGGAGAAGTAATATTTGTTCAACAATACATCTGGTTGGAATGTTTCAATCAGTAACTGAATGATATTCGTTTCACTCGACAGAACAGCTTCCGGCATCCTGTATTTTCTGCTCTGCGAAGTATAACCTCGCTGTAAAATAAATGTGTAAAAAAAGCATCCTATTTCCAGCATATCAAATTTTCTTTGAGTTCATCAATAATTTCATATTTTTAAGAACTTAATTTCCACTTTAAATCAGAGTGGATTTTTTTTTGAAAAATGAAAGAAATATTCCTAAAAACTCCAAATCATTTTCCGATTTCCGCTAAAATTTTCGAGCCGGAAAATTCCAATGGAAAACTCTTGCTCATCAATTCTGCAACGGGAGTGAAACAGCAGGTTTATTTTTCTTTCGCCAAATATTTCGCAGAAAAAGGTTTCACCGTCATCACTTATGATTACAGAGGAATCGGCGAATCGAAACCGGAAAATATAAAAAATTTCAACGCTTCGATGAGAATCTGGGGAACCGAAGATTTCAAAACTTTAACAACTTATATAAAAGTTAATTTCCCCAATCATCAGAAGTTTTGTCTCGGACATTCCGTAGGTGCTTTGATTTTGGGAATGAATGAAGATTCCAAGATTTTCAATAAATTTATTTTCGTTGCAACACAAGATGCCTATATCGGAAATCTGACTGTAAAAGTAGCAATAACCGCACTTTTCGGTTTCGGAATTGCGCTTCCTCTAACCACGAAATTGTTCGGGTATTTCCCGGCAAACTGGTTTGGTTTGGGCGAATCGCTTCCGAAAGGCGTTGCTTTCGATTGGCGGACTTTAATTTTACATAAAAAATCGACCAACCGTCTTTTTGAAAAAATTGATAATGATTATTCTGAAAATTTAAACCAAAAAACGTTCATCATTCACGCCGAAGATGATTCCTGGGTTACAAAAAAAGGGATGGAAAGTTTGATGAATAAAGCATATCCGAATTTAAAACCAACCTATCGCGAAATCAAAATTTCCGAATCCGAAAAAAATGAAATCGGGCATATCAATTTTTTCAGGAGCTTTAATGGAAATCTTTGGAAAATTGTTTTGGAGGAACTTGATTAAAAAAATTATAAATTTACCCTCAAAGAAAAGCCAATGAAAATTTACACCAAAACAGGCGACAAAGGCGAAACCGCATTGTACGGCGGAACAAGGGTTTCCAAAGCTTCCGCAAGAGTAGAATCTTACGGAAATATTGATGAGCTCAATTCTTTCATCGGTTTTGCCAAAAGTGAAATTACCGATGAAAAAGTTCTGAGCCAGCTCAAAAAAATACAGTTCGATTTATTTACCGTAGGTTCAGAATCTGCAACACCAACGGATAAACTCACTTTAGCCAACGGAAAATCGCGGTTATCATTAATAATTTCCGAAAAAGAAATCGAAGAGTTAGAAAACTGGATGGATGAATTTGACAAGGATTTACAACCGCTTCAATATTTCATTCTTCCGGGAGGAGGAAAATCCGCAACCTCGCTTCATATTTGCAGAACCGTTTGCAGAAGAGCAGAACGCAGTTTGGTTTTTCTGAACGAAACCGAAGAAGTCCGACCGGAATTGATAAAATATCTGAATCGTCTTTCAGATTATCTATTTGTTTTGGCGAGATATATTTCTAAATCAGAAAACGAACCGGAAGAATTTTGGAATCCGAATGACAGATAAAAAATGTGAGCAGTGAATGGTCAATAGTGAATTTTAAATCTGAGGAATAGAATTGACAATTCACTTGCAAAGCAAAATTTACAATTCACTTTTAAAATTATGAAAAAAGCCCTTCTTTTCATCAACGGAGTTCCGCCAAAATCACTTCCGAATTTGGGCGAATATTCTTTGATTGCTTGTACAGACGGTGCTTTTCATTATTTGGAAAAACTGAATTTTCCTTTGGAAAAGCTGGATTTTATTTCGGGGGATTTTGATTCTAATGACAGATTGTTTCACGCTGTTCGTAATGATAATAACGGATTGCTTCACTCCGTTCGCAATGGCGTTGAAATCATCGAAACACCCGACCAAAATAAAACCGATTTTCAGAAAGCTCTGGAAATTATTAAAGAAAAAGGGTTTGAAAATGCAGATATTTTCGGTGCAAGTGGCGGTGAACAAGACCATTTTTTGGGAAATCTGAG
>CAYSQR010000025.1:0-5343 GCA_964433195.1 uncultured Kaistella sp. | reverse complement strand
TTCAAAGAAAAAATGAATCTGAAATTTTTTGATGAATTTTCCACTTATTTTTTTATTCCGAAAACGTTTTCAATAACCAATGTCGAAGGAAAAATGATTTCGCTTTTTCCGTTTCCTGTTGCAAAAAACATCACAACCAAAGGTTTGAAATGGGAATGGAATAATGAAGATTTAATTTTCGGCGAAACATTGGGAATCAGAAACGTAGCGGAAAATGACAAGGTTTTCATCGAATACAAAGAAGGAGGTTTGTTGATTTTTGTCGGGAAATAATTGGATATAGCAGAATTATTAAATTTTGTATTTTTACAAATAAAAATGCCTAAACTTTATGAATATTTCGGTTTGATTATTTTGTTCTATTCCAACGAACACGAACCGATTCACGTACACGGAAAATATCAAAATAAAGAAAGCAAGGCGGAAATTATTTTTGAAGACGGCAAGTTTGTTGAGATAAAAATTAAATAAGTTAAAGGAAAAATTCCTCTCGATGAAAAAAATCTTAAAAAACTGAAAAAATTTGTTGAGTTTTACCGAGACGATATTGTAAATAAATGGATTGATTTTTTCGTTTATAACAAAGAAATTAAATCTGAAACGATAACTAAAAAATTATAAAAATGGTTATTTCAATCACAAAAGGAGAATACAAAGGAAATTTTAAAATAGAATTTCATTTTTCAGATGATACCGTGAAAATCATTGATTTTAAACCGTTTTTAGAATCGGCAAAAAATCCGATGACAAAAAAATATCTGAATGAGAATATGTTTAAAAATTTTTCTTTAAAATACGGCGATATTCAATGGAATGATTTTGAAATGTGCTTCCCGATTTGGGATTTATACGAAGGTAAAATTTAACCCAAACCTTATAAGTTCGTTTTTCTACGAACTTTTTATTTGGTAAAAACCGAATAAATTTTCTCTTTTTATTGAATCTTTTTTACCATTTTTGCAGTCTTAAATCCTTGTTACAGAAATGAAAATAAAATATTCCGAACTCATTGACCAGACTTTGTATTTCCCGACCGAAGAATTTAATGTTTCGGAAAATACATTGCAGTTTCACGATATTCCTTTGATGGACGTTGTAGAACAGTTCGGAACACCTTTGAAATTTAATTATCTCCCGAAAATTTCTACCAATATTCAGCGTGCAAAAGCGTGGTTCAAAGAAGCATTTGAAATCAATGACTACAAAAAAAATTACCGGTATTGCTATTGTACAAAATCCAGTCATTTCGCTTTCGTTCTGGAAGAAGCCCTGAAAAACGATATTTCCATCGAAACTTCTTCCGCTTATGATATGGATATTGTGAAATCGCTTTACAACAAAGGAAAATTCGATAAAACGGTAGAAGTAATTTGTAACGGCTTCAAAACCGATGATTATCTGGCGAAAATTTCGGATCTGATTAATAGCGGATTTGAAAACATCACGCCGATTCTCGATAATTACAGGGAGCTGGATAAACTCACGGAAAGTATAGATTCCACTTTCAACATCGGAATCCGAATCGCTTCCGAAGAAGAACCGAAGTTTGAATTTTATACTTCCAGATTAGGAATCGGTTACAAAGATATTATTCCTTATTATTCCCAAAAAATTGCGGAACATCCGAATGCTCGTTTGAAAATGCTGCATTTTTTCATCAATACCGGAATTAAAGATACGGCGTATTATTGGAACGAATTGTATAAATGTCTTCGAGTTTACGCACGTTTGAAAAAAATCGCTCCGGAAGTTGATTCCCTCAATATCGGCGGCGGTTTTCCGATAAAAAATTCACTGAATTTCGATTATGATTACCAGTATATGGTAAATGAAATTGTATCGCAGATCAAGAAATTCTGTGAAGAAGAAGGAGTGGAAGAACCGAATATCTACACCGAATTTGGAAGTTTTACCGTAGGAGAAAGCGGAGGACATTTGTATAAAATTATTTCCCAAAAAAGACAGAACGACAGAGAAAAATGGAATATGATAGATTCCTCTTTTATGACGACTTTACCCGACACTTGGGCAATTTCCCGGCATTTCATTATGCTTCCTCTCAATCGTTGGGAAGATACTTATGAACGTGTTTTTTTGGGCGGATTAACCTGTGATTCCGATGATTATTACAATTCCGAACAGCATACGAATGCGATTTATCTTCCGGTTTTCAGCGATACAAAACCTTTGTATATCGGCTTTTTTCATACGGGAGCTTATCAGGAAACCATCGGTGGATATGGCGGAGTTCATCATTGCTTAATGCCGCAACCGAAACATATTCTCATCGACAAAGATGAAGAAGGAAATTTCGTTTACACGCTTTTCCGTGAAGAACAAAAACCGGAAGAGGTTTTGAAATTGTTGGGGTATTAAAGAAAGATTATCCATTTTCTTTTTCAACCTTTATCAATGCTTTTTCCGTCAAATAAATGATATAAATTGCAATGAGGATAAGGAGAATAACCGAACTATGAATCAGCCATTCTGAACGAATACCGAATAAAACAGGAGCTTGACAAACCAGCATTGCAGGAATTGCAAAAATCAGTCTTTTTGAAGAATATTTTTGTGCAAACTTCCAGTTCTTTTCGTTCTTCATAGAACGTGCTGTTTTATATCCCATTAAAGGATTTATTTTTTCAGGTTGATAAAAATAAAAGAATATAATGATACCAAATATTGGAATATCAATTAACAACATATCTTGTAGAATTTCCGGCATTGCTTATCGTTTTTAAGGTTAAAGAAATCACTGCTTTTTCAAAATCCACGAACTCATTTTTTCCAATGCTTTCGGAGAAATGGTTTCTTCGATTTGTCCGTATTCGGTAGGATTTCCGGTTTTTGTGGTTTGGAAAAGATGGTTTAGTCCTTCAAATTCTACCGTTTCAAAATTTTTGTTTCCTGCTTTTTCCAAAGATTTTTTTATTCCGGCAAGATTTTCTTTTGCGGAAACCTGCAAATCCAGACTTCCGTTAATGGCTAAAACAGGGATTTTAATTTTAGACAAATAAAAATCGGGATTGAATTTTATAAAATACTGAAACCAAGGATTGGAAACCATTTTCGATTGTTGTTCTGCTTTCTCATCAATGTTTTCGGGAGCAATCTGATCTTCCGGAAGTTTTTTTAATTCGGTGATGAATAGGGATTTCAATTCGTTCCGCAAATCATTTCCTTTATAATTTTTAATGAAATCATACCCTTTTTGATTAACGGTTTCATTCGTTTTCAACACCTTTTCAGGAGCGCCGGAAATTTTTGCAATATCATACGATTGTTTCTGTAGCAAATCTGTGATTGCAATTCCCGGTGCAGCCATTAAAACCAAAAATTTTACGTTCTTGTTTTGAGTTGCCACAATCGGTGCAATCATTCCGCCTTCCGAATGTCCGATTAATCCTATGTTTTTGTAACCTTTCGCTTTCAGAAATTCCACTGCGGAATTGATGTCGGTTGCGAAATTTTCAGAGGTATCGGTTTCTTTTCCTTTTGATGAACCACCGATTCCACGGTCATCAATTCTCAAAGTCGCAATTCCTTTTTTTGCGAAATCATCGGCAATTACGGCAAAAGGTTTATGCCCGAAAAGTTCTTCGTCCCGGTTTTGTGCACCGCTCCCTGTAATCATCACCAAAACCGGAGCATTTTTGTTAAAGTTTTTGGGCTGCGAAATTGTTCCAGCCAAAATATTTTTATCTGCAGGATTTTCAAAGCTCACTTCTTCGGTGTCATAATTAAAAGGCGGTTTCGGAGTTTGCGGACGATTAATAACTGTTTCGCCGTCTTTTTTTCTTGTTAAAATTAAAGGTAAATTCAATCCGCTCTGTGAAAAATTGCCCTCTATTTTATCGTTAATAAGTTTTCCGGTGTAAGTTATTCCGAGATTTGGTGCTTCCAAAGTCAGCTCGTTATTTTCAAAAACCGTTTTCTGAATCGGGATTCCTTTTGCCCCTTGAAGCGGACTGTCGAAATCGGATTTGTAACTGTTTCCGTCTTTTTGGATATGGATGATTAAAGGCAGCTGAGTTCCCTGAACATCGAGTTCGCCTTGCCAAGAACCGACGATTTCTTGTGAAAAAATCTGCCCGAAAAACAGCGATAATGTGAAGATTAAAAATTTGATTTTCATTGTATTTAAAAATTAGAGATTAAAACTTTAGAAATAATTTCTGCAATGAGGATTGCTATTGCGAAAAACACAAAATGCTGCCATTTTTTCACATTCGTTGCAGTACGGAAACCGTTGACTAAAAGTGCGATGGAATAGGCTAAAAGCATCATCATCAAAGATGAAATAACCATAAGTATCATTAAATCCATCCAACCGAATTGAAGATTTTGCAGGTTGCTTTGATTCTCAATAATTTGGTTTGTAATTCTTTCCAAAGCAGGATTGTTTGCGAACACAGCGATGATATAAATCGGGAATCGTGAAACCAATACGGTGTTTAAAATATCAATTATTCGGGTTCGCTGATTGATGATTTTGCCCAAAATAAACAACAAAACGAAAACTGAAAAAATATTGATGGCGTTTTCTTTTAAGCTGTTAAGGAAAGTAACGCTGTTTTGATGGACATCTAAAACACCGTCATAACTTACCTGAAAAAAGTATCCGAAAAAACTTCCGATAAACGTAATCACAATTCCGAAAACGAGCAGCTGCATTTCGGAAAATTTAGAAAAAGGATTGAATATAAGTTTCCAGTTCATAATTTTTAATTTTGTTTCAAGTTTCAAGTTCTCATTGTGACGAGTGAGAAACTAAAGAGGCGGAAATAGGATAATTATATTTCATCACTCTTTTACAGTAATGTTTTTATTGATTTTTAATAATTCGGTTTTGAACTCATCAAAATTTTTTGGGGAAATTACAATGCTTTTGTTTCCATAATAAATTTCTACTCTTCCGTAAATGGATGGAGCAGGAGAAGCGATGAGATTCCAGGTTTTTTCGATTTTTTTAATTTCATCAATTTTAATTTTTTTGGTTCCGAACATTCCGGCTTTGATGTACAGGAATTCCGAATCCAGACTGTATTGCATACTGAAAAAACTGTAATTTATTACAAGACAAGTGGTTCCCATAATTGCAACGCCTTCCCAAGATTCTCCGTTGGTATTATATAAAATCCAGAGAAATAGTATGTTTAATGGGATAACCATTTCCCAACCTATTTTTACAGGTATCTTTTTCATTATCTTTCAATTTCCAAATTTTTTAATCTCTTAATTTTCCCAATTAAATCATCCATTTTGTTCCGCATTGTGGGGTAAGAATTTCCGGCTTGTTTTGCCATTTCTTTGATGCTTCCGCTCGAAAGAAAAAATTCGAGG
>CAYSQR010000024.1:0-18137 GCA_964433195.1 uncultured Kaistella sp. | reverse complement strand
ATTATATCGATGCCGATATGAAAATCTACGGCGGATTTGCCGGAACGGAAAACTCCCTTTCCCAGCGGAAAAACATCGGACTGCATCCCGTTATTATCAGCGGAGACCTCGGAACATTGAACGATATTTCGGACAATGCTTATCACGTGGTTACGATAGAATTTGCGGATAATGTCCTTTTGGACGGACTTATCATTCAGGACGGCAGTTCCAATGAATCTTTTCCTTTCGGCGACCTCAACAAAATGAAAGGAGCAGGAGTGCTTCAGTACGGCGGAAAAGCGGTGGTGCAGAATTGCGTTTTCCGAAACAATTATGCAACGGACAAAGGTTCTGCGTGGTTTTCCCGTACAAACCTGCCCGGAGCAGGTGTGGATTTTGTGCAGACTGTGTTTTACAACAATTCCGGAGGCAGTGCACCCGCATTCTTCGTGTCAATGGGAGGTGCTACAGAGCCTTACACTGCGAATTTCTATAACGTAACGGCTTTCGGCAATACGTCTTCCAATTCGGGAGGCGGTGCTTTTGAAGCAGAAGAATTTACAACCGATTATCCGGCGAAGCTGAATTTTTACAATTCGCTTTTGGCAGGAAACTCGCCACAGAATTACAATGATGCCACCAATCCGGGGAATATTATTTTGACCAATACCGTAACGGCGACATCGGGAGCGGAAGTTTTTACCAATGTTTCCAATATTGCGGGAGCAGACGGAAAAATAATGACTTCCGATGACGGATTAATGCCGAAACTGGGCAATGCAGTCAGTGCGGGAAATGCCGGTTTGCTGTATGACTATTACGGAAAAGACTGGGACATCACGGGAAATCCGCGTATCCTGAACAAATTGGATGCAGGAGCTTATGAAAGTTCGCATTTCGCACCGCTTACTGCAGGTTCGCAGGGAATTATTTATGTGCGACCAATCGCCATTGGCGAAGGAGACGGAAGCAGTTGGGAAAATGCAACGAGTGATTTACACAATGCCATTCACGCCCCGAATGTGCAGAAAGTTTTCGTGGCAATAGGAACGTACAAAGTTGGAGCTCACAGCTTTATTATGAAAAACGGCGTGGAAATCTACGGCGGTTTTGACCCTGCAAACGGCATTACCGATTTGTCCCACAAACGAGTGATGCCGAATCCTTACAATATCTATGGAATTTATGACGGTTCTATTCTGGACGGACAATTGGTAAGACCTGTAATCTGGAATATTTTCACGGCAGGAACGGCGATGAACAATACCGCAGTTCTGGACGGTTTTCTCCTCAGATACGGAAAACATCCTACAGGAGGCGGTGTACGAAATATCTACGCTTCGCCGACTTTGAGAAATATTGTAATGACGAGCAATCAGGCAACCGTTGCAGGAGCAGGAATGTACAACGAAAATTCCAGTCCTGTTTTAACCAATGTGCTTATCTGCCAAAACCGTATCGATACGCGTATCATTCCGGCAAGTGACCCTGTTTACGGAGGCGGAATCTACAACACCACGAATTCCAATCCTGTACTGACCAACGTAACCATTGCGGAAAATCATCTGCTCACGGACGGAAGCGACCCTACTTATGCTTTGAAGAACGGTGCGGGAATGTATAACCTCAATTCTTCTCCGATTATCAGAAACAGTATTTTCTTTAATAATTCCAAATATTATAATACGGCGGTTACAGGTGCGGATATTCAGAATGAAGGAAGCAGTGTTACCAATATCAAAAACAGCATTACGCAGAGTTTCGATACGGGAAATCCTGCGGATAACTTAAAAGTAGGCGTGAATCCGAAATTTGTGCAGTTTGGGTCGAGAAATTTCCGTCTGCTTGCAGATTCTCCTGCGATTGATTCGGGAGATAATGCCTTGTTTACCGGCTTGAATGCAGATTCCAAAGACATCGACGGAAATCCGAGAATCTTCGATGCCGAAAACGGAAAGAAAATCGATATGGGAGCGTATGAATATCAATGTCTTCCTGTAGATTACAGCATTGCGACAATGGAAGACATCACGATTGATTATGACGGAAATCCGCACAGCATTACCGCAGGAAATTTGGTGGACGGTGTTTCGGCTTCTTATGAAATTACTGATTCCGATAACAATACCACCACAGGAAATACTGCAACCAATGCAGGAACTTATACCATTACCGCAACGATAATTCCTTTGGTTTCCGGTGTAGATTGCGAACCTGTCATCAAAATAGGAGTTTTAACAATCAAGAAAAATCCATCTATTATTACGACTGATGAAATTCAAAGCCACATTTATGACGGAACTCAGAAAAGCGTCATCGCTTCGCTCAATCATACGGAAGCGACATTGACCTATGTTCCACAGCAAGGCTTTACCGATGCGGGAGTTTATCCTGTAACGGTTTTTGTTCCTGAAACCGCTAATTATCTCGGTGCTTCGGAAACGGTAAATCTGGCTATTGAAAATGCGGATTTCGCGGGAGTTGCTCTCAACGATGCCGAGTTCACTTACGACGGGACACCAAAATCGCTGGAAATAACGGGAACTTTGCCAAGCGGAACAGTGGTCATCTACAACAACAATGAGCAAACCGATGCAGGAGTTTACTCCGTAGGTGTACTTATCCAAAAACCGAATTATAATGATTTGTGGCTTACTGCATCGATGACGATTACCGATGACGGAACTCTCGGTTCGGGTGAAATCCAAAGGCCTAAAATCTCCGTCTATCCGAATCCTTTCACGGAAATTCTGCGAATCTCGGACAGAACAGATGTGAAATCCGTTTCCCTGTTCGACACCTCGGGAAGACTGGTAAAAAATATGAATCCTGCTGCGGAACTGAATCTTTCAACGCTGAATCAGGGAACTTATATTCTTACACTTACAATGAAAGACGGAAGCGTGAAGACGTTTAAAGTAATTAAAAAATAATCTTTAGCTCAATATTCAGAAACTGTTTAAATTTCATCAAAATTAATTTCCCCATCCCTAAAGGGAGTAATTTTGATGAAATTTTCAAGGAATTTTTCCGCCCTTTAGGGATTGGGAAAGAAAAATTCCTTGAAAATTTTATTTCTGTATTATACCAAAATTTAAGCAAATTATCAGAAACTGCCTTCTTCTATTTCGAGAAGGCGGTTTTTATTATTCAAATCTTTTCAATCACAATATCAGGATTGATTTCCCAAATTTTCCGGTAAAAAAGTTCCTCATTTTCGGGAGTAATGTAAAGGTCGTTTTTGGATTTTGCAAAAATGATAAGTCCTTTTGTTGCTGTTCCGTATTTGTGAAAACCACTCCACATCGTTTCTCCTTTACGGATTTTGGTAATATTTCTGATGTCTGTTCTATAAAATACAAAGAAAAATCTGATGACAAGAAAATAATCTTCTATAATGATTTTCATACGGTAAAAACTGAGAACCGACAAGAGTAATAAAACTCCACAGATACTTCCCATTGCAAAAAAAACAGTCACATCTTTTTCTTGCAGGTAAGTAAACAAAGCAATTCCCATCAAAAAGGAATAAACTCCTATGGAGAGAAGAATCATCGTTTTGTCCGGTTTGCAGGGTCTGAAAATTGTTTTGTTCATTTTTAAAATTAATGCATAATTTTACTTCAACCTCAAAAGTTCTCCTTTTCTTTTTACAATATTTTTATAATCCCACTGAATTTTTTGAGATTTTCCGAGCCATCTTTTTAGGTGTTCTTCGTCAATTTCAGAAATATCATTGTAAAATATAGAAGCATCTTGAAATTTTCCACCAATGACATTCAAAGATTCTTCGTTAAAAGATTTTCCGCTCCAGAACATCAACCGGATTCCTTTTTTCTGTTTGCTGTAACCGACAATCGGATTTCCATCAAGAAACCAAACCGGATGAGAATGCCATATTTTGTTTTCAGCTTCGGGGAGATTTTCGGAAATAACATTTGAAAGAAAATCTGCGATTTTCTTATCACTTTCAGATTGGATGTCGTTGTATTTTTGAATTTCTAAATTCATTTGATAATATTTTATGACTTAGGAAAGAAGGGAATTTCTACATTATTTATTTATTCGTATTTCCCAACATCGGTACGAATTTGTATGCTCCGAATTCTTCTTTTTCAAATTCTTTTTCAGAAATTTTTGTAAAACGAAACAAAATCTGCTCATCGGTTTTTCCAAGAGGAATTACCATCTTCCCTCCTATTTTCAATTGTTTCAAAAGTTCGGTCGGAAGAATTTCCGCACCGCAGGTAACCAGAATTTTATCAAAAGGAGCAAAAGTAGGAAGTCCCGCAAAACCATCTCCGAAACTCTGAAATTTCGGACGAAGATGAAGTTCCCGCAATTTCTTTTGGGAAAAATCGTGCAGGTCTTTTTGCCGTTCAACCGTGTAAACCAAAGCATTCATAGCAACCAAAACCGCTGTTTGATAACCACTTCCTGTTCCTATTTCCAATACTTTTTCTTTTTCGGTCAGTTCCAGAAGTTCGGTTTGTTCGGCAACCGTTGAAGGATGGGAAATGGTTTGTTTCGCCAAAATCGGAAAAGCACGGTCTTCATAAGCATAATCTTCAAAAATGCTTTCCATAAACAGATGACGAGGAATTTCACCAATGACTTTCAAAACATTTTCATCAGAAATCCCGATTTTTTCTCTTAAATAATCCGTTAAAATTTTCCGTTTCCCTTTGTGTACAAATGTATCCTGCATTCCACAAAAATATAAAATAGATGTGAGATTTTAAAGGTAAAACTATTTATTCTTTTATTCCCTTTTTAATCTTTATCAAATAAATTGATGTATTTTATTCCTCCGGAGAAATCCCGAAAATATAATAGAAAACCGCCAAAACTCTCGCCAAAAATTCCCTCGATTGGTTTCTGTAATAGCTTTGGTTACTTAGAACATCCTGCGCATCGAAACCGAGTGCATCCATATCATTATTTCTTGCATAGAAAAGTGCCCGCAAATTGTGAAATCCTTGTGATACGATAATGACGTTTTTTTGTTTGTAGATTTCTTTACAGTTCTTGATGCTGGTTTGTGTTTTAAAGCCTTTCTCATCTTCGGTAATGATGTTTTCGGGGATTCCTTCCTGATAAACCAGATAATTTTTCATTGCTTCCGGTTCATTGTAACCTTTGCTTTTTTCGCCGCTTACAATGATTTTTTTTATTTTTCCGTGATGGTAAAGAAGTGCGGTTGCTTCCATTCTCGAAGTGAAATACGGATTTGCTGTTCCCGATTTCATTTTCGGGGAAGTTCCCAAAACAAGAGCGGTTTCTCTTGCCGGAATTTTAGAAATTTTGGTAAAAGTTCTTCCGTTCGTTAAAGCAAAAACCCAAACATTTGCCAAAATCATCAGCAGAACCCAGATTTCAATCAAGGCAAAAAAAGATTTCAGAATGTTTGATATTTTTTTCAAAATTTAAATCAGGTCAAAATTAATCTTTATTTTTTTACTAAGAACAACCGACATACACGCCAAGATTTTTCCCGATTGTTCTTCTTTTTCCGTCAAATATTCGTTTTCCAGAAGTTCTACTTCGCCTTCTTCCAAAATACATTCGCAGCTTCCGCAAATCCCCGATTTGCAGGAATAAGGAACAGGAAATCTCTGAATCAAAAGTTGTTGCAAAAGCCGGGTTTTATTGTTTTCCAATTTCGTGGAATAATTTTTACTAAAGATTTTAAAATCTACCTCAATGTCTTTTACCAAAGGAAATTCTTTTTCCTGCGGATAAATATCTTCGTTGTATTCCTCGAACAACTCGAAATGAATGTTTTTTTTCGGAATCCCGTTGTTGTAACAAGCATTTGCAAGAGATTTTATCATTTCTCCTTTTCCGCAAATCAGTACTTCATCTACAGAATCCCAAAGTGTAACTTCTTCATCCGTATCATCAATCATCATCAGTTGATTGATGATTAATGAGAGTTTCTTCTCATCGAGGCGACCTTCCAAAAAGGCATTTCCCACTTTTTCCCGGGAATAAAAATAATGGATTTGAAATCTGTGGTTGTTTTCTTCGGCAAGTTGGTCGATTTCATTTTTAAAAGGAACATCTGCTCTTGATTTGTTTCCGTAAAAAAGTAACAAACGAGTTCTCGGTTCGTTATAAAGAATATTTTTGAAATGACTGATTAAAGGAGTGATTCCGATTCCGCCCGCAAAACCAATGATGGTACGGAATTCGTGAGGTTTTGAAACCAGCGTAAATCTTCCTTTCGGTTCGGAAACTTCCACTTCGTCGCCGATTTCGAAATCATCGTACAAATCTTTGGCGGAACTTTTATCATTATTAATCTTGATTCCCAAAGAAATTTTTTCTTCAAAAGGTGCGGAAGTCATCGAATAATCGTTCAGAAAAATCTTTCCTTTCGACGGATATTTCAGCGTAACATATTGTCCTGCATCGAACCTGTAATTCGGTTTCAGCGAATCGGGAATTTCAAATTCCAAGGCAAAAGTGTTTTTGGTCAGTTGTCGCTTTTTCGCTAATTTTAGCCGATGAAATTCTGCTTGTCTTGCTTTATTTTCCATATCGATTGTAAGATTCAAAAATAATAAAACTTTGGGAATTTAATAACCATAAAGTCACAAAGGTTATTTTAAGAAATAAAAACTTTGTGGCTTTGTAAATAAAAAAGTAAAATGTAATGAAAAAATTAATTCTATGTGTAATAATTCTGTCAACAATTTCCGGTTGTAATAAAGAAGTAAAAGTTACCGAAAATTCCGAAGATTTCCCAACCGATTCTCTTATTATCTCGGAATCCGATGAAATTGCAGAAGCTGTAATTCCTTTTGAGCAGGTGGAATTGTCGCCGGAAGAAACTTCAAAAATTCTGGCAAAACAAAATAATGATACTTTGTATGTTACCAATTTTTTTGCAACGTGGTGCGGTCCGTGTATGAGAGAAATACCGCATTTTAAAGAAAAAATGGAGGAACTGAAATCGGAACCCGTGAAATTTACCTTTGTCGGTTTGGATGAAAAAAGCGATTGGGGAACTAAAGTGAAAGCTTTTGCCGAAGAAAATAACCTCTCAAAAAATATTGTCCTTTTAGACGGAATGAAACTAACTCCCGAATTTTTCCCGAAAAATTTCAAAGTTTGGGACGGTAGATCTATTCCGTTTACTTTGATGAGAAAAGGCGATAAAACCGATGAAACAGTGGGAATGATGAGCAAGGAAATGCTGAATGAGAAAATAAATTCTTTTAAATAAATGACAAAATCCTTCAAGGATTTGAAATCCTTGAAGGATTATTAAAAATGACCAAAAACTTCAAAACCATCTGCATTTTAATCATCATCGGAATTATTATTTCGGGTGTGATAAATCTGAATATTGGTTTTTTAAAATTAAATTTCTCCGATTTTTTTTCTGAAACCGAAAACTCACAAATCGCACAACTCCGTATCAATAGAATTTTGATAATGATTTTGGCAGGAATTTCTATCCCTACTTCGGGATTTTTGTTGCAGGAATATTTTCAGAATCCTTTAGCGGGTCCATCGGTTTTGGGAATTACTTCCGTGGCGAGTTTAAGCGTAGCTTTTTACATCTTTTTCTCGCAGGATTTTGTACTTCCCGAGTTTTTGCAAAACAGTTTTCTCAGTATTTCCGCAATTACAGGAAGTTTGGTTTTAATGCTTTTTTTACTTGCTTTTTCCAACAAATTTCAGGACAAATCTTTCCTGATTATTTTCGGATTTTTGGTTTCGGCTTTAGCAGGAGCAGTGGTTTCTATTTTGCAGTTTTACGGCGAAAACCAAAGCTTGAAAAATTATATTTTGTGGAGCTTCGGAGCGAATAACCAAGTAACGAGAAACCAAATCTGGATTTTAACCATTATTGTTATTTTCGGATTATTTTTAAGTTTTAAATCCATAAAACCTTTGATCGGAAATTCTTTGGGAACAGCTTATGCACAAAGTTTGGGCGTAAATCTGAAGCTATTAAAATATTTAATTATCATCGCTTCTTCCCTACTTTCTGCTTCTGTAACGGCGTTTTTAGGACCTATTTTATTTATCGGAATTGTAGTTCCACATTTCAGCAGAATGATTTTTAATCCTGCAAAACTTTGGCAACAATGGATTCTGAATATGATTTTGGGAATTTTCATTATGCAGTTTTTCTCCATCGTTTCAGAAACCACGCAATTTCCGTTGAATGTGATAACTTCACTGTTCGGAATTCCGGTAATTTTGATGATGATGTTGAATGGTAAAAGAGAAAAAGTGTAAAGTATAAAATTGAAACTTGAAACCTGAAACCTGAAACCTGAAACAAATATCAAATGTTTTTAGAATTAAAAAATACAACAATCGGTTACAAAACTCCTTTAACAAAAGGTGTTGAAACTTCTTTGGATTTAGGAGACATTTGTTTGTTAATCGGGAACAACGGGGTCGGAAAAACTACTTTAATTAAAAGTATTTTGAATCAAATTTCATTATTGAGTGGTGAAATTTTCATCAATCAGAAAAACATAAAAATCCTTTCCAATAAAGAAATTGCGGAGCAAATCGCAGTGGTTTTTTCTAAGGCACAAATTCCTTCAAATTATAATTTAACTGATTTGATTTCTTTAGGAAAATACATTCATTATCCTTATTATTTTGAATTAAATGAAACTGATAAACAAGAAGTTGAAGAAATTATCGAAAGTTTAAATTTAAGTCAATATAAAAATTTTTCTTTGCAGAAACTTTCTGACGGGAATCTTCAAAAAGCATTTATAGGAAGAGCTTTAGCTCAAAATTCCCCGATGATAATTTTGGATGAACCAACAACACATTTAGACGAAGAAAACAAAATTATTATTTTGAAATTATTGAGAAATTTAGCCAAAACTCAAAATAAATTAATTCTTTTTTCTTCTCACGATTGGCGATTGGCAAAGGAATTTGCAGATAAAATCTGGTTAATCAACAATGAAAAATTAGACGCCGGAATTACCGAAGATATTTTACTGAAACACAATGAATTGCTGAATCCGAAACTTTTCCATTTCAATGAAGAGTTTGTTCCTCCACAGATTTTCGCACCCATTTTACAGAAAGAAATGCTCTACTCTTTTCTTCAAAAAAACTTCAAAAAAAATCTTTCAACCTTGAAATTTGAGTTTAAGGATACATTTTGGGAGATTTCAAATGATACTTTTCATCAAAAATACAATTCCTTTGAAGAAATGATACATTTAATTGAAAACAGTCATTAATTCTACATTTACAGCAGTCGTTTAAAGTATTATGCTTGCATAACATTATGCAATTCATATTAAATAATGTATTAATAATCAGCTAATTATGTTTTAAATCAAAAATACTATGCGTGCATAGTATTTTTAAGTTTATATTTGTAGAAACCACATCAAAAAAAATAATGGAAAAGGAAAATACAGAAAAGGTTGAAAGTGTAGATTTAATTTTAAAATCAACGTGGCTTGCTGTTTCGAAAATGTATTCGGAATTAGCACACGATTACGATGCAACTGCAGTTCAAGCACTTACTCTTTTAAAAATCGACCCGAAAAACGGAACACGGAGTACGAATCTCGGTCCGAAAATGGCAATTGAACCGACTTCTTTAACGAGAATCATCAAACTTTTGGAAGACAACGGCTATATTTATAAAGAGAAAACCACGACCGATAAACGTGAAGTTATCATTAAACTAACCGAGAAAGGTTTGAACAGCAGAAATATGTCAAAGGAAGTGGTCATCAATTTCAACAAAAAAGTGATGGACGTAATTTCCCCGGAAAAATTGGAAATCTTCAAAGAAGTGATGAACGATATTCTGAATATCGCAAATGATTTGAATATTAAAAAATAACAGCAAATTGCTTTAAGTAAAAGCAATTAAAACGATACAAAAAATTTAAAAATGAAAAGACGAATCAAACACGTTACGGTTCTCGGTTCAGGAATTATGGGAAGCGGTATTGCTGCACACTTTGCGAACATTGGTGTAGAAGTTTCGCTGCTCGATATTGTTCCGTTTGAACTCACGGAAGCTGAACAAAAAAAAGGTTTGACCAAAGATGACAAAGCCGTTCGCAACAGAATTGCTTCCGAAAACTTTGAAAAACTGAAAAAAGCAAGTCCCGCTCTACTCTATTCTCCGAAATTTGCGGACAGAATCAAAGTTGGAAACTTCGATGACGACTTACCGAAAATCAAAAATACCGATTGGATTATCGAGGTAGTTGTGGAAAGATTAGACATTAAAAAATCGGTTTACGAAAAAATCGAACAGTTCAGAAAACCCGGTACTTTGGTATCTTCCAACACTTCTGGGATTCCGATTCATTTCCTTACAGAAGGACGTTCCGAAGATTTTAAACACTATTTTGCAGGCACGCATTTCTTTAATCCTGTTCGTTATTTGCCGCTTTTGGAAATTATTCCGACCCAAGATACGCTTCCCGAAATTGTAGATTTCTATATGAATTACGGAGCAAAATTCCTCGGAAAAACTATGGTTTTAGCGAAAGATACTCCGGCTTTTATCGCCAACAGAATCGGAGTTTTCTCAATGATGGATTTGCTTCATAATGTTCAGAAATTAGGTTTAAATGTTTCAGATGTTGATAAATTAACGGGTCCAGTTATTGGTCGTCCGAAATCTGCAACGTTCAGAACTGCCGATGTTGTAGGATTGGATACCTTGGTTCACGTTGCAAACGGCGTTCGACAAAGCGGTGCGGAAGCCAATGATTTCAACGATGTTTTTGCGCTGCCTCCATACATTCAGAAAATGATGGAAAATAATTGGCTCGGTTCAAAAACCGAACAAGGTTTCTACAAAAAAGTGAAAAATGCGGAAGGAAAATCTGAAATTTGGGGATTAAATCTCGATACTTTAGAATACGAATTGCAGGGAAAATCTTCTTTCCCGACTTTAGAATTAACGAAAAACATCGACAAACCGATTGATCGTTTTAAAATTTTAATCGGCGGAAAAGACAAAGCCGGAGAATTGTACAGAAAATCTCTCGGTGCATTATTCGCTTACGTTTCCAATAAAGTTCCTGAAATTTCAGATGAAATATATAAAATTGATGATGCGATGCGTGCAGGTTTCGGTTGGGAAAACGGACCTTTTGAAATTTGGGATGCAGTTGGAGTTCAAAAAGGAATTGAATTGGCGAAAGAAGCTGGTTATAAAGTTTCGGACTGGGTGAAAAATGTAGAAACTTTCTATAGAGTGAATGATGAAGGTCAAAGCATTTTCTTCGATAAAAATTCAGGAAATTACAACAATATTCCGGGACAGGAATCTTTCATCATCCTTGATAATATCAGAAAAAACAAAACATTGTGGAGCAATTCCGGTTCTGCGATTGAAGATTTAGGCGACGGAATCATCAATTTTGAAATCCGCTCGAAAATGAATTCTCTTGGAGGCGAAGTTTTAGACGGATTAAACCGTGCAATTGATTTAGCTGAAAAAGAATACGACGGTTTGATTATCGGAAATCAGGGAACTAATTTCTCTGTCGGTGCAAATTTGGCAATGATTTTAATGATGGCAATCGAACAAGATTGGGACGATTTGAATATGGCAATTGCATATTTCCAGAAATCTATGATGAGGGTGCGTTATTCCTCAATTCCTGTTGTCGTCGCTCCTCACGGAATGACTTTAGGTGGTGGTTGCGAAATGACGATGCACGCAGATAAAGTGGTTGCAGCAGCAGAAACTTACATCGGTTTGGTTGAAACCGGAGTCGGAGTAATTCCGGGAGGTGGCGGAACAAAAGAATTTGCTTTGAGAACTTCAAGAGAATTCCATACCGATGATGTTAAAAATAACAGACTTCGTGAAGCATTTATGAATATCGCAATGGGAAAAGTGGCTACTTCCGCTTACGAAGCCTTCGATATGGGAATTCTGGAAAAAGGAAAAGACATCGTAGTTGTTGATAAAAAACGTCAGATTGCCGAAGCTAAAAAATTGGCGAAATTAATGGCTGAACAAGGTTACACGCAACCCATCGAACAGACGGTAAAAGTTCTTGGTAAAGATGCTTTAGGAATGTTCTACGTTGGAACAGATCAAATGTTGACAGGAAATTTTATTTCCGAACACGACAAAAAAATTGCAGACAAACTCGCCAATGTTTTAGTCGGAGGAAATCTTTCCGAACCAACCGTTGTTACAGAACAATACTTATTGAATCTTGAAAGAGAAACTTTCCTTCAATTGTGCGGCGAAAGAAAAACTTTGGAGAGAATACAATATATGTTGCAGAATGGAAAACCACTTAGGAATTAGAAGTTAGATATTAGACATTAGAAGTTAGATGAAAACGCACAGATTACGAGATTTACTTATTTGGAAGAAGTCAATGATTTTGGTTAAAGATATTTATCTATTAACTGAAAATATTCCTTCAACCGAAAAGTATGGACTTATCTCACAAATTAGAAGATGTGCAGTTTCAATTCCTTCTAATATTGCAGAAGGTGCTGGAAGAAATAATCCTAAAGAATTTTATCAATTTTTAGGAATCGCAAATGGTTCAAGCTATGAGTTAGAAACTCAATTAATTTTATTAGTTGATTTAAATTTCAAAAGCGAGGAAGAAATTCAGCCCTTATTAAATATATTAACAGAAATTCAAAAGATGATTTACAAATTCAAAACAAATTTAATGAATGGTTAGAATCTAACTTCTAACCTCTAATTTCTAAAATCTATACAATGAAACAAGCATACATCATAAAAGGTTACAGAACTGCCGTTGGAAAAGCACCAAAAGGAAGTTTAAGATTTACAAGACCCGATGTTTTAGCGGCAACAGTTATCGAAAAACTGATGGCTTCAGTTCCACAATTAGACAAAAACAGAATCGATGATTTAATCGTAGGAAACGCAATGCCCGAAGCTGAACAAGGGTTGAATGTCGCCCGTTTAATTTCTTTAATGGGATTAAATACCGACCGAGTTCCCGGAGTTACCGTGAACAGATATTGCGCTTCAGGTTCGGAAGCGATTGCGATTGCTTCGGCAAAAATTCAGGCAGGAATGGCGGATTGTATTATTGCAGGTGGTACAGAATCAATGAGTTACATTCCGATGGGTGGCTACAAACCTGTTCCGGAAACAGAAATTGCCAAAACCAATCCCGATTACTATTGGGGAATGGGTTATACTGCGGAAGAAGTTGCAAAGCAATTCAATATTTCAAGAGAAGAACAAGATCAGTTCGCTTTTGAATCTCATCAAAAAGCATTAAAAGCCAACGAAGAAGGAAAATTCAAAAACCAAATCGTTCCGATTCCGGTGGAATATAATTTCTTGGATGAAAACCAGAAAATGCAGACTAAAAAATTCGATTTTTCGGTAGATGAAGGTCCGAGAAAAGATACTTCTTTGGAAGGTTTGTCAAAACTTCGCCCGGTTTTCGCAAACGGAGGAAGTGTAACCGCAGGAAATTCTTCTCAAATGAGTGACGGTGCTGCTTTCGTGATTGTAATGAGCGAAGAAATGATGAAAGAATTAGGATTAGAACCCGAAGCAAGATTAGTCGCTTACGCCGCTGCAGGTTTGGAACCGAGAATTATGGGAATGGGTCCTATTTACGCCATTCCAAAAGCATTGAAACAAGCAGGATTGGAATTAAAAGATATTGATTTAATTGAATTGAACGAGGCATTCGCTTCTCAATCGGTTGCGATTAAAAAAGAATTAAACTTAAACCCTGAAATCCTGAATGTAAACGGTGGTGCAATCGCACTCGGTCATCCTCTTGGCTGCACCGGAACGAAATTAACCGTTCAGCTTCTTGACGAAATGAGAAAACGCGGCGACAAATACGGAATGGTTTCAATGTGCGTAGGAACCGGACAAGGTGCAGCGAGTATTTTTGAATTGCTTTAAGAGTAAAGATTAAAGCACGAAGATTAAATTAAAAAATCATTACAATAAAAAAACCAAAAAATATGGCAAACTTAATAGGCGGAGAATTCTTGATTAAAGAAACTTCTGCAAAAGAAATTTTCACGCTTGAAGAACTGAGCGAAGAACAAAAAATGCTTCGTGATTCTGCGAAAGAATTCATCGACAGAGAAGTGGTTCCTTACCACGAAAGATTCGAGAAAAAAGATTATGCTTTAACTGAAGAAAAAATGCGTCAGTTGGGCGGATTGGGACTTCTCGGAGTTGCCGTTCCCGAAGAATACGGCGGTTTGGGAATGGGATTCGTTTCCACGATGTTGGCTTGCGATTATGTTTCCGGCGGAAACGGCTCATTAGCAACCGCTTACGGAGCTCACACCGGAATCGGCACGCTTCCTATCCTGCTCTACGGAACGGAAGAACAAAAGAAAAAATACCTTCCGGATTTGGCGACAGGAACGAAATTCGGGGCGTATTGCTTAACTGAACCGGATGCTGGTTCTGATGCAAATTCCGGAAAAACAAAAGCCAAACTTTCCGAAGACGGAAAACATTATATCATCAACGGACAAAAAATGTGGATTTCCAATGCGGGTTTTGCAGAGATTTTCATTGTTTTTGCTAAAATTGATGATGATAAAAACATTACCGGTTTCATCGTAGAAAAAGCAGGAACAGAAGGACTTTCTTTCGGCGAAGAAGAACATAAATTAGGGATTCGTTCGTCTTCAACAAGACAGGTTTTCTTTAATGATATGAAAGTTCCGGTTGAAAATCTTTTGGGCGAAAGAAACAACGGTTTCAAAATCGCTTTGAACGCTTTGAATGTAGGAAGAATTAAATTAGCTGCTGCAAACCTCGACGGACAAAGAAGAATTTTAAATCATTCTCTTCAATATTCCAACGAAAGAAAACAGTTTGGTGTTTCCATCAACACTTTCGGGGCGATCAGAAAAAAACTGGCGGAAATGGCAACCGGAATTTTCGTTGCAGAAGCTGGTTCGTACAGAGCGGCAAAAGATGTTCAGGATAAAATTGATGAGCTCGTTGTAGGCGGAATGAACCATCAGGAAGCGGAACTGAAAGGCGTTGAAGAATTTGCAGTAGAATGTTCAATTCTAAAAGTTTTCGTTTCGGATTTAACCCAACATACTGCCGATGAAGGAGTGCAAATCTACGGCGGAATGGGATTCTCCGAAGATGCACCAATGGAAGCAGCGTGGAGAGATTCCAGAATATCCAGAATTTATGAAGGAACTAATGAAATCAACCGGCTTCTCGCAGTAGGAATGCTGATAAAACGTGCAATGAAAGGTCAACTCGATTTGCTTTCTCCAGCAATGGCGATTTCTAAAGAATTAATGGGAATTCCGTCTTTTGAAGTTCCCGATTATTCCGAATTTATGAGCGAAGAAAAAGCAATTATCGCCAATCTGAAAAAGGTTTTCCTAATGGTTTCCGGTGCAGCTTTGCAGAAATATATGATGGATATTGAGAAACAGCAACATTTATTATTAAACGCTTCCGAAATCCTGAATCAAATCTATATGGCGGAATCTGCAATTTTAAGAGCAGAAAAAAGTTTTGCAGCCGATTCTTTAGAAGTTGCAATGGCTCAACTGAATCTTTACAAAGCCGGGGAGAAAATCATTGTTGCGGCAAAAGAAGGAATCGTTTCTTTCGCAGAAGGCGATGAACAGAGAATGATGCTTTCCGGATTGAGAAGGTTTACAAAATATACGAATACTCCGAATATTGTGGCATTAACAGAGAAGATTGCTGCACATTTTGTGGAGAAAGGTCATTATTAATTTTTTCTTAAAGAATTGAAAGAAACGCTTCACTTTCGTGAAGCGTTTTTTATATTTTAATGATGAATGATTTCGATTGTATCGTTATGGAAATCAGGAATGAACTTTGAATTTCAAACAATTTTCTCTCCGCATTTTTTGCAATATCTCGCATCATCATCTATATCATCGTTTCCGCATCGGTCGCAAACCAATTCACTGTTTTGTCTTTTGTTCCGCATTTCTGCCGTTACAATTCCCGTAGGAACTGCGATGATGGAATATCCTGCAAGCATCAATACAATCGCAAAAAATTTTCCCAGCGATGTTTCGGGAGAAACATCTCCGTAACCTACCGTTGTTACCGTAACTACCGCCCAATAAATACTCTGCGGAATACTCTCAAAACCTTCTCTCTGTCCTTCTACCATAAACATCAATGAACCTACAACGACCGAAAAAATCATCAGAAAAAGTAGAAATATATATATTTTTCTCGAGCTGTTTTTCAGAGCTTTTACAATCAGATAACCGTCATTCATAAAATCCATAAGATTCAGAATCCTGAAAATTCTCAGCATTCTCAGCATCCTTAGAATAAGAAAATATTTGGTAATCGGAAAAAACAAGCTCAGATAAAAAGGAAGTATTGCAAGAAAATCAATAATCCCGAAAAAGCTGAAAATATAGTCTTTCTTGTTTTGGTTGGTTACAATCCTCAAAACATATTCTACCGTAAAAAATATGGTAATTACGATTTCCAATACCACAAAAAAACGATGAAGTTTTGCGTCATAAATTCTTATACTTTCCATCATAGCAATGAAAGTGCTCAGGAAAATAAGAACCAGCAAAATGAGGTCAAAAAGTTTGCCCAGCTTTGTATCGGATTTAAAAATAATCCTGAAAATCGTCTTTTTCCATTTGGTTCTTTCGGGAAGATAATTGTGTTCTCGTTCCATAATCTTCTAAATTCAATACAAACATAAATAAATTGCAGATAAGATGAATCCTAATTTTTGTTTTTTAAATCAGTTTTCAGAATTATTTAAAATTTATATCTTCGTTATCCCAAAACTTTCTATGAAAATTAAAGAATTTATTCCGGAATTTGAAAAAATAATCCCCGCAAAACAAGCGGAAGATTTTGATAATAACGGACTTTTATGCGGAAATCCTGAACGGGAAATTTCGGGAATCCTTGTTTGCCACGATGCTTTGGAAAATGTGGTAGAAGAAGCGGTTTCCAAAAACCTGAACCTGATTGTCGCTTTTCATCCGATTATTTTTTCGGGACTAAAATCCATTACCGGAAAAAATTATGTGGAAAGAACCGTTTTAAAAGCCATTGAAAACAAAATCGCAGTTTATGCAGTTCACACTGCATTCGATAATGATTATTTCGGGGTAAATTTCGGAATCTGCGAAAAATTGGGATTAAAGAATCAGAAAATTTTGATGCCTAAAAATCAAAATCTAAGAAAACTGGAAGTCTTTGTTCCTAAAGAATATTCCGAAAAAGTAAAAAACGCTTTGTTTGAAGCAGGTGCAGGAAATATCGGTTTTTATGACGAATGCAGTTTTTCGGTTTCGGGAAATGGAACTTTCCGACCGATTGAAGGTTCTACTCCATTCTCGGGAACTAAAAATATTCGGGAAAATACTGATGAAGAAATGATTTCCGTGATTTTTGAAAATTTTAAGCAAAACCAAATTACCGTTGCAATGAAATCTGCACATCCATACGAAGAAGTTGCTTACCAAATCATCAATTTAGAAAACGAAAACCAATATCTTGGTTTGGGAAGATTCGGCGATTTGGAAAACGAAATGGATGAAACGGAATTTCTAAAATTCGTGAAGGAAAAATTTAATTTAAAAATGATTCGTCATTCGGATTTTAATCCAAAAAAAATCAGGAAAATCGGTGTTTTGGGAGGAAGCGGAGCAAGCGGAATCCAAGCTGCAATTTCGCAAAATTGTGATGCTTATTTAACCGGAGATGTAAAATACCACGATTTTTTTCAGGCAGAAGGAAAAATGCTGATTTGCGACATCGGACATTTTGAATCCGAACAATTTGTAACCGAACAATTGGTTGAAATTTTATCACAAAAATTTACTACCTTTGCAATCTCAAAATCTACCGAGAAAACCAACCCTGTAAATTATTTTTTATAAAATATGGCTAAAAAAACAATTGTAGAAATCTCCGTTGAAGATAAGTTAAGAGCTTTGTACGACCTGCAAATCATCGATTCCAGATTAGACGAAATCCGCAATACAAGAGGCGAACTTCCTATTGAAGTAGAAGATTTGGAAATAGAAATCGAAGGTCTGGAAAAAAGAGCAGAGAAATTCCGGAACGAAATCAAAGAACAGAATGATGAAATCAATACCAAAAACGAGGTCATCAATCACGCAAAATCTTTGATGGAAAAATA
>CAYSQR010000023.1:13917-18817 GCA_964433195.1 uncultured Kaistella sp. | reverse complement strand
CACACTTTCCCCGGAGCAACGGCTCCTTTCGGAATGGTGCAGATTTCTCCGGAAACCAATCAGGTTCCGTATGCAGCCAATGGAAATTACAATCCCGAAACTTATCGCTATTGCTCTGGTTATCAATACGATGACCAAACTATTTTCGGGTTTTCCCATACGCATTTCAGCGGAGTCGGTCATTCGGATTTGGGAGATTTCCTAATGATGCCGACAAACGGAAAATTGAATTTGGAACCGGGAAAAGCAGATGTTCCAGGAAGTGGATACCATTCCCAATTTTCAAAAAATACCGAAAAAGCAAGTCCCGGATTGTATGAAGTTTTTTTGGATGATTATGGAATTAAAGCACAACTCACTGCTTCGGAAAGAGTTGGTTTCCACCGATATACTTTTCCAAAATCTTCGGAATCGCATATTATTTTGGATTTAATGTCTAATATTTATAATTACGACAGCAAAAATGTTTGGACTTTTGTAAGAGTAGAAGACCACCAAACTGTTGTAGGCTATCGTGAAACTACAGGTTGGGCAAGAACAAGGAAAGTTTATTTTGCAATGAAATTTTCAAAACCCTTTAAAAATTATGGCAGAAAACGCTACGAAAAAACAGAATACAATGGCTTTTACAGAAAATTCAACGAGAATGAAAATTTTCCCGAATTTGCAGGAAGACAAATCCGTGCCTACTTCGATTTCGATACCGAAGAGAATGAAGAAATTCTGGTAAAATTCGCATTGTCGCCTACTTCAACTTCGGGTGCGATGAAAAACTTAGAGGCAGAAATTCCGCATTGGAATTTTGAAAAAACTCAAAAAGAAACCGAAGTAAAATGGGAAAGAGAATTACAGAAAATTCAGGTGGAAACAATGAATGAAAACGACAAGAAAACATTCTACACCGCACTTTATCACACGATGATGTCGCCGGTTTTGTATGAAGATACAGACAGGAAATATCTCGGTCTCGATCAAAACATCCACACTTCCGACGGATTTACGAATTATACTGTTTTTTCGCTTTGGGACACTTATCGTGCTTTGCATCCGCTTTACAATATTATTCAGCCCAAAAAAAACAACGATTTTATTCACTCGATGATGGCTCATTATCATCAAAGCGTACACAAAGCATTACCAATTTGGTCGCATTATGCGAATGAAAATTGGTGTATGATTGGTTATCACGCAGTTTCCGTTTTAGCAGATGCTGTTGCAAAAGGAACAACAAATGCAGATTTGAGTTCCCTATTGTCTGCAAGTATCAATTCTTCAAACTTAACATATTACGACGGAATCGAATATTACCTGAAATACGGTTATGTTCCTGAAGACAAAAGCAGTTCGTCCGTTTCAAAAACTTTGGAATATGCTTATGACGATTGGTGTATTGCACAGATTGCGAAAAAATCGGGCGATAAAAATACAGAAGCTCAATATGCAAAACGCAGCGAAAATTACCAGAATGTCTATAACTCAAAATCCGGATTTATGCACCCGAAACTTTCCGACGGAAATTTCAAAAAAGAATTTGATCCTATGGATACTCACGGACAAGGGTTTATTGAAGGAAATGCTTTTAACTATGGACTTTACGTTCCGCAAAACATACCCGAAATGATAAAAATGATGGGCGGAAAAAACAAATTCTCAAAACATTTAGATGATATTTTCACCACAGAAATCGCCGAGAAATACATCGAAAAAAACGAAGATATTACCCGCGACGGAATCATCGGGAATTATGT
Source organism: uncultured Kaistella sp. (assembly GCA_964433195.1). Lineage (GTDB taxonomy): Bacteria > Bacteroidota > Bacteroidia > Flavobacteriales > Weeksellaceae > Kaistella. The sequence continues at coordinate 17,069 of CAYSQR010000023.1, read as the reverse complement.
TCACGGCAACGAACCGGGACATCATATTCCGTATCTGTACAATTTTACCAATGATGCCCGGAAAACGCAGGAACGCATAAGAATGATTATGCGGAAAATGTATTCACACGAAGCAGACGGACTTTGCGGAAATGATGATGCAGGACAAATGAGTGCGTGGTACATTTTTTCGGCACTCGGATTTTATCCCGTTTTGCCGGGTTCAGATGAATATCAATTCGGTTCGCCCATCATAAAATCTGCGAAAATAAATTTAGAAAACGGTAAAATTTTAACAATCAAAACCGAAAACCAATCGGAGCAAAATGTGTATGTTTCTAAAATTTTAGTTAACGGAAAAGAAATCAGGAACCATATTCTGAAGCATTCGGATATTGCAAATGGCGGCGAAATTATATTTCAGATGAGTGCAAAATATTAATGGATGAAATGATTCTTAAATAATTATCTTTGGACTTTAATAATTAAAAAAATGCTCAGCAATTTAAGGCACAAAATGGAAAGACAATGGTTCGGTGTTCTCACCAGAATGGGAGCAAAGTTGGGAATTCCCGTGTCGAAACTGCGGGTGTTTTTCATCTACTCCACTTTTGCAACAGCTGGAGTTTTTTTTCTCTTTTATCTCGGTTTGGCTTTTTTGCTTTGGATTAAGGATATGTTTATTACAAGAAGACCGGGTGTTTTTGATTTATAATACAAATTGCACGGATTTTTGCGAATTACTCGAATTTTATGATTTGGCTTGAAGAATTACAGACCCGCAAAAAAATTTCGAGGATTTTCAATATTTACGAAAAAACTTTTCCGGAAGATGAGCGAAGATGCAAAGAGCAGTTTTTAGCTTTGGCTGAAAATCCGGATGCTTTTGTCTTTCATATTAATAAAGAAAACGAAACGATTGGTTATGCGGTAATCTGGGAACTTTCGGGGTTCCATTTTTTAGAGCATTTCGAGGTTTTCGAGGAATTCAGAAATCAAAAATTCGGAGAAAGGATTTTAGCGGTTTTAAAGGAAAATTTCGGGAAAATCATTTTAGAATCCGAACCGGAAACTTTAGATGAAACCGCCAAAAGAAGAATTGGCTTTTACAAAAGAAACGGTTTTGCAATCATCAAAAAAAATTACCTTCAACCAAGTTATGATGAAGGTAAAAGTTCTCTGAATCTGTATTTAATGGCAAATTTCGTTCCTGAAAATTTGGAGATTTTGGTCAGGGAAATCTATGAAACTGTTTATATCTAAATAGCTTTAATCAATCCACTTCGTATTCCAATTTTATAGTAATACTCGCTTCTTTATCTTTGGAAGAGGTATTGAAAGTTCCTCCGTAGGAATATTCTTCGGTGGAGTTTGGAGCGGTAATTTGTGTAACTCCCATCGTTGCTTTTTTCAGTTTTCCGAGTTTGCTTCCTGCATTTTCTGCGATTTTTTCGGCACGTTGTTTTGCATCTTTTGTGGCATCTGCAATCATTTGGTGTTTTACATCGGCTAATTTGGTATAGAAATAATTCGGTGGCGAAGAAGTAAATTCTATTCCCAGATTGATGATTTCGGTAATGTTTCTTGAAAGGTTTTCGACTTTTGCTACATCTTTGCTATCTATGGAAACGCTTTGTGAAAGCTGATAACCGGCGAAAGTCTGAATGCTTCTTCCGTTTGCATCGCTTCCGTAATTGTACTGTTTCTGAATATCTACTGCAGAAAAAACCATTTCGTTTTTCGGTATTCCTTTGGAAGCGAGATAGTTTTCGATGACTTTTCTGTCGTTGGCAAGTTGGTCATAAGCAGATTTCAGCTCGAAGCTGTTTCGGGAAAAATTTCCGTTCCACGCAATAAGGTCGGAAGTGAATTTGTTTGTTCCCAATCCGGTAACGGAAATGGTATTTTCGGATTTGTTGCGGTTTTTGATGGCACTTCCCAAAATCCCGATTCCGATAACGAAACCGAGAGCAGCAACCGCAATAGCGATAATGTTTTTGTTCATAATAAAAAGATGGATTTGATTGAGGTTTAAATTAATAACACTTTGTCATTGAATTTATTGTATCAAATCTTATTCCAAAAAATTATGATTTTATTAACGTTTATTAAGATTTGTTTAACCTTTCGTTTTTCTTGTTTTAATGTATTCTTTAAACGCCAATTTCATAGCTTCATCAATTTTCGCAATATCAAAATTCTTTCTGTATTTTCTGGCGAGTTCATAAGATTGGTCTGCATAAATCAGAAAGCGGTCGATTTCTTCTTCATCAAAACCGTATTTGGTGTAGAAGCTCAAATCCATTGTATTTTTAATCCTTCGGTAAAATTCCTGAGTTTCTGCATAATTTGCTTTGGTTAAAGGTTCTGTCGTCGCTTTCTTGATGAGTCCGGTAATTGCGGTTATAACTCCTAAAATATTTCCTGTTCCTTCGGTGAAATCCCGTTGTTTAAAAGAAGATGGTGTGGTAAGTTTCGGAGCAACTTCTGTTGGCGGAGTTTTCATATAAGAATCCATTGAAGAATTCAGTGCCACAACTTTTTTTGGTGGATTTAAAGATTTCACATCTTTCTTTAGATTTCCGGTCGGGTTGAAAGCGAGTTCAATTTCCTCAATTAAATAAGCCGATTTCTCCAGTAAAATATTCAGCGGTTTGGAATAATTTTCCGGAGCGATTTTTACCGAACTTCTTTCATAGCCGTTTTTCACGAAACGAAGTTCATCCGAAAGTTTTGCTGCAATCATATAATTTCCGTTTTTATCGGAAAGCACTTTTTCATCGGTTCTTGTATTAATGATAATGGTATTGCCCAATTCTTCGCCAAATTCCGAGGAAGTTTTCCCGAAAATATATTCCTGAGAAAATGCTGAAACCGAAACGAAAATAAAGAACAAAAAAAATAATTTTGTTTTCACCGGCTGAAATTTTTTGTTAAAAGTAAATTTCTTTTTCATTGGTTTTTAAAAGTTTAACCGTACTTAACGTGTTTTAAGAGATTTTTATCATTTCGGGAGATTTTGATTGTTAAAATTTTTATGATTAAAAACTTCCATTCCCCAACTCACCCACTTTCAAACTCTCAAACAAAAAAATTATCTATCTTTGCAGTCTTACTAAAAAATTGGGGTTGACTGGTTTCGACAGCAAGATCAATGGGTAAGTAAGCATGCA